>SXKT01000072.1 GCA_005778035.1 Chloroflexota bacterium
AAAAAGGCATCATCACCGATTAAAACGCGCAGGTCTTCCAAAAAGCGCGCCCCTTGGCGATATGTAGCATTTGTATACGGGGTGAAGCCCTCATAAGATGTTACCGGGGCATCAATAAACCCGGTTGGTTCATAAAAATCGACCCTGGTTGTCCACCACCAACTCAAAGAATCGGGGTGGTAATGCTCATAATACAATTTCTCGCAATAGGTGGCCAGTGATTCATCCAGCCAGGGATGGATTGCCTGGTCGTTGGCAACCTGGGCAAACCACCATTGATGGCATGTTTCGTGTGCTGCCACCAAGATCAAGTATTGTTTGGGTGTGCCATCATACAAGTTGTAAAAACTATTGCTCAGATAGTACAAACCGTCAAATTCCATCCCGTCATCAAAATCACCTTGAACCACACTCAACGAATCGCGGCCTTCCAATGGACCGAACAGGTAGGTATACAGGTCGACCGCCTCGAGGGTAGTTTGTAAAACCGCCTCACCCGCTGAGCGATACGGTTCATAGAAGTAACTGTTTACGGTAAAACCGTTGGCATACCCAGAAACTACATTCATTTGGCGCCCCATCGCAAACACCATATCGCGGGCATTCTCCATTTGGTATGTATGGGTCCCTTCCGGGCCGGTCTGCAGGCTGCTGGCGGCGATGATCGGCAAAAAGGTGGTATTGGCAAAGTTAAGTTCCAACGAAATTTCGGCTGCGGGATACACCAAATGCTCGCCATAATAAGCAGGGTTATGTAATAACCATCCTTGCTGCGAATATGGCACAACCATCGGGAACCAGTCGGTTAGGTTAACTTGTTTTTCAGATACTCCAAAAATGGTCGGCCGTACCACATTCGGATCACCCTGCACAACGGCCGGCAAGTCAAGCTGAAAACGAACCTCAATCAACATGGATTCAGCATTGGGCAATTTTAGACCCTTGATCAACAAACGCTGGCCATCCAAAATGTAGTCGTCGTGGTTGATGTCATCTACCAACACCTGGATCAATTGAAAAACGCCAGGCTGGCTATTTGGCAATACTGCCAGCAATATGTCGGGCAAAATAATGCCTGTCTTGTTGGTAAAGAAGATCTTCTCAACCACCGAAAGAGATTTTGCGTCATAATCCATTTTTGCGACGATATCATAGCTGATCAAATTCTCTGCGCCCGCATTCGGTTGTATGGTTTCAGTGGAAATGGTCGGCAATGCTGTGATCAATACCGTGGGGGTGAGTTGTAATTTTGGAGTTACGGTAGGGGCAGCGGTTAATTGGCTAACACTGATACAACCAGCCAACCATACGCTAACCAACAAAAGGCAAATTACTAACTTGGTTCTCATTGATCAATACCCCAAAAAATAGTCCGCTTTTAGGTCATCGATAAAAACGCCACTGACCTGTGAGAGGACGGTGAAAAGGTCGGATGTTTGGGCGATCTGGCCGTTGTACATGGCATAGTAGGAAGCCATCCACTGGTAAAAAGCCGGACCGCCTATTCGCTGGCGCACCAAATGCAAAAACTCAGCGCCATTAAAGTAGATAGCATTGACGTATTGAGGAAAGGTGCTGAAGTTATAAATGGTTGAATCTACATAGCCAAATGGCTGGTGTGAGTAAACCCTAAAATTCCACCACCACTCTAACAAGGAGGGATCGTAATTTTCAAAAAAGATGTACTCGCTATATGTGGATAAAGCTTCGTCCAACCATGGTTCGTTCGCCTGGTCAGAACCAACCCCTCCATACCACCACTGGTGCGATGTCTCATGGATGGCGATCACGGACAGATTGTTTTTTATCCCACTTGTATAAGCGCTATAAAACGAACTGGATAGGAAATACAAGCCGTCTGATTCCAACCCGTCGTTCAATTCTGTTTCTACTACGGCAAGCCAGTAATGCGGGTAAGGGCCAAAGGATCCGGAAAAAATCTCAACTGATCGTCGCGTCATCTCCAGCACTTGGGCTGCCGCCAAAGCATGTTCAGGGAAGTAATAATTAACAATGGTTACATCACCTGCTTGCGCTGTTGAACTCAAAAAATATGGGCTGATGGAGAGCGAAAAATTGCGGGCATTGAGCCATTCGTAATGCTGCACACCATTGTTGCTGGCCGCGGGCAACGGCGCGGCAACCACAGGCGAACTGGTTGGGTTCGCAAAGCTGAGGTCAACAAAAAAATCCGCCTTTTCATAGACCAGGTTCTCACCAAATGCATACGGATTTGGCAGTTGCCAATTACCATTATTAAAGGGTGGGATAAAAGGATACCAATCGATCAAGTTGGTTTGGCGAGCGGTATAACCAAAGTTCTCGACTCTTGCAGAACTGTATGGCAGCGCCAAGGTGTATGCCAAGCCAATCTTGATGGTTTGGCCAGGTTCTAATGGTTGAGCGAGCCCTATGGTAAGCCACTGACCCAAAAGGTTGACATCCGTAGCGGGCGTGTCATTCACACTGGAATGAAGCAAGGCAAACGTGTTTTGCCACAAATTGGCATTTACTGCGAAAACGATTGATTCGAGCGGGTAGCCAGTGCGGTTCGTAAAATAAACATCTTGGCTGGCATTTACAAAGTGGGCTTCATAATCGATGGAGACAGCGATCAGGTACCGGGTGCGCTCCACTTCCGCATAGACTGGATAATCGCTGGGCAGTTCTGTGGGCACAACAGCCACAACGGTGGATGTTGGCAGGTTGGTTGGGGTAGGTAAGGTGGTATTGGTTGGGCCGGGTGTGGTTGTTGGAGACAATGTTTCTGTCGCCGTTGGAGAGGGGCTTGGGCTCGGAAAATCAGTAAACGTCGGTGCAGCCGTTTGCTCTGATGTCGGCGATGGATCCAATCCCTGCTCCGATGTTTCTGGCGGCAAAAACGGAGTATTTGTTGCGACAGCCTCAACCGGGGTCACCGTTTGCATGCCCGGCAGGTTTTTAAAGGGCAATCTGCACGAACCGATCGTCAACGAAATCAACACCAACAAAATCGAGGTTTTAATTGCCCGACGTGTGCCCATAAGATCAACGTTTCCCTTTCTTGATCAGATACACCACAAAAAAGATCGCTGTTGCGGTTAAGACGATCGCCGAGCCTGAGACAACATTGAGATAGTAACTTAATAGTAACCCGATAAAGGCAGAAAACGCCCCGATCGCGGCTGAAACCAGCATCATCGACTTTAATCGACGGGTCAACAAATAGGCTGTTCCTGCCGGCGTCACTAACATGGCTGCCGCCAAGCCAACCCCCACCGTTTGCAAAGAAATGACCACCGAAACCGCCAATAACACCAGTAAAAGGTTATTCAGCAAGTTCACTGGCAACTTCATCGTTTGGGCCAGAATGGGGTCGAAAGAAACCACCAGCAAGGGGCGATACAACAACGCAACAATAGCCAAAATCAGCACCGAAAATAAAATCGTTATTTGCAGGTCAAAAATGTTCACACCCAGGATATTGCCGAACATGATGTGGCTAAGGTCCACAGCATAACTATTTACGGTTGATATTAGCGCGATGCCCAAGGACAGAGCAGAAGCGAACAAAATGCCGATTGCTGTATCCTCTTTGATGGTGCCGTTGCGTGAGATCGCACCGATCCCAAGCGCCACCACTATGGCGGCAATGATCGCCCCCACAAATAGGTTAGCCCCCAACAAGTAGGAGATCGCCACACCGGGCATGATGGCATGTGCAAGCGCATCGCCCAAAAAAGCCATGCCACGCAACACTACATAGCTGCCCATAATGGCACATAATATGCCCACAAAGATCCCGGCTGCCAACCCTCGCTGCATAAACGCGTAGGAAAAGGGTTCAATCACGAATTGAAAAAAAGGCATCGGTTACTCATTTCGGTAGAATATGGGTATGTTCTTCATCTGCCGGGCAACACTCATCCACCAACACGGTCCCATTCTCCATCACCAAAAAGGAGTTCCCAAACGCGGAAGCAAGATTGGCAGGAGTAAATACTGTTGCGGGATCACCATGAGAGACGACCGACCGGTTGAGGAGGAGGGCTTGGTCGAAACGAGTGCTTGCGAGGTTAAGATCGTGGGTAGAGATTACCACAGTGACCTGGCGAGCCTGTAACCGTGCGATCAAGTCGAAGGTAGCTTCCTGGGTTGGAGAGTCGATACCGGTAAAGGGTTCGTCCATTAGCAATATGTGTGGCTCCTGGGCAATGGCTCGTGCCAAAAAGACCCGTTGTTGTTGCCCTCCCGATAATTCGTTGATGGATACATTGGCGATCTTGGAGATATTGAGTTCATCCATCGACCTTTCCACGATCATGTTATCGGCCTTGCCTGGCGGCATAAACCAGCCGCGAGAGTTGTACCTGCCCATCATGATCACATCACGGACCGTTACCGGGAATTTCCAATCCACTTCTTCCTTTTGCGGGACATATGCGACACAATCTTTGTGGGCATGGATCGGCTGGTCGTGGATGAGGATCTGACCGCTATCAATGGGTTCGAGCCCAACGATCGCCTTGAACAATGTTGATTTTCCCGCCCCGTTGGGGCCAACGATCGCCAGGCTTTTACCGTTCTCAACGAAAAATGTGATGTCCTTCAATACCTGCCGAGTGCCATATGCCAAGCATACATTTTTGAGCATTAGGTGATGCGGTTGCTGGTTCACGCGCCTGCCTCCTGGCCAGTTTTGCATTTTTGGCAAACGCCAAACAATTGCAACCAATGATCATTGATCTCAAAGCCAGTCTTCTTGGCAATGGTATGGATCAAGGATCCAAGATCATCGCCTTCAAAAAAACGGATCTCGCCACATTGCGAGCACAAAAGCAGGTGTTGGTGTTCTCTGCTGGCGACCATAAAGGCTTGGCACCCTGCCGGTTGGTGAACCCGTTGGATCAACTTCAATTCTTCCAGTTTTTCAAGCGTGCGGTAGACCGAAACCAAACCGATCTCATCATTCACCTTGCGGGCACGTTCGTAGATCTCGATCGGTGTTAGGGCTTGGGTGGATGAACTAATGATCTCAACGACAGCCTTGCGTGAGCCGGTGAGTCGATAGCCATATTGCGCTAATGTTGTGAACCAATCCTGATGCATATTCAACCTCTTATTGAAAACTATTTTCAATTATAGGAAACTTCAATGCGTTCGTCAATGTCAGGATCATCTTTTTGTTTTGGTTATTTGGGGTCTTGTAAACGCGTAACGCGTTTTTCAATCTCTTGCCGCCAAAAAGTTATCTGCCAGGCCGGTAATTGGCAGGTGGGCAACAAGTCTTGGCAACGGGTAGCCCACATCAAGGCTGCCTGGCGGTCGCGTGCCTTGTGTTCGTAATATTTGGCCAACTCAACAAACGCGTAAATATGTCCGGTATCGGCTGCCTGCTGCCACAAACGAACGGCGGTCTGGTAATCGCCGCGTTTTTTTTGCAAAATGGATAGTCTCTGGACAGCTTGCGAAAAATCAGCCTCAGGCAACGATTCGGCCAAACCGCGCTCATACAGGCGGGCAGCCTCGTCCCACCGTTTCAGCTCCTCAAAAATGCGGGCCAATGCAATGATGTCTTGCCCATGGTACAACCCTTCGCCATGCGGTTCCTGAAGGATCCAGTTGACCAGGTTAAACAATACCGCCATCGATACAACATCCATCGAATTATGATAGAACACACCTTTTAGTGGCTGGGCATCGCCGGTTCGAAGGTAATCAAAATACAACCAGGGGATCTCAAACCCGGGTACCTCCTCGCTGGTCCGTCCAACCTCCATAATGGCTTCCTCCAGGTACTTAAGGGCACGCGATGGCAAGCGGTCTCTCCAAAGCCGCCGCGAAATATGCAACAAATCAATATGAGAAAAATCGATAAATGGCAATGGAATGGCGTTGAGGATATATCTGGTACGCAACAATGGGATATCAAAAGACTTGCCGTTGAAGGTCACAAACGCTTTACACGGCGCCAAGGCGTCAGCGATCGCCTCCAGCATGGCAGGTTCGTCAGTAGGGTCTTGCATAAAAAAGATCGACAACCTGAATTGGCCGGCGATGTATCTTCCAATGCCAACCATAAACGCGTATGTTCCTGTACCGCCAGATAAACCAGAAGTTTCGGTATCAAGGAACGCCAATTCTTCCAACCTCAAATTGCCAATTCGATGATCGCGGCAAACCTCGGCAAGGATGTCCATCGGGTGCTCCATCAACATGGGGTACAAGCCATGTTGATAGGCGCTTTCGAAAACACTTTCAACGACAAAAGTATCTCCGGCGCGAGTAGGTAACCACCGTCCGCCCAAGGTTTCTTCCAACTTTGCTTGGGCAGTTGGGCGTTGATCAGGTGGTGGTGGAACCACCTGGGAGGTGCCCACCTTGACGCCAAGGTTTTTGAGTTTATCGGAGAGGGATGACATAATTTAGAAAATTCATTCTAATTATACATCGGAGGACGCACCTTGCATTACACCCAATATTGCAAGGGTTTCATTCTTGCCGCCAACGCCATTCTCACCGGCGGGCCCAACACAGGCTGGGCAACCATCTTCGCAAGTGCATTCAGTGATCAGGCGGGTGCATTCCCCTACCAACTTTTGGTGCAACTCGTACAATTTATTCGCAAATCCAATTCCCGCGGGAACCATATCGTAAATGGCTATGGCAGGTTGGCCTTCGCAAAATTGCGCCTCCGGATGAAAATAGACTCCTATATCATCCATATCACACATTAAAAATAGCGGTGCGAGCTGATGGAACACATATGCCAATCCAGCCAAACCGCTGCGCATGCGCACGTTTTGTTCCGCTTTGTGGTGGCAATTCGGGCACAATGTGATCAGGTTGTCAAGGCGGTTGGCCACATCCAGCAGCTCCTGCGGTACAGGATCCTGGCTTCCCATTCCGCCAGACCGCAACTCGGCCATTCCGCGCCGGATGATCTCACGAAAAGGTGATTTGTGGTGAACATCATGTTGTTTTCCATGTTCTGGCAGACCACAAACCTGGCACTTAAATTCATCCCGAGCGCGTACGGCATCCCTTGTGCCTGGCCATTTTGGGCCGTAATCGTTGGAAGCATTGGTCCACAACCCCGCTTCGGCAAGGCTTGCCAACGATGTTGGGCTGATGACAAACCAGTAACCGATCGTATTTAATTCTGTTTCTGGCATTTGTAATGGAACCATATCCAATATTTCGGAGGAGCTCCAATTCTTTTTTTTGTAACCTGTAACCTTGGAGTGAACGATGATCTCGCCGCGTGATATTTCACCACCAGGCGCGCTGTTGGTCGCCGCGATCTCAACAAGTTCTATCTCATCCTCCCTGGTGGGTTCGGTGTAATAATCCAAAGAGACCGGCACGAGCGTCGCCTTGCCACTTTCCAGATCCAAATTCTGCACATGGTACTGCTGGCCGCCATGCAAATAAACCGCATTGGGGTGAACCATCCAATACGCGCTTTCCAAATCAACTTGGCCAATTGTGCGCGGTGGTCCACCCTCCTCAGACATCAAAACAACATTATTGGGAGAAGCGGTCCGCAAAGAAACTTTGGCGGCGGGGTATCCTTCCGCCATCCAAAATGTGCGCAAATTTTTTGTGTGCACTTCGCGATTCTGTTCCAGTATTTCCAAAAATTCACCTACCTCTACCCCTCCAAACTTCTCCCCGCTAATAAAAGGCAATTCAAACAAGGCACAGCGAAGGTGATTTAGGAAGATGACCAAATGGTCTGGATCGAGCAAAGCGTTTTCAGGGGTGCGCTGGGTAAGGTACTCTGAATGGTTTGCGAGGTACTGGTCAACCGGTTGGGCAGTAGCCACCAGAATAGCCATGCTGGATTCTGCGCCACGGCCAGCCCGACCGGCTTGTTGTAACAGGCTGGCAATCGAACCTGGAAAGCCTAACATCATTGCAAGGCGCAGGTCGCCAATATCAATTCCCAACTCCAATGCACTTGTGGCCACCACCAGTTTGATGTGACCTTCTCGCAGTCCTTTTTCAATTGCACGCCGTTCTGCAGGCAAGTAGCCACTGCGGTAACCCTGAATGGATTGAGGATCGAAAGGCAGTTCGTGTGGCGACTTCCTTTGGTCCATGGCAACCTCATCGCGCAACTGCTTCAATAAAATCTCCACAGTGCGGCGGCTTCTGGCGAATAAAATGGTTTGGATTCCGTTACGCAAGGCATCCTTGGCCAAGCGGATACTTTCGGCCATAGCACTTTTTCGCAAACCCAGGGCTGGGTTAACAATGGGTGGATTGTAGATGGCAAATATTTTTTGACCGCGGGCAGATCCATCTTCTTGTACCAGCTTTACCGGCTGACCGCACAATTTCTCCCCCAGTTCAGCAGGGTTGGCGATCGTTGCCGAGGTCATCAGGAATTGCGGAGTTGCTCCATAAAAATTTGCCACACGTAACAATCGCCGCAGCACATTGGCAAAATTGGAACCAAACACTCCCCGGTAAGTGTGCATCTCGTCGATGACTATATAGCGCAATTGGCCAAAAAAAGCAGACCAGTTGGCATGGTGTGGCAACATTCCGGTATGCAACATTTCGGGGTTGGTTAATAGCAAATTGGCCTTTTGACGGACCAAGGAACGCGACGAAGTGGGGGTATCTCCATCGTAGATACCTGGACGTACTTCATTGGTTCCCAACGTTGCTGCAAAGGCCAGTAGCGAGGCGTGCTGGTCTTGAGTAAGTGCTTTGGTGGGGTAAACATACAAAGCCTTGGCGCTTGGTGATGAAACCAGCGCCTGAAAAACCGGCAGGTTGAACGCCAGAGATTTGCCAGAAGCTGTGCCGGTACACAAAACAACGTTGTGGCCATGGGCGGCAGCCTGCCAGGTTAGGGATTGGTGCCGGTATAGGCGGCCATAACCGCTGGCGCGCAGTAATTCTGCCAAGCGAGGGTCTAAGTCCGTTGGCAGATCCACCATATCAGCGGATTTGGCAGCCATTTCGCGCCACTCGGTAAAGTTAGGCCCGGTTTCATGGTCGGTGCGCCATTTTCGCGTTAACCCTGCCAGTCCCTGCTCACCGGGGAGGATTCGGTCTTGTTTCATCAAGGTATAATTTTAGTATCATTTCTTGCGCTTTGCCAAAGGATCGCGAATGAAAAAATTACATGTCATCAGTTTCGCTACAATCATTGCTATTGTCATCGCCGGCTGCAGCCTTCCCCAACGCAGTACCGGCTTTGCCAACCCCAGTGTCGATGAGGTTGCTACCCAGGTGGCGATGACCTTGGAATCGCTGGAGAGTGCGACAGCAATTTTACCCACCCCTACCGAAACCACCATCGGCATTCAACCCACCAATACACCAGCCGTTACCAAAACCAACGAGCCTACCATTACACCCACCTATAGCTCGCCATTACTGACCTTTGATAACAATGTCAACTGCCGCAAAGGGCCTGGGACCAACTTTCCGATCGTGGTTTTGATCAAAGAGGGTCAAACCGTGGAAGTTGTAGGTGCTACAGATAAATATTGGGTAGTTAAGGCGCCGGCAGGCACCGAGACCTGTTGGTTGCCGGCTGAATTTGCCACCCCAGTTGGCAGTGTATGGACAGTACCAACGATTTCTGCGGCCGATTCTCCAACGGAGGTACCACCGATCGCTCCGGTTTGGATCAAATGGAATTATTTTTGCCAATATACCGCAGAAGGTAGCGCGTTGACAATGGAAATGGAATGGGCTGACAAAAACAATAACGAGGACGGATACAGGATCTTGCGAAATGGCGAAGCTGTGGCATCTTTGGGGGCAGATAACACCCAATATACCGATACAGTGATCGTTGAACCTGGCGCTACGTACCGCTACGCGGTAGAAGTTTTCCGCGGCAGCATCAGCACAAAAAGCTCAGTAATAGATACCAGCTGTCAATAATGGCCGCCATACCTCCGAAAGACCATAGGCAGGTAGACCTGTTGCGCCTGCTTACTTTCCGAATGGAGCGTTTAAGCGCTGATTCGATATGGGCGCGCCGGGCGAGTGGTTTGCGCCGCTCGCTGGTGAAGGCTATCGAAAGTATTGATAACGGAGGTGAGGAAACCCCCGATCATATTCAACAACTGATCATCGCCAGCATGGACATGCTGACCAAGGCCGCCCAGGAATTACCCGACCCCGAAAACCCCTTTTACAAGCAGCGGCCACTCTGATGCAAGTCAATTTGGAACAATTGTTATTGGCAGCATTGGAAAAACGTTCAGCCTTTTTGGCAAATGAACCAACCAGTGCCTGGCGGGCTTTTAACGGATTCTTTGAAGGAGATGCTTCCTTTTCTGTGGACCTTTATGGGCAAACTTTGGTCATAATCGAAAATAGCAAAAAACCTGACCAGGAAAAAATGCTGAATGTCGCCCATTTTTATAAAACGAACATGCCATTTATCACCTGCGCGGTGGTCAAATCTCGATATGCCGCCAACCCGGAGGCTCGGGCTGGCATCATTGCCTTTGGCGGTCAACGGACCGGAAAAATAATAGAGAATGGCGTATGGTACAAGGTAGACCTGCTCTTGAACCAGGATGCCAGTTTTTATTTGGATACTCGCGAGCTACGAACCTGGCTGATCGCCAATAGCAACAGGAAAGATGTTTTGAATACATTTGCCTATACAGGAAGCCTGGGAGTAGCAGCGCTTGCTGGCGGTGCAAACAAAGTAATTCAGCTGGACCTAAATCGCCGCTTTTTGGATCTTTCTCTCCGCGGGGCAGAACTGAATAACCTGGACACCCGTAAAATGGATCTGTTTGTGATGGATTTTTTCCAAGCGGTTGGAAGATTTAAAAAAAGTGGCCAACAATTCGATACGGTCATCCTTGACCCACCCTTTTTTTCAAGCACTCAAGCCGGCAAGGTGGATCTGAACTCTGGGATGGTCCGGCTGATCAATAAAGTACGACCACTTGTTCGCAATGGCGGTAAATTGATTTGCATCAACAATGCTCTTTTCCACTCTGGCAGGCAAATGTTGGAGTCGGTGGATGAATTATGCAAAGATGGCTATATTCGTGTAGGCCAACGTGTGGATGTACCCGCCGATTTTTTTGGGTTTTCTGCCAACCCCGCTGCTTTGTTACCTGCTGACCCCTACCCATTCAACCACAGTACCAAGATTCTTGTTTTAAACATTCGCAAAAAGGACACATGAACCCCATCGCAGGCATCCTCATCACTCTTCTATCCGCAATTAGCTATGGCACCCTGGGAATTTTTGGCAAACTGGCTTACAGCCAGGGGTTGAGTACCACCACGCTGTTATTTTTCCGCTTTAGCCTTACCGGCTTATTCCTAATGGCGATGATGCTGATTCAAAAAAGGCCATTTCCACGTGGAAAACCACTGATATTGCTGATCCTGATGGGTGCCATCGGATTCTCAGGGCAGGCTTTTGCTTACTTATCTGCCCTTAGGTATGCTAGCGCAGGCGTGGTAGCCATCTTGCTATCGTTATACCCTGCCTTTGTCTCCATTCTTACAATTTTGGTACTAAAAAAGAAAGTCAGCAAGATAGCGATCCTTGGGATCGTCATTTCATTCCTGGGTACATTTTTAATTGCCGACCCTGGTAGCGGCGGTGATCCACTCGGTTTTATTTTGGGAGTTGCCGCAGCGCTGATCTACTCCACCTACATCATCATCGGCTCCCGATTGGGCAAGTATGTTGGCCCTATGGAATCCACCGCGGTCATATTTTCTTCTGCCTCCCTGGTTTATTTAGGTTTGTGGCAAATGGAAGGCGCACCTATGCCACCCAGCCCAACTGCCTGGTGGGTGATCGCCGGAATGGTTATCATTCCTACTATCATTGCATCCGTAACATTTTTGGAGGGTTTACGCCGGGTTGGACCGGTGAATGCTTCGATCATCTCTACGGTCGAACCACTGGTAACAGTAGCGTTGGCATATGCGATATTTGGTGAAAGGCTTGGCCTGAAAGCGATCATCGGTGCCGCACTTATTCTGGGAGCGGTACTGATGTTCACAGTTCTCCAGCGCGATGCTTCATAAACAAAACAGGTAGTTATAATTTAACCACAACCCTACGCAACAAGAGAGGTGCCCATGCTGGAGTATGTAAATTTGGACCTTGCAGTGAGCAAGGAAGAATACAAACAACGGATCGCCCCTTTACAACAACGCTTGTACGAACTTGAACATGCTGTCTTCAACGCCCGCGTACCAGTGATGATCGTATTTGAAGGTTGGGCGGCAACTGGAAAAGGCCGCCTGATCAACATCCTTGCCGAACGGTTGGATCCGCGCGGGTTTCGGGTCGTTCCTATCAAACCGCGCCGCACCCAGGAAACCAAATATCCTTGGATGTGGCGGTTCTGGTCCAAGATCCCATCCTATGGCCAAATGGTAGCCTATGATACGTCCTGGTATAGCAGAGTACTCTCCGGTCGCGTCAAAAAGGATGTGAGCCATGCCGAGTGGGAGTCTGCCTATCGCGACATCAGTGAGTTCGAAGAGCAACTTTCAGCCGATGGTGTGGTATTCGTCAAATTTTGGTTACATATTAGCAAAGCAGAACTGGGAAAACGGCTGGATAAACTGGCGGGCGATAAACTGACCGCCTGGCAAGTGACTGATGATGATCTTTTCCAAAAAAAGAAATACGAAAAATACGCAGCCGCTGTGGAAGACATGCTCTTTCGCACCGATACCCCATTCGCCCCCTGGACCATCGTTGAAGCTACCGACAAGTATTTTGCGCGCATAAAAGTTCTTGAAACCACGATCACAGCGATCGAAGATCACTTGGGTTTAAAGAACTCAGTTTCTGAAAAACCAGAAGCAACTACCACCGAGATGCAAGGAGCTGTTAATGCTTGAGAAACTGAATCTGACCCTTGCCACCCCCAAAGCCGAATATGAAAAACGGCTGAAGCTACTTCATGCGGAGTTGCATACTGCCGCCTATCAGGTTTATGTAAAACAGGTGCCAGTGGTCATCGTGTTCGAAGGGATGGATGCCAGTGGAAAAGGCGGCACCATCAAAAGATTGACCGAAAACATGGACCCTCGCGGATATGTGGTGTGGCCTATCGCCGCCCCCAGCGGTGAAGACAAGGACCACCACTACCTGTATCGATTTTGGCGCCGGCTGCCAGAGCAAGGGCAGATCGCCATCTTTGACCGCTCTTGGTATGGGAGGGTGTTGGTGGAACGCTTGGAAGGTTTTTGTACCGAAGCTGCCTGGAAGCGCGCTTTCAGCGAGATTAACCAATTCGAAAGGCAACTGACTGATTTTGGGACGATCGTTTTCAAGTTTTGGATGCAGATCAGCAAAGACGAACAACTTCGCCGGTTTAAAGAACGTGAAAGTATCAATTACAAATCTTGGAAGATCACCGATGAGGATTGGCGCAACCGAGCGAAATGGGAAGATTATGAGTTTGCCGCGGAAGAAGCCTTGCTGAAGACCAGCACCGCCAGTGCCCCTTGGACATTGGTAGAGGCGAACGATAAATATTTTAGCCGCTTAAAAGTTTTACAAACTGTTCTAGATAAGCTAAAGCACTACTTGGAGCTTTGAAAAGCCAAAACCCGCGAACCAGGCACGATTCGCGGGTTTATTTTTTATAACAACAAGCCAAAAATTCGAGCAGCCAAACCAGCCCCCATCGCGATGATTATGGTGATCAAGGTGACCCATACCATCTGCCTGCTCCCCAATTCGCGTTTTAGCATAACCAAGGTAGCTACACATGGAACAAAGAACACAACAAATACGGTAAAGGTAAACAATTGGGCATTGCTCAACACCGCCGAATAATCGTTATTGCCCAGCGCCTGGCCTAACATGATCAGCGATAATTCTTTGCGCAGCACGCCAAAGATGAGCGGTACACCTACTTCAGCGGGAAGGTCCAAAAGCCAAGTAATTGGTCGCACCATCCAATTGAAGTATTTGGCAATATCAAAAAATACCAACAAGCCCAAAGCGGCGCTACCAAAAATGAGCGTAGGCCAAGCTTCAACAATGAACTCACGTATTCGGAACCAGGCTTTGTTAGCCACCGCCCTGAGGGTTGGAATGCGATAAGGCGGCATTTCCAAGATCATCCCAGGTGTGTTCTCTGGCAATAAGCGGGTAAGAATGCGCCCGGTGAGGGCGATAATAAACAAATTTAGCAGATACAAACCAAAGGCATACAATGGCCCAAGGTAAAAAGCCACCAGCCCAAACACCACCACCAAACGGGCGGCGCACGGAACCAAGGTAGATAATGCCGCCGCGATGAAACGCTCGCGTGAATCCTCGAGGGTACGGGTAGACATAATTGCCGGGACATTACACCCATATCCCAGAATAAATGGCACAATGGCCTTGCCATGCAAGCCAATGCGGTGCATCAGGCTATCCATCAAAAACGCAATGCGTGGCAAATAACCTACATCCTCCAAAAAACCCAGGCCAAGCAAAAAGGGGAACAAATAAGGTAGCACGATAGCAAAGCCAGCCATCACCCCTTGCAATACCCCGTTGAGAAGCACCCCCAGCAAATTACCTGTGTCGATGTAGGTGTTGAGATTGGTGATCAGGCTATCGAAGAGGGCCAACAATGGTGGTTCGATCAGTTGGCCAACCCCATAAACCGCTTGAAAAAACAATAACAATACCCCTGCCAAGGCAACATACCCATAAGCCGGGTGCAAAAAAATATCATCCAATCTGTCTCGCCAACTGAGTGTGCGCTGGCCCTGAACCGCAAACCGTTGGGAAAGTTGGAGGGCTGCTTTGTGTCTTGAATAGGGATCATCCTGAAAGTCATCAAATCGGGGTTGTAAAATCCCTTGCTCGGCGGCTCTTTTCGCCTCCAAAAAGAGGGCTTTTATCCCACGCCCCTTGCTGGCAACTACTGGCACGATCCGAACCCCCAATTCTTTTTCCAGAGCAGGTCCATCCAATTTTATGCCCAATCGGGCAACTTCATCCATCATATTCATTGCCAACAACACCGGCTTATCCAAGCGCAATAATTCCAGGGTAAGCTCCAGGGATTGCGCGAGAAATGTGGCATCAATGACATTGATGATCACATCCACTGGATGGTCGCCCAAATAATCGTGGGAAACTTTTTCGGCAGGATTGGAGCCACCCAACACATACGTACCAGGCAGGTCTACCAGGTCAACAACTTCACCCAACACTCGAACCTTGCTCTCAGTATAGGTTACGGTGGTCCCATGGAAATTGCCGGTTTCTGCTTTGTAACCCGCCACCTGGTTGAATAAGGTGCTTTTGCCACAATTGGGGCGGCCGATGAGCGCAATTCGCATTATTCAGCCTCCACAAGGATCTTGTGGGCAAGGCTGCGACCAATAATGATCTCACGGCCAGAAACTTCCACCAAAAAGGGGCCGTCCAAGGGCGCAGCACGCGTGATCCGCACCTTGTCGCCCGGATAAATACCATGCTGCGTCATTCTTTGATGCACTTTGTCTCCACCTTTAAATTGGGAAATTACCGCCCATTGATTTAAATTTAGTTGGTCAAGATTTTGGGTCAAAGTGAGCGACCTTCCTCAAATAACCGCAAAACCTTGGGCAGCAACTTGGCATTGCATGCCATTGCTTCCTTATGGGTATGGCCCACAACACCCGCCCAATTACCAAAGTATCCCCCCGCCTCCTGAAATATGACCGGAAATGGTCCGCAATCCCAGGTTGCCATGATCGGATCGAGCATGACCTCCGCCCTTCCGGTTGCGACCATCAAGTATCCAAATGCGTCGCTCCAGCCGCGTGTGGCATATGCCTTTTCTGAAATGGCATTCCATTCTTTTTCACGATGATGGCGGAACATATTCCGCACATTGGTATAGCAAACAAAAGACTGGTCAATCTCGCCCTGGTCCGAAACCTGCGCTCGGCGGCCATTCCACCATGCGCCACCCCCATCATACGCGCAAAGCATCTCGCCTGTTCCTGGGTAATATGCCGCACCTACTTTTATCACACCATCGATCTCCAGCCCGATTAATACCGCGTACATCGGTACACCACGCATAAAAGATTTTGTGCCATCAATGGGGTCGATGATCCAGCGAAAGCTGTTCCCGACTGAGCCGGTACTTCCAAACTCCTCTCCCAAAATTGCGTGGGCAGGGTAAGCTTTTTCAATCCGTCCACGGATGTATGTTTCCGCGGCGCGGTCAGCGGCGGTAACAGGCGTGTCATCGGTTTTAATATCCGGCCTAATGCCAGTATTAAAGTAACCCAGCGTGATCTGCCCGGCTATTTGGGCGGTTTGTACACAAAACTCAAAATAAGGTAGCAGGTTCATTTATTCCTTTAATCTCAGCCCTTGTTACACCGGGATCTTTTGCGTGCAGGTTGGAAAGTTCAGGCATCCATAATACTTTTGACCAACTATCGGGCCATTTTTATCGAAGCGCAACACCATTGTAAGGCCACAATTGGGGCAAAGGGGAGAGTAAGCTGGCTCACCATTACCACCTATACTCCCATTTTGTTTGGCTTTCAAAAGGGCGTTTTCGATCTGCCTCATGTCGTACATCGCGGAAGCCACCACATGCAACAAAGGCAATCCGGTTGCGGTACAAATATCATCAAGCAATTTCTGGTTAGTGCCATGAGCTTGCTGTTTGGGGTCGTCGAGCTCAATCGCCAACTGCGGTAAAAATGTATCTTCTGAGAGCATTAGAAAATCAAAATTTTTTTTCTGAAGCCGTTGTGCAAATTGAACGTTCTCATTGGGTTTGTCCACCGAGAAAACATCGCTAAGCGCAACTTTACATAACACCACGTGGCCTTGCCCAAAATGCGCGAGTAATTGCCGAAAAAAATATTTTTCATCTGCGTTCAGGGTGTCTGGGCGCAGCCTGTAAGGGGAAGATTGCATCATTGGATTATTGTTCTTTCTGTTTCAACTCATTGAGCAGCCGGCCCAACTGCGCAGTAACTTCTTCTGGGTTGCTGGTCTCTCCATTTAGGCGCGACCTCTTTAGAGCCTGTAGGATATGCTGGAAATGAGGGCCGGGCTTGAGCCCTTTTTCAATCAGAGCCTTGCCATTGATGCCAGCTGATAAGCCTTTCCACTCAAATACGTATTGCATAACCTCCCGTTTCCGGGTCATCAACCAAATGGCATATAACGAGATTGGCGAACAAGGTTCTAGTAGCTCTACCCAGTCATATGGGGTAGCCGGAAAGGCCACGGCCAACTGGGCGCACACCTTTTGGGTTTCAAAAATGCTGGTCAGTAATTTTACCGAAAAACCTAATTTTTGTTGCACCTTGTTTATCTGCACCTTCGTCCAACCCGCGAATAACAGGCAATATCCCAATTGTTGGCGAGTGTGTTCATCCGGGGCTGGCAATGTCTTTTGCCAATCGCCAGGTATTGGTTGCTGGAATCCCGCTTCGATCCGTTCTTTGGCAGCCTGATCCCACTGGAATGCAGGATCCACCGCAGCTAAAAGACCCCACTCAGACAAGCGGGATAAGATGACCGCAGGTTGGGCTTCCAAAAAGATCAGGTCCAGCTCGTGCCGGATCCGTTCTGGTGACAGGTGGGCTAACAATTGGCCGGCTTCGTGCATCAATTGCAAGGTGCGTTCGTCGATCCTGAACCCATAACGTGCCTCGTATCGGGCAGCCCGAATCATCCGTGTCGGATCATCTACGAAAGAAAGGGAATGAAGAACACGGATGGTCTTTTTTTCCAGGTCATTTTTTCCGCCGTAATAGTCGTGCAACTCGCCGAAATGTTCGCCATCTATCCGGATGGCAAGGGTATTCACCGTAAAATCACGGCGGTGCAGATCGTGTTTGATATTGCCATAC
>SXKT01000073.1 GCA_005778035.1 Chloroflexota bacterium
GTCGCAAACAGACGCTGGCTCGATAGAAAAGGGCGCGAAAATATATCGAACAAACTGCGCTGCCTGCCACGGCGAAGGGGGTGGAGGGGACGGGGTCTACGCAGGGAAACTTGCTGCTGATGGTGAGAGCTCATTACATGGTATGTCTGGTTCCATGGACATGTCGCTTCAAACACCGGCAGATCTTCGTAACCCAACTTCAATGATGGGTGCGAAACCGGCTGTTTTGCATGGAAAGATCCTAAGAGGTGGACTGGGCTCAGGCATGCCGAGTTGGGGGAGTATCCTTACGGATGAACAAATTTGGAATGTGGTCGATTATTTGTTCAGTTTGCAATTTGAGACTTCACCATAGAGCTGAATACGTTTGCAGAAGGGAATGAGACATCGAGAAAATTAATGAAAAAATCAAAGCAACGCCCCGGGCAGGATACGCAGGAAGAGCGCCGATCTGATGCATAAAAAGCCATATCTAATAAAATCCATAGCAATATAAAAAATAGACTTATGCGCATAGGCGAAGGATCTTTGATCTCAAATTAGCTTCAAACTCCACCTCATACCAAAAAAAACCATTTCAGTTGGAATATGGCAAGAAGATCGCTGAGACATGACCAGGTGGGATTCGGATTGGCTTTAACGTTTGGGAATGGGTGCAATTGCCCTTTTTTGAACAACGCCAGAAAAAGTAGATCTACACCTTGCCGATCAGATGAGTGACAATGCATTCTCTTCGTCGGGTTTCTCACCATAGCGTTATCGGAAAAAACGTTTTGAAGAATCCCAGTTTCATTAGTGGGTGGATTGAAAAATTTGCATAATGCGTATAATGAATTATGAGATTTGAAAACCCATAAGGAGACAATATGAATATTTTTAGTACCATTTTGCAAAAGCTTGGTATTGGCAAAGCCTCTGAAGAGGTGAAGGCAGCCCCAAGCGCGGAAGTGACTGCGGCCGAGGCTGCCGCGGATGCCGCCAGAGTGCAAGCGATGGCCAAGGCCACCCAGGAAGCAAAAGTGAATGCAGCGGCACGAACCGTCGCCCCGGGTGCCATCCCCGCTGCGCCAAAACCAACGCGTCCTGCCGCCATTTCGGTGGTAGATGTGGTTGCCAAACTGGAAACTTTGTCCAAGGCACACCCTGAACTGGATTGGAAGGTATCGATTGTTGATCTGTTAAAACTGCTTGAGATCGATAGCGGTTTTACTTCACGGAAAGACCTGGCGATTGAACTTGGTTGCCCGGCAGATACTATGGCAGATTCTGCCCGGATGAATGTTTGGTTGCATAAGACAGTTCTTCAAAAGATCGCGGATAACGGTGGCAATATTCCGGCAAATTTGCTGGATTGATCTGACGGACGATCACCACCAATGAGTGGTGGGCCCTATGTAGCAAGAAGCCCCAAAAGTTGGATAAAAACCAACTCTTGGGGCTGCAATTTAATAATCGAGATAACTTGTATTTATCTTCTTGGTTGCTGGGATGCTTATTTTTTCCCGGATAACAATTTACCGGCGATCCCCAGAATGTCATCCAGTGCAGATCCATCGTTATTCATATCCAACAAATTGTTGATCGTGCTCATCATGTCGGGGTTGGTTTGTTCAGCCAACTGTTTTTCCTGTCCCAGCATACCTGAAAGGGAGTCGGCATTCAGGCCACGTTGTTGCTGTTGTTTACCGAGCATGCCCATCACAAGTGGCGCGGCGATTTGTAATAACATGCCGACCTGTTCACTATCCAACCCAGTATTTTGGGTAAGCCCTTTCTTAACCAAAGGTTGTTGATTCCCCAAAACATGTTTTAAGATGCCCGCCCCATTCGCAGATTCAGGGTTGCCGAGAAAACCATCAAGGTCGTCCAGGATCGAACCATCGTGGTCTTTGGTTACCGCTTGCTGAAGTGCCTGGGCTCCCTCGGGTTTGGCGGCATTTTTGGCCAGCGCGGAGACCAACAAAGGGATCGCCGCGGATAATGCTGAATTGGTAGCTTGCTCATCAGCGCCAATTTTTTGGCTGATCTGTGAGACTGCCCCACCAGCCAGTTGCTGCAGCAATTGTTGGGTAATTGTGTCCATTGTAATTCCTCCATAAAATAAGATCGTAGCGGTTACAGGTGTAGCCGATAGCCATACCTTTTGGCTAACTTAATAACCTATGTTTGATTGTACACTTTTTAAAGTTAAATCAATATAGGCGAAAAGACCTTAATTAATTTTAAAGGTGGAATCACAATGGGGAAAATTCGCGTAGCCATTGGCGAATTTGGATACACCAACATTTTGTAATTCGATGGCATTTTATTACAGACAATTGCCACATATTGCATCCTGGTTGGAAGGCAGAATAACCCAGGTAGGGGAGTACGCCCAGACATGGGTGCCAATATTTGGCTCACAGCCATGGGGCGTCGGTTTGTACCTGTAAAGGACGATCCGCGTGATGGGTGCAAAATTCCGTTTTTCCCTCCAATCGGACCAAATATCTGGTGAAATTTGGCATTCAACTGCACGTTTCAAGCAGTATCGCTGGCATTCCAAGAAAATTATGGAGATTGAGGCAGCAGGTTATGGCTATGGTTGCGTAACCTGGTCAGGGAGTGGTACCTCGTTTGTTCTTGCTACTTCCGTTTTGAGGATGGGGTAGGAAATTGGTTCCAGTTGATTCCTGTTGATAGGATAAAAATTGGCTGCCGTTCAACGGGCAGCCAATCATTTTTCTTGTTATTCCAGGATCTCTTTTGCTTTTTTGGTGATCTTGCCACGTTCTTCAGTGTTTAAGATCCTCTTGCGAATGCGGATGCTGGTGGGTGTCACCTCAAGCAATTCATCGTCCGCCAGGTATTCAATCGATTCATCCAGCGACATCTGCCTGGGCGGCGTCAGCCGAATTTCCATGTCTCCACGAGCAGACCGCATGTTGGTCAGGTGTTTTTTACGGCAAATATTGATCGCGATATCACCGCTACGGGTATTTTCGCCAATGACCATTCCTTCGTATACCGATTCGCCGGGGTTGATGAATAAAATCCCACGTTCCTCTGCACCTTTAAGGGCATAGGCGGTAGATTCGCCTGCTTCCATGGCCACCAACGAACCGGTGGACCGGGTTTGGATCGAACCGGCTAATTCATCGTAACCATGAAAGAGCGAGTGCATAATGCCCATTCCGCGGGTAGCGGTAAGGAATTGGTACCGGAAACCAAGCAAGCCGCGTGTAGGCACAATATAGATGATGCGTACGTGCCCATCGCCAGTGTCTTCCATGTTTTGCATAATGCCACGGCGAGTACCCAGCATTTCAACCACTACTCCTACAGTGTCTGAGCTGGTCTCAATATGCACTTCTTCAAAAGGTTCCAGCATGCTGCCGTCATCAGCCTTATGAAAGATCACTTCAGGGCTGGAGACCTGGAATTCAAATCCCTCACGGCGCATGGTTTCGATCAAAACAGCCAGGTGCAGTTCGCCGCGGCCAGAAACCAAAAATGTATCTGCTGATTCTGTTTCTTCCACGCGAAGCGAGACATTGGTGCGCAATTCTTCAAATAAGCGTTCGCGGATTTTTCGGCTGGTACCCCATTTACCTTCCTTGCCTGTAAATGGAGAAGTATTCACACCAAAGGTCATTCGCACCGTTGGTTCTTCCACCTTGATGGTTGGCAGCGCTATCGGATCATCCGGCGAAGCCAGTGTTTCACCGATGGCAATGCCTTCAAGCCCGGCAAGCGCAACAATATCACCAGCAAGCGCTTCTTCGGTTTCTACTTTATGCAAACCCTGAAAGTGATACAGGTAACGGGCGCTTTCGGGCAAGATCTTGCCATCATACTGAATGCGCGCCAAGCGCTGGCCTGCCTTGATACGGCCAGCGAACACACGGCCAACAGCGGTCACTCCGCGGTAATCATCATACCCAAGTGTGGTTATCAGCATCTGCAAGGGGGCATCCAGGTCTACAACCGGAGCAGGGATGTGGTCGAGAATGGTTTGGAACAAAGGCTGGAGATTGGCTTCAAGGGTGGTTGTCAGGCCTGCCTGGCCACTGGTGGCTTGGGCATAAATGACTGGAAAATCCGCCTGTGCTTCGCTGGCGCCGAGTTCAATAAAAAGATCAAAAGTGTCGTTTAATACCCGTTCTGGTTCGGCGTCTTTGCGGTCGATCTTGTTCACCACCACGATCGCCTTGTGCCCGCGTTCAAGTGCCTTTTTAAGGACGAAGCGTGTTTGGGGCATGGGGCCTTCAGCGGCATCTACCAATAATAAAACGCCATCCACCATGTTCATAACCCGTTCAACTTCACCGCCAAAATCGGCGTGGCCAGGGGTATCTACAATGTTTACCTTAACAGGTTGGCCGGTTCTGGGGTTTTGTAACGTGATGGCCGTATTTTTGGCAAGGATGGTAATACCACGTTCCCGCTCCAGGTCGTTCGAATCCATCACCCTTTCAGCGACTTGTTGATTCTCGCGAAAGGTGTTGGATTGCCGAAGCAGATGATCTACCAGCGTTGTTTTGCCGTGATCAACGTGGGCAATGATCGCTATATTCCGAATATCTTCTCGTGATTGTTGCATGAAATTCCTGTTCTACTAATTGGTTTTGGTCAAATTTAGAACCCCGTTTTTGCAAACGGGGTTCCGGATTGAGCAAAACCGTGTTGGTTTAGGTGCCTTCTTGCCACGAATTGAGGTAGGCAACCTGTTGGTCTGTGAGGGTATCGATCTTGATGCCCATCGCCGCCAATTTAATACGCGCGATCTCGGTATCGATATCGGCAGGAACTGAATAAACCTTCTTTTCGAGGGATTTGGCGTTCTTCCACATAAATTCTGCAGATAGAGCCTGATTGGCGAACGACATATCCATTACTGAAGCTGGGTGGCCTTCAGCTGAAGCCAGGTTGATAAGGCGGCCTTCACCCAGGATATTGATCTTGCGGCCATCCTTGGTTGTGTATTGGTCAACAAACGGGCGAACGAGGTTGGGCGCGCCAACTGACATCTCGGCCAAAGCGGGGATGTTGAGCTCAACATTAAAGTGGCCAGAATTGGCAACCAAAGCGCCATCCTTCATCACTTCAAAATGGTGCTTGTCAACCACATTCAAGTCACCGGTAACGGTACAAAAAATGTCGCCGATCTTGGATGCTTCCAACATGGGCATCACTTCGAAACCATCCATAACCGCTTCCAAGGCTTTCATGGCATCAACCTCGGTTACTACCACCCGGGAGCCCATACCGCGGGCTCGGGAAGCTAAACCGCGGCCACACCAACCATAGCCAGCCACAACAAAAACCTTGCCAGCGAGCAATACATTGGTGGCGCGGATGATGCCATCCACGGTGGATTGGCCGGTGCCGTATCGATTATCAAAGAAGTGCTTGGTCATCGCGTCATTCACAGCGATCACCGGGAACTCGAGCATATTGTCCGCGCTCATGGCACGCAATCGGATAACGCCGGTAGTGGTCTCTTCGGTGCCGCCAACAATATCGGCCAGCAATTCGCGGCGATCTTTGTGGATGGTGGAAACGAGATCGGCGCCATCGTCCATGGTCATGTGGGGTTTGTGATCCAAGGCAGCTTTGATGTGTTTATAGTACGTAACGTTATCTTCGCCCTTGATAGCATATGTGGGGATCTCGTATACGTTCACCAAGGCGGCAGCAACATCATCCTGGGTAGAAAGGGGGTTGCTGGCGGTGAGTACGACATCAGCGCCACCGGCCTGAAGGGTGGTCATCAGGTTAGCGGTTTCGGTGGTTACGTGCAAACAAGCTGATACGCGTACACCTTTTAAAGGTTTCTCTTTTTTGAACCTTTCTTTGATCATGCGTAAAACAGGCATTTCACGTTCCGCCCAATCAATTCGGCGGCGACCGCCTTCCGCCAAAGCGGCGTCTTTAATATCGTAATTGTTCATATTTCTCCTTAAGTAAGTTTTCTTTATAGTTCGTTGAGTTTGCCTTCATCGTCGAAGTGTTCTCGGAATCTGGAAACGAATTCATCTTTGGTGTAGAAGTGGTTTTGGGTGCCGTTCTGTTCAAGGCAATAGGCGGCGGCCAAAGAGCCCATCCGTGCGCAAAAGTCCAATGGCCAACCATGTGCATAGCCGGTTAAAAAACCACCCCGAAAGGCATCACCAACGCCTGTTGGATCCGTAATGCGTTCTTCTTTAAAAACAGGAATGTGGGTATCGCCTTCTTTGGTGTAAATGGTTGCGCCGTCTTTGCCTTTGGTAACAACGATCACATCCACCATATTTAGGATCTGTGAGATCTCGAGGCCGGTTTTCTTGGTGATCAAGCCGATCTCGTAATCATTTACAAACAGGAAGTGAGCCCCTTGCATGTCGCGGGCGAGGTCGTCACCATCCAATCTTAACACCTGTTGAGAAGGATCATACAGATACGGTATACCGAGTTCCCTGCATTCGGCAGCGTGTTTCTTCATTGCCGATGGGTCGGTGGGAGAGATCACCACCAGGTCTGGCGTTGTCGTTAATTCTGTAAACGAGAGTTGGGCTGCATCTTCCATTGCGCCCGGATAAAAAGACGCGATCTGGGCATTCACCTTGTCGGTGGTGGCAAAGAATGAAGCGGTGTACTTTCCCGGAATGACGCGGGCATAATCTGTGTCAACTCCGGCTTTGTTCAGCCAGGCCCGGTACTCTTCAAAATCCTCGCCGACTGTCGCGAACAAGTGCGGTTTTTCGCCAAGCAATGCCATTGTGTAGGCAATATTGGGGGCAATACCCCCACGTTGGCGGGTCATCGATTCCACCAAAAAAGACAGACTGATCGATTTTAACCTCTCAGGCAGGATCTGCTCATGAAACAACCCTGGAAAGGTCATCAAATAGTCGTAGGCGACGGAACCGCTAATAAAAATATCCATGTATATGGTTGGCTTCCTTTTTAAGTCGGTGATTAAAGCAAATTATTTTATCATAGGAAGCGCCATATTATTGGGCTATCGCGGACAATTTTGGTGCGAGTTCCCCAAACTTTAGTCGAGACTATATTTTCTTGCGGCATTATCGGCGATGGCCGGATACGCCTGCATGAAGGTGTCTTTTTCGCCCAGCATTCGGAAGATGAAGCCGATGAATCCTTTTCGCATTTGGCTGCCACCCTGAGAGGCATGGCAAGCGCTTGCGCTGGTCTTTACATGCGAGAGTGAAGAATAGTCTATCTCCACATGGGTGGGGAAATCTACATTCGCAAGCGAAGCCAGGTCTATGTCTTTGTTTCTGCCCCACCTGGTTGGGTCGCCGCCAAATAGTCGGATCAGGCCTACCGCAAACCGTAGAAAACCACGCGGGATGGTATGGTAATAAAGTCGGCTTGGCTGATGGGGGAGTTGGTTACTCCCTTTATATGCAGGGTCGGCACAAAAATCAAACGCAAGTTTGGTAGCTTCGTGAATGTGGATATGGTCTGGATGGCGATAGCCGCCGATCGGGTCGAAAGTCATCACGATGTCGGCCTTTAATCGGCGCAGATGATCTGCCACCTTTTGGGCGACCTGCTCAATTGGCTGGTTGATGTGGGCATCGGGGTGGCTATTGTCCGCGGATCCTGGCATGCCAGAGTCGCGATAGCCCAGCAAAACCAATTCCGAAAGCCCCAAGTGCTGAATGGCGCAACGTAATTCGGCTTCCCGCAGCTCTGCAATAGAACCATAACCCTCCAAAAAATGGGCATCCACCGTCCCAGCCTCTCCAAGGGTGGCGCAGATCAAGGATACCTTGTATCCTCGTTGGGCGTATAACGCCAGCGTCCCGCCCATGCCGAATGAGTCATCAGCGGGGTGGGCTAAAACGGCAACGATCGATTTTTGAATGTTGGTTTCTGTCATTTTCTCTCTTTTTTAGATTGGGTCCAAAAAAATTTCTACGGCAATGGTTCACCGCGGCCGGCAATGAACAATTGATACCACTCATCTCTTGAAAGCACGATACTGTCAGCCTCGCAGCATGCCTTCAATCGGCTTATGTTGGTGATGCCCGGAATCACCTGAATTTTGGCCGGGTGCCGAAGTATCCATGCCAATATAACCGCTTCGCGGGAGACGTTTTTTTGTGTCGCGAATTGCGCAACCAATTTGGAAGCCGCAGAAATGTTGCTGGCAGGAACGTCGCTTGTTCTTCCACTGAGGTAACCGCGTGCCAATGGTGACCATGCCTGCAAGGTAATATTGTGGTATCGGCAATATTCGATTAAGTCGGTATTGCGGGCAAGGCGAGGATTATTTTGGTTGTACATGATTCCCGCGTCCAATAAGTGGGTATGGGTAATGTTCATTTCTACCTGATTGGTAACGATCGGATGTTGGATATATTTTGACAACAGTTCGATTTGGCCAGGCGTGTGGTTGCTTACTCCAAACCACCGGACCTTTCCAGCAGCATGTAGTGCGTCAAAAGCCTTGGCTACTTCTTCAGGTTCAACCAGTGGGTCTGGCCGGTGAAGTAAGAATACATCCAAATAATCGGTGCCAAGCCGTTTCAGGCTGTTTTCAGCGGATGTGGTGATATGTTGATAGGAGAAATCGTAACTGGTAAATGGTGGCCCAAGTTTGATCCCGCATTTGCTTTGGATGTAGATATTTTGCCTTTTACCTTTGTGTTTTTTCAGCGCTTCCGAAAAAACGATCTCCGATTTTCCCTTGCAATAAATATCCGCATGGTCAAAGAAGTTGATTCCGTTATCCAGGCAAATGTCGATCAGGTTGTCTGCATCCTTTTGAGTTTGCTCAGTTATCTGATCACTGTTCCAATCGCCACTGATCAGCATGCATCCATATCCAATCTTGGTCACATCCAGATCTGAATTGCCCAGCCGAATTTTGTTCATTGGTGCCTCGCTTTTAAGAATTTGATGCCATACCAAGTATGCTTCGGAACCCAAAATAAGCTTGTTGCATATTCGGTAATACCATCCGGATCCGCAATCCATCTCTTTCGGTTCCAGGAATCCTGGCAGCGCGGTCAGCCATGTCGGACGATTTTAATTCGACAAGAATTTCGACCGGTGATGGAGGCAGGAAAGGTTTGGGAGAGTTCCCGCGGGCCAAGGTCTGCACCGCCATTTTTGCCGCTGTTTTGATCAACGGGTGCGATTGCGCGGGCGGCAGGCACTCTGCTGAATGTCGGCCGGTGGCCACTTTTACGATTGCGGCGGGCATTTTTCCCAATAATTCGATCGTTTCAGCGCATGCCATTTGGTCACCACTTACCATGATCACAGGCACGCCAAAATAGCCTGCAAGTGCGGCATTAAGTCCGTATTCGCCGGTGAGGGTTCCGTTGATCCATAAATTACTAACACAACGGCTGGAGTAGGTATGGTCGCATATGGCGTTTGCTGTGCCATGCCTTGCATGGTAGCCAATGTAGATCATTCCGGTAATATCCGGTGAGATCCCCTGAATCATGGAGTGGGGCGCGGAATTTGAATAGTTGATAACGGCGCGCGGGTCAAGTTGTTCGATGAGAATGTTCGTACCCGATGCATGCCCATCAGCTACGGTCACCTTCGATGCGCCTCCTTCAAAAGCACCTTGGATAGCGGCATTCACATCCTCGGTCATCAACGCGCGAAACCGCGGATATTCAAAATGACCAGCGGTAACCTGGTCCCAATTTACAACACCAGTGATACCTTCCATGTCGGCTGCGATCAGAATGTTCAAGGTTGCTCCTTCGAGGATGCCGCAGATCTTGTTTCGTTAATTTGGGTAACCATTTTGAGAATGATCACCTGTTTGGTTTTATAGGCAGTAAATTTTGCAGATCGCGTTCGGCCTTTTGGGTCGGCAAATCCGATCGTGAGTGTGTCTGAGAACCAATTTCGCTGCAGGCGGCCATAGTGCAGGTTTATTCTGTCTATCATCCAGCCATCGATCCCATTTTTCGACTCTCTTGTGAAGCACAATCGTGCCGGATCAAGGGTGAGAAAACCTGTTGAACCGGCCATTTTGTTTAAATTAACCGCCTGACATTGGAGAGTTGTAAAGGGTTGTTGGATATTTTGGGCAAATTGATGATCTTCTGGCAGACGTTCTTCCTTGGGCAAGGTGCCAAAAAGCTTTTGGATGAGGCTAAATACCCACATAAAAACACTTTTAATTGAAAACCAAGCCCACCTCACCAAGATCGGTACAAATAGGACGATCGCTCCCAGCAAGATCAGCGCCAAACCGGTGGCGTGGAACGGAAAACTCAACGCGAGGACGGTAAGGCCAGATGCCGCTACGTCCTCTGCGACGCTCAGGGCAACATTGCTCACATTTTCAACCGGGCTGATGGCGTTGACAGCCAAGCGTGATGTGGCTTTTCCGCCATGCGAGACCAGGGCGATCGTACCCGCAAACAATGCAGCCAGGATCGTTACTACCGGGTCTGGGCTACCCAAAACGGCGACGGCCAAAAAGCCAGCACCCAATGGGCGGATGACCGTATGCAACAAGTCCCACAAGTGTTCAATATAGGGCACTTTGTCAGCAAATATTTCCAGCAAAAAGAAAATGCCAGATATGATCAAGATCGGCCATGCACCCAGCACTTCGAGGGACTGCGGAGTGTTCTTTAACCAGCCAAAATGGATGGCGACGGAAGCTGTAAAAATGGTGGCATACAAGTTGAGGCCAGAGCTAACACTGAGTGGTAACAAAGTAGCAAGCAGGCGTAATGATTCCATGAATCCATTATAAAACCATATTTATGCAGGCACAGGTTACCTAAATTGCCGATGCAGGTTGCGAACCTGGAGCTGTTTCCTTATCGTGGGTCCAAACAAACAGGCCTTTTCTGAACAACCCTAAAGATGCCGCGATCAGAATCAGCAGGATTCCGTTGACCCTGGCCACCCTGGAAACTCCAAAATGCTCTGAGGCTGCACCGATCAGCAAGGATGAGATCGGTTGCAACCCAAAACTGATCATTGTAAAAAGGCTTAATAATCTTGCGCGCATATCGGCTGGCGCAAGTACCTGAATTAACCCCAGTGACATGGCGATCACCAATGGCAGGCTAAAACTGATCAGGAACAGGAAGAACATCGCCATAACTAAGCTTGTTGCCATCGAAAAGCCAACGATCCATACGCCTGCCCATAATAATGCCGCCAAAATGACCTTGCCGGTATTCTTGTTTGCCTGTGCGATCGGTGAAATAAGAATGACGCTTACAAGGGCTCCAGCGCCTGAAGAGGCCATCAGGGAACCAAGCGTTTCGGCGCCGCCATTTAAATTTTTACTTGCAAAAGCCGGCATCATGGAAAACAAGGTGAGCGCAAGGGCGGTTATGCTGATACTCAATAACAACAGATCTTGCATCCGAGGTTGCCTGGAAAGGTAAATGATCCCTTCTTTTAGGTCTGAAAAAATGGAAGTACCGCGGTTTGGCCTGGACCTTTGTTCTGCTGTCACGGACAGAATGGTGATGATCACCACCAAAAAACTGGCTGAATTGAGCCAAAAAGCAGTAGCAATTCCAAGCCGTGCGATGACAATTCCCGCCAGTGCTGGGCCAAGGATCCGGCTGGCCTGAAAAAACATGGCGTTCATATTGACTGCTTTGCGGACATTGACCAGACCGGCCAGGTCTCCTAAAAATGCGGATTGCGTGGGGAATTCCAGCGTTCCAAAAATGCCAGATACCGTACTAAGCAGGTAAACATGCCAAATCTGGATATATCCAAATTGGACCAAAAAAGCGAGCATGGCCGCGAGCGCCATAAGGCCGGCTTGCGTAAAAGCCAATAATTTCTGGCGGTTTAATCTGTCGGCCAAAACCCCGGCCCAAGGGCTTAGGAATAAAGTAGGCAAGGCATTCAACATCGCCACGATACCCAGCGAAGCCTCGGAATTGGTGAGTTGCCAAACGACCCAACTTTGAGCAGTGACCTGTAACCAGGTTCCGATCAGAGAAATTGCCTGCCCTAATATGTAAGTTCGGAAATTGGATAACCTAAGTGGCTCAAAACCGGTCAAAATGGTTTTGAGCATGATAACCTCGGTTGAGGAAAGGTGAAAAATTTCGCGTAGCCATTAAAGTAAGTATGCATACTCGATTATAATTCCCAAAATGAAAACAACGCCTCCTCTTTTTCAGGCATTCCAACTCCGCGGAGTTTCAAGCAGAAACCGGATCGGGATGTCGCCAATGTGCATGTACTCCTATTCCAATGGGGTAGTCGACGACTTTCAGGCTGTACATTTGGGCGCAAGAGCATTGGGCGGCACAGGCCTCATTATTAGCGAGGCAACGGCAGTATCTCCTGAAGGGCGGATCAGCCCTTATGATGCCGGAATATGGAATGATGGGCACATAACAGCCCTGGCAAACACAACCAAAGTGGTCAAATCCGCAGGTGCAGTTGCCGCGATCCAACTTGCTCATGCCGGAAGGAAGGCATGCACGACCCAGCCCTGGATGGGTGGCGGGCCGATCGGGATGGAAGATCCGCACTTTTGGCAGGCACTCGCGCCAAGCCCGATCCCTTTTGATGTCCAATATCAGCGGCCCTTGGAGTTAACCAAAAATGAGATCAACAGGATCATAGGCGACTTTGGCAATGCAGCCCGAAGGGCACATTTGGCAGGTTTCGAAATGGTGGAGATCCATGCTGCACACGGCTACCTCATCCACAGCTTTTTATCTCCTCTAACCAACCACAGGGCCGATGAGTATGGCGGTTCATTTGAAAAACGATCCCGATTATTAAACGAGATCGTAGTTGCCGTCAGAGAAAATTTACCCGAAGATTTACCTATCGCAGTAAGGTTATCCTGTACCGACTGGGCACCTGGTGGTTTGGAAATTGAAGATACCCTGCAAATTGCAAGCATGCTTAAAGACTTAAAAGTAGACCTGATTGATTGCTCTTCCGGCGGCATAATGCCCAACATTCGCATTCCTGTGGCGCCTGGCTACCAGGTGCGCTTCGCTTCGGAGATCCGAAACAAACTCGGGCTTGCTACCGCCGCAGTAGGGATGATCCAATCCGCGGTTCAAGCAAATCAGATCATCTCTGAGGGCCATGCTGATATCGTTTTGATCGGCCGCTCGCTGCTATCGGATCCAAATTGGGCTATCGCTGCGACCATCGAACTTGGCGGGCAAAACCTGATCCCCAACCCTTACCTGAGGGGTAATTGGAGATCTTAGAACAAGCCATGAAAAGGACATCATGAACCAGTCTGTTGAAAAAATCCCTTTTATTAATCCGGCAACTTCAGCCATCTTTGGCGAGGTGCCCATTACTTCACCCGAAACCGCGGTGGAAATGCTAAACGAACTGAAGATGAGAGCCCCGCTATGGGCAGAAATGCCGATAGCCCAGCGAGTTCGCATTTTACGCAAATTTCAAACTGCCCTGATCGATAACCGCGACCAGATCACCTCTGTTATCAATCAGGATTGTGGAAAAAGCCGCCAGGATGCGCTGATCGAATTGTTTGTAACACTGGACATGTTTTCGCAATATATTGGGCATGCAAAAAAATGGCTTGCACCCGAACGAGTATCTTCAGGCTTGTACTTCCTTAAAAAATCGGTGGTTGAGCACAGGCCGCATGGGGTCGTTTTGGTGATATCACCTTGGAATTATCCATTGACACTGTCTTTACCACCAATGCTGGCAGCCTTGTTGGCGGGAAACACAGTAATTTTGAAACCCAGTGAGATCACCCCCGCAACCGGCAAGCTGATCGAGGATCTCTTTAATAAAGTGCCCGAACTTGCGCCGTATGTAAAGGTAGCCCATGGCAATGGAGAAACCGGCGCAAGCCTTGTAAATGCCGGGCCGGATTTTATATTTATGACCGGTTCAACCGCAACTGGTCGCAAGATCATGGCCAGCGCCGCCGAGCGGCTAACTCCGTTATCCTTGGAGCTGGGCGGCAAAGACGCGATGATCGTTTTGGAGGATGCCGATTTACGCCAGGCTGCACGTTGGGGTGCCTGGGGCGCATTTTTCAATACTGGCCAAACGTGTATGGCGGTAGAACGTGTTTATGTAGTTGGCAACAACTTTGAACCATTTGTAAAATTGGCTGTAGAAGAAGCCCATAAGTTTACAGCTGGCTACTCTGAAGATAAAAACAACTTCCATTCGATGGGCCCAGTAACGGACCTCCGCCAGGCTCGCATCATCGATGCCCACCTTGCAGACGCATTGTCTAAAGGCGCGAAGCTGCTTTGTGGCGGAAAAAAAGAAGGCTTATTTTATGATCCGATGGTCTTGGTAGATGTTGATCATTCGATGGAAATAATGAAGGAAGAATCCTTTGGGCCATTTATGCCCATCATGAAGGTTGAAAGCGAAGCAGAAGCAATTGCCTTGGCCAACGATAGCCGTTACGGTTTGGGGGCATCAGTTTGGAGCAATAATGATGCCCACGCAAAAAAAATTGCCGACAAATTGCATGCCTCTTCTGTCATCATCAACGACTGCATTGCCCAATTTGGCATTCCAATGTTGCCGTTTGGCGGGGTAAAGGAATCAGGATTTGGCAGGGTCCATGGTAAACAGGGCTTGCTGCAGTTTACACGCCCGTATGGCTACGCCATTGGTCAGCCGCCCAAACCGTGGGATATTGCTACAATATTAAGGAAGCCTGGCATGTATGGCCTTGCCGAAAAACTAATGTGTTTTCTGTTTGGGACAAATATGAACCAGAAATTGTTCCGCGACAAATAGCAGATTTTGGCCGGAGGATAGGATGCACAAAGTGTTGGTTGTAGGCAGCATCAATATGGACCTTGTATCCACCGCAAAAAGGATACCCGCGGTTGGCGAAACCGTGCTCGGAGATAGTTTTTCCACCATCCCTGGTGGAAAAGGAGCGAACCAGGCCATCGCCGCTGCAAGGGCGGGTGCTTCGGTAACCATGGCTGGCAAAGTGGGATCCGACTCATTCGGTGCGGGGCTACTTCAATCGCTGGCTGCAGATGGGGTGGGAGTTCAACATATTGGCACAGACCCCACCCAACCAACGGGCATCGCCATCATTCAGGTATCAGAAAAAGGTGAGAACACAATTACGGTGGTACCTGGGGCAAATAGCAGGTTGCTCCCATCAGACCTGCATGCCGCATTCAGCCAGTTCTCAACCGGGGATGTGTTATTGCTCCAACTTGAAATTCCTCTTGAGACGGTAGTTGAAGCTTGTTCCTTGGCTAAGAGCCGCGGAATGGTCATTATTCTAAATCCCGCTCCGGCAATGCCGCTGCCCAATGAACTACTGCGCCAGATTGATTTCCTGATCCCTAACGAGAAGGAATGCCAATGGATCGGAAAAGCGGAAAACCTTGAAACAGCGATGGAGAATATTGGTCATAACTATGGCGGTTGTATGATCGTTACTTTGGGCAACCAGGGAGTTAGGCTGGTGGACCATGATCGAGTGATCACCATTCCTGCCCACTTGGTTGAGGCAGTGGATACTGTCGCGGCGGGCGACGCATTTGTAGGCGTATTTGCTGCGTGCCTGGCCAAAGAAATGCCAATTTTGGATGCTATGGAGCATGCCAACGCCGCTGCCGCGATCTCGGTTACCCGCAAGGGGGCCCAACCGTCCTTGCCGTATGCGGCAGAGATCAGCCAATTTCTTGATACTTCCAATACAAAAAAGGATTAATGCCCTTCGCTGGTCCGTTTATGGTAAATGGCGGCCAGGCCACCAGTGGATGTTTCTCGATAGAGCGAGGGCAATGCATGGCCGGTTTCTTTCATCACCGCCACTACCTCATCAAAGCTGATGGTGTGTTGACCATCTGTAAACAAGGCATATTCCGCGCACGTCACAGCTTGTGCGGCGGCAAACGCGTTTCGCTCAATACACGGAATTTGTACCAAACCGGCAACCGGGTCGCATGTTAACCCCAAATGATGTTCAAGGCCCATTTCCGCGGCATATTCTACCTGGCGCGGTGTACCTCCCATCAGTTGTGCAGCCGCCCCTGCGGCCATTGCGCAAGCTACCCCAACTTCACCCTGGCAACCAACCACAGCGCCAGAAATTGAAGCATTGTGCTTGCACAAATTGCCGATCAATCCTGCGGTAGCCAAAGCCCGGACAACAGCCTCGTCGGAACATGGCAAACGTTCTCTGACAAATTTAAGCACGGCGGGAACAACGCCGCACGAACCGCAAGTTGGCGCGGTCACAATTTCTCCACCTGTCGCGTTTTCTTCAGAAACAGCCAAGGCGTATGCGCTTAGCAGCCCGGGTTGTTGCAAGGTGGCACCGGCCATTTGCGACTTACGATAAAAAGACCATGACTTTCTGGCCAACCCCAGCCCACCAGGCAAGACACCCTCAGCGTGCAGGCCACGTGAGATCGATTGTTGCATTTTGACCCAAATAAAGCGCAGGTGTTCCCACAATACCGGTTCTTCAACTTCCCTTACGTACTCCCAAATAGAATATCCTTTGCTCTCACAATAGGAGATGATCTCTGCCATGGTTGTTAACTTGTAAATGGATGCGGGCTTCGGTAAAAATTTTTCATCCCGTAACGCTCCGCCACCTATGCTAAATACTTCCCACTCTTCCAGCACCTCACCCAAAGGGGAAATAGCCGTGAATCGCATTCCGTTGGGGTGAGTGGCCAGGGATTGATTGGGCTCCCAAGCCACTTTGATCGAACCATCATCAAAGACAGATTTGATCGCCTTGTCGGTGAGATGACCACGGCCGGTTGCGGCCAAAGAGCCAAATAATGTAACAGAATAGGAAGCCGCCACCGGATTACGCTGGCGGAAAATTTGTGCGGCCAACCTTGGCCCCATAGTATGGCTGCTGGAAGGGCCAACCCCAACCCTAAATATCTCTTGAATTGATTCCATAACCGTGATTTTACCCGATTCGTCTGTTCCGGGTTCGCGAATTGTTCTTAGATCGGTTGTTTTTTTAGTACATCCTCAAGCGCTCGCAGGATCACCGGGTCCGAATTCTGAAGCGAAGGAGATTCAATTTTGGACGCTGCGCGATCATTCCATTGAACCAATTGTTCGATCCATTCCACAGCCATTTCAGCAGGGATATGCTGGGTATCAATGACGAGGTCGTAATTGGCCGTGTCATCCCATTTTCCATTTCCGATCATTTCTATAAATTGGCGCCTGGCGCGGTCTTCTTCTTCCACGATCTTTTCAGCAAGGGTTAAATTGGCTAATCCTTCGGTCTGCATTACTCTATTCACCCGCAGTTGGAAGGGAGCCTGAACCCGCACATGGATCACGTTCGGGATCCCGGCCAATGTAACAAAGCCGCCCCTTCCTAAAAGAAGCAAATTACCATGGGCGCCGCAAGCTGAAAAGATGCGCTGAAGCAAGCTAAGCATTTCCGTGTGGTGGGTATCGAATCGAGACCAAAAATTATTGCGGTCATATACATCCTGAAAATCGGTATAGCCAAATTGTTCATAAATTTGTTCCACCACTTTCTTGTCGATCAGTGGGTAACCGGTTTTTTTGGATAGTTTTCTCGCAATCAAATCTCCATTGCTACCAAACTGGCGAGAAATTGTGATGACTGCCATCATGGCCTCCTTCCTTCCTTCCTTAAAGCAACGAGAACATTTTCAATTTCAGTATAGCACGCGCGATTGGCTGATTATATAAACGAAGCAAGCTATAAAACTATTTAATAACGGGAATGAATGGGAAGTTGTTTCTCGTGCTTGACGCCCATTTAATAGTTGTCTATAATGTTATCGATAACGGTATCGATAACATCAGACTTACCGTTCAAAAAACCAATTGGAGAGGAAAGGTTTAAGAATGAAGAGAAATATTTTGTTCACCGTTTTTGCTCTGCTCATCGTTTTCTCGATGGCTCTGAGCGCCTGTGCTCCCGCTGCTGAAGCCCCCGCTGGCAAGGCTTTGGTTGGCATTTCCATGCCCACCAAGACCTCCACCCGCTGGATCTCTGACGGCGAAAGCATGGTCAAGGTCTTTACCGAAATGGGTTACGACACTGACCTGCAGTTTGCTGATGACGATATCCCGAACCAGCTCGCCCAGATCGAACACAGGGTCACCAAGGGCGCCAAGGTTTTGGTTATCGCCGCCATCGATGGCAGCACTCTTTCCGACGTTTGGAAGAAGGCCAAGGAAGCCGGCGTTCTCGTTATTGCTTACGATCGCTTGATCGTCAACACTGAGAATGTTGATTACTATGCCACCTTCGATAACTTCGGTGTGGGTGTGATCATGGGCTCCCAGATCGAAGAAGGCCTCGACCTCAAGAATCAGGCTGGCCCCTTCAACATCGAGCTCTTCGGTGGTTCCCCCGATGATACCAACGCCTTCTACTTCTATGATGGCGCTATGTCCGTCCTTCAGCCTTACATCGACAGCGGCAAGCTCGTCGTACAATCTGGCCAGATGGGCATGGACAAAGTTGGTACCCTCCGTTGGGATGGCACCGTTGCCCAGAAGCGCATGGAAGACCTCCTCAGCGCTTACTACACCGACAAGCGTGTTGACGCTGTCCTTTCCCCGTACGATGGCCTTTCCATCGGTATCATCTCCGCTCTCAAGAGCGTAGGCTATGGTTCCGCTGATCAGCCCATGCCCGTTATCGGTGGCCAGGATGCTGAAGTTGCTTCCGTCAAGGCTATGATCGCTGGCGAGCAGAAATACACCGTATTCAAGGACACCCGCGAATTGGCCAAGCAGACTGCCGCCATGGTAGATGCTGCCATCAAGGGTACTGAAGTTCCGGTGAACAACACCGAAACCTACGACAACGGCGTAAAGGTAGTTCCTTCCTACTTGCTCACCCCATTCAGTGTGGACGTGACCAACTATGAGAAGTACTTGGTTGAGTCTGGCTACTACACCGCTGACCAACTGAAGTAAGATCGGTTTGCCAGGAGTGTGCAGGGTGCAAGCCTTGCACACTCTTTTTTTATATATCGGCAGTTATGGGTTAAAATTGCTTGTATATACTTTTCACCAATACAAAATAACCCAATAGAATTACCACAAGGAAAGTAATTATGTCTGATGTCATTTTGGAAATGAGAAATATCACAAAGACTTTTCCTGGTGTAAAAGCCCTGGATGATGTTTCGTTCAGCGTAAAGCGTGGTGAGATCCACGCCCTGGTGGGGGAAAATGGCGCGGGCAAATCTACATTGATGAAGGTGCTCAGCGGAGTATATCCACACGGAACATACACCGGAGATATTTTGTTTGAAGGGCACCCTTGCCAATTTCGCGATATCACAGAATCGGAAAAACTTGGCCTCGTCATCATCCACCAAGAGTTGGCGTTGATCCCGTATCTTTCTATCACCGAGAATTTATTTCTTGGAAACGAACAAGCAAGGAACGGAATTGTAAATTGGAACGAATCCATCATCAGAACCAAAGAGTTATTGGCCATGGTAGGTTTGGAAGAGTCCCCAAATACCCTTATCACGAACATCGGTGTAGGGAAGCAGCAGCTTGTTGAAATTGCCAAGGCATTGGCGAAAAAAGTTAAATTGCTAATTCTGGACGAGCCTACCGCGTCTTTGAATGAAAGTGACAGTGAAAAATTATTGCAATTGTTACTCCAATTCAAAAAAAATGGTATCTCTTCCATTTTAATTTCACACAAACTTAATGAAGTATCCAAGGTAGCCGATTCCATAACCATCTTGCGCGATGGTGCCGCGATTGAAACATTGGATTGCGTGCGAGACGTGATCACCGAAGACCGCATCATCCGTGGCATGGTTGGCCGCGATATGACCCACCGTTTCCCGCCGAGGGAACCAAAGATCGGGGAAGTGATCTTTGAAGTAAAGGATTGGAACGCGTTCCATCCGTTGCATACCGATCGAAAAATAAGCAATGATGTGAACAGAACTGTTCGCGCGGGTGAAGTAGTTGGCATTGCAGGACTGATGGGAGCTGGCCGAACCGAATTGGCGATGTCCATCTTTGGCCATTCCTACGGAACCCATATCACCGGCACAGTGCTCAAAAATGGGCATCCGATCGATGTTTCTTCGATCGAACGAGCCATATCCCATGGAATTGCTTATGCAACCGAGGATCGAAAATCTTATGGGTTGAACCTGATCGATGATATTAAAGGCAATATCACCCTCACCAACCTTAA
>SXKT01000074.1 GCA_005778035.1 Chloroflexota bacterium
GTGTTAACGCGGGAACCCATGCCAGATAACTCTGCCACTTCGTAAGCGTTGATGTTGTAGAACTTTAATTTTTTATCGATGATCGCTTGTTGGACCTCGACCGGCAGATTATCCCAAACTTCAGTTTCGCTATAGGTGCTGTTCAGCAAAAAGGTTCCACCCGGCATGGCATATTTCACAATGTCAAACCGCTCCAAGAAACTGAATTGGTGACATGCCACAAAGTTGGCAGTATTGTTAGCGATCAGATACGGCGCTTTGAGGGTCTTGGGACCAAACCGCAGGTGCGATTGGGTCAGGGTACCTGCCTTCTTCGAATCGTAATAGAAGAAGCCTTGGGCGTTGTTTTCAGTTCCCTCGCCAATGATCTTAATCGAGTTCTTGTTCGCGCCCACGGTACCATCGGAACCAAGGCCAATGAACACACAACGAACGGTTTCAGGATCTTCCACGCTATAGGTATTATCTACGTCCAGGCTGGTAAAGCCAACATCATCCTTGATGCCCACAGTAAAGTGGTTCTTTGGTTCAGGTTTTTTCAATTCATCTAAAACGGCTTTTGCCATCGCGGGGGTGAATTCCTTGGAGGACAAGCCATAGCGGCCACCGATGACCTTGATATCGGTGCGGCCAGTTTCAAACAAGGCATTGACCACATCCAGATAAAGGGGTTCCCCGGCAGAACCGGGTTCTTTTGTGCGGTCTAACACCGCAAGCGACTTAACCGACTTGGGCAAAGAATTGACAAAATTCTTGGTATCGAACGGGCGATACAATCGAATCTTCAGAACGCCCACCTTCTCGCCTTGTCCGACCAAATGATCCACGGTTGCTTCCAGTGCTTCGCCACCAGAACCTAAAATAATCGCGACGCGCTCCGGTTCTGGATGTCCAACATAATCAAACAAGTGATATTGCCGTCCGGTAAGTTTGGCAAACTTGTCCATTTCATCCTGAACAATTCCTGAAACCGCATCATAAAACGGATTAACCGTCTCACGTGCCTGGAAGTAGACATCTGGGTTTTGTGCAGTACCCCTGATGAAAGGACGGTCTGGAGATAAACCACGCAACCGGTGTGCCTGCACCAGATCCATATCGATCAACTTGCGCAGATCATCATCGGTAAGTTGCTCAATCTTGGCAACTTCATGCGAGGTCCGGAAACCATCAAAAAAGTGCAGGAAGGGCACTCGTGAACGCAAAGTGGATGTATGCGCAATGGCTGCCATATCTTGAGCTTCTTGCACGGAGCCTGAAGAAAGCATAGCCCAACCCGTTTGCCGGGCTGCCATAACATCCTGATGGTCGCCATAAATTGACAAACCTTGGGCCGCGATCGCCCGTGCAGCAATATGGAACACAGTGCTGGTAAGTTCGCCAGCGATCTTGTACATATTGGGGATCATCAACAACAAGCCCTGGCTGGCAGTGAAGGTTGTTGAGAGGGCGCCTGTCTGCAGGGCGCCATGGACAGTACCCGCGGCACCGCCCTCAGATTCCATTTCTATAACATGCGGAGTTGTTCCCCAAATATTGGGTTTGGTTTTGGATGCCCACTCGTCTGAGAGTTCACCCATGGTGGATGATGGGGTAATGGGATAGATCGCGATCACTTCGCTAACTCGATACGCAACAGATGCTGCCGCCTCATTTCCATCGATTGTGATGATTGGCCGTTTAGTCATTCCGACTCCTTAACATTTTGATGATTCAAACACATAGAATTATGTGAAAAAAGACGCAAACCGTCTTTATTATGCCACAAAAAATCATCCCGTTTGGATAACATTTTATAGGCACATAGGGGTATTATAAACAAATCGGATAAATTTTGTATTAATTCGTCAACCCGAACTATCCCAGCAAAGGCTTAGCCAACCATAGTGCTGCCAGTGTTTTTCCATCACGGATCTGCCCATTATTGGCAAGGCCATAAGCTTCCTGAAACGGTATCTTAATCACTTCCAAATATTCGTCGTCATCCGGTGGCAAGGGATCTTCCGACAATCCGGTAGCCAAAAAAGCTTCCATTAGCTCTGTGCAGTAACCTGGGGCAAGGTAATATGCCCCTAAACGGGTTATCTTGTCAGCACGCATCCCTGCTTCCTCCCGCAATTCGCGTGTGGCAGCATTTTCAAAGGTCTCACCTGGTTCCACGGTACCGGCGGGCAATTCCAACAGCCATTCGTCTACCGATGGCCGATACTGCCGAATGAAATACAGGTTGCCTGAGTCATCTACAGGGACAATGCTCACCGAACCTACATGATCTACCACATCATAATAGACAGTTTTTCCATCCGGGGTCACCAATTCATCCTTACGGACCGAAAAAGCGCGTCCCGTGTAAACCAACTCCGAACTCTTTTTATTCAATTTCATCTTGTCACCTCAATTAATTAAAAAACACCCGGGAGTGTGTCCCGGGTGCTGACCCGTTTGGGTAGTTATGGTATCTGTAGGATCTGGCCAACGGTCAGATCATAATTGCCAGTCAGACCGTTGGCGGCGGCAATGCTCAACGGGTTCACATCGCCATATTGGCAGGCGATCGAATAAATGGTATCGCCCGGGTCCACCACCCACGTATCGGGATGCGGCATAAGCGACCGCAACCCAGGAAAACCGCCACTGCCAGCTGGGATGACCAATACAGTTCCAGCCTGCAAGTTTTGGCCATCCGCCAATCCATTGGCTGCCAAAAGCGCATCGGGGTCAACATCAAACCGGCGCGCCAAACAATAGGGGAATTCTCCCAATTGGATGGTGTACGAGCCGGGGTTGGCTACCGGAGCCGATGTTGCGGCAGGGCGGTTGGTTGCGACCTTGGTTGGTTCAGCCGATTGCGGATTACCTGTCGCGGTTGGCAAACCCGCAACAGCGCTGGTGTTGGTGGGGTTTACACCTGCCAGGTTGGTAGGCGTAGGGAAGTTGGTGGACAATGCAACCGCTGTGCCAGGTGTGCCCGTAACTGCCAGGGTTGGCATGGATGGGACATTTGTGCCTTTGGCGGCAGCCGTTTGGGTGCCCGAAAGTTCCACGGCATTTAGGCCCTGAACAGAGTTGGCCTTGGATGTAGGCGCAGCGAGGGTATTGTTGCCGGCCAACGGGATCGCTGCGGATCTGGTGCAGGCACTTAGCGCCAAAATGCTGGCTGCAAGCAAGGTCAAACCAATTTTCTTATTCATTGCTGTCTCCAAAATGTTAAACTACACGCTATTTTTGCACTTCGATGGTAGCATGAAGCTCCGGGATGGTCAAGCAAAATTTCCCTGGTGTACCGGCTTGCAATGGTGTTGTAATTCAATATCCAATTAATGGGTTCCCTTAACCGCCCTGGTGGCAATGTATGTCGGAGTGAATTCGGATATGACCGTCCCTGCGTGTGCGTCTTCGTAAAAACCGGTGATCGCAAATCCGGCATCCAGTTGGCCGCCTAATTGGTCGCTTAGGGTGTGGCTAAATTCCAGCGGGTTTTTATTTTCCAATTGCAACGCCATCATTTCAGGCACGTTCTCGTCCGCGTAGGGCAATTTATACTTTACTTCCATCACCCCTTTTTCTGCCTTTAGGTAATCAAAGATATAAAAAATCGGATTCACAAAACCGGCAAGCATCACCCCACCTGGCTTTAGGACCCGGTATGCTTCACTCCAAACCGGGCGCACAGCCGGCATAAACAAATTACTTACCGGATGGAAGATCAGGTCAAAGCTGTTATCAGCAAAAACCGAGAGATCACTGGCATCGCCACATACCGTTCGCAAGTTGTGCAATCCTTCCCGCCGTGCCACAAGATCATCCATATCCAATTGCTTTTGAGAATTATCAAACGAAGTAACATTTGCACCAACAGCAGCAAAGACAGGGCATTGTTGCCCACCCCCACTGGCCAACCCTAATACTTGTTTGCCAGTCATTGGCGGAAACCAATCCGTGGGCACAGGTTTGGTCTCAGTGAGCAATACAGAAAAAATCCCTTTTCGTGCTTCCGCGATCACCTCTGGGCTTACCGGTTTCGTCCACGGGTTGGTTCCGCTATCCACCTGGTGATCCCACGCTTCTTGGTTGTACTTTACTACATTCATCTTGCTCATCCTTTCAACAAGCCAAATAATTCATTCCGATGCGATTCCTCATGTTCTACCCAAATTTGTAGCAGTTTTGTCAAGGTTCCTGCCGAACCCCACGGAAACATGATCTCTTTCTCTGCAACATCTTTGGGTAACCCAATAAAAGCTTGCACCAACGCTTTGCGAGTTATAACATATTCTTCAATGCTTAGCCGTAAGGGTAGCGGCTTGCGTTTTTCGATGCTCGAAGTGTTATAAACATCCAAACTATTTATTGGGTCAGGCATATTGCCTGTGCCGTGGGTTGCCTCAATCAAGCATAATGCCATCTCATCCCACCCCGTCAGGTGGTCGATAACCTGTTTCATCGTCCATCCCGGGTAGACATATTTTTCTTCAGGCAACCTTGCCGATAAATCTATCATTCGCTGTTGGCCCATTACCATAGCGCGAATTGCCTGTTCCATGGTCAGCATCGTTGGTTTCCTCGCTTTCACTACAAATATATCATCTTGGTGAAAATTAAAGCTTTATAGTGTAAATCCTCAATGCTGCGGTGTATACTCAATCAAAAAGGATGGAGCATTTCCTATTATGAAACATGCCGTTAGCATTAGCATTGGTTCTTCAAAAAGAAATAAATCAGTTGAGATCGAGCTGCTGGGTGAAAAAGTATTGATCGAGCGGATCGGTACCGATGGTGATATGGAAAAGGCGGCGCTAAAATTTAAAGAGTTGGATGGCAAAGTAGATGCCTTTGGTGTGGGTGGGGCTGATCTCGGGTTGATGGTCGATGGTACATGGTATCCTCTCCATAGTGTCAAACCGATGGTTAAATATATCCGTCATACACCTGTTGTAGATGGTACAGGGGTAAAAAACACCCTGGAGAAACTTGCTGCCCCATTGGTCACCGAGAAATTGAAGGACATCATTGAAGCACAGGGCAAAAAAGTCTTGATCATGACCGGCTCTGACCGGTGGGGGCTAACCGAATCGTTTGCCCAAGCGGGCTACCAAGCGGTGTACGGCGATTTGATGTACTCATTGGATATTCCCATTCCCATCCGGTCTACCCGCGGGGTTAAGATCCTGGCGGCATTATTGCTTCCGATCGCTTCGCGGTTGCCGTTTGAATGGATCTACCCGACAGGGGAGAAACAGGAAGAAAGAAAACCAAAATACACTGAACATTTTAAATGGGCTACCGTAATAGCCGGTGATTGCCATTACATAAAAAGGTACATGCCCGATGACATGGCCGGGAAGATCGTTGTGACAAACACAACTACCCCCGCCGATATTGAATTGTTCCGCAAAACTGGAGTGAGGTATTTAGTCACCACCACCCCTGTGCTCGAAGGCCGGTCCTTTGGCACCAACATGATCGAGGCCGCACTGGTCGCCATTTCCGGAAAAAATCGGGCGCTTACGCTCGATGAGTATACCGACCTGTTGAAAAAGATCAATTTTCAACCCCAGTTACAACAACTTAACTAAACAGCCAGCGAGCATTTAGGAGATAGCAATGTACGCGATTGTTACCGCAGGCGGCATTCCAAAGCCGGATGAACCTCTGTTTGAATATTCTCAAGGCCGCTCCAAATCCCTGATCGATATCGCTGGCAAACCGATGATCCAATGGGTTTTAGACGCACTTGGTGGATCAAAAAAAGTGGACCAGGTTGTGATCATTGGCTTGGACCAAACCGCCAATGTTACCTGTGGTAAGCCAGTCCATTATTTGCCAAACCAAGGATCAATGCTGGCCAACATGGTAGCGGGTTTTGGCAAAGTTTTAGAGATTGACCCAACCGCCAAATATGTCCTGATCGCCTCATCTGACATACCAGATTTAAAAAGTAACATGGTCGATTGGCTTGTTTCAGAAGTTGAAAAAGAAGCCGCCGACCTGTATTACGGAGTTGTTCGAAAAGAAATTATGGATCAAACCTATCCTGGATCCCGCAGGACATGGACACGGCTGAAGGACATGGAAGTGTGTGGCGCGGATATTAACGTTGCTCATGTAAGCATGGCCACAGAACATTTGCCCACGTGGGAAACCTTGATCGGCCGGCGCAAATCCCCGTTAAAACAGGCTGCTGCCATAGGTTTGTGGACTCTGATCCTGATGCTTACTCGCCAAGCCACTCTACAGGAGTTGGTTGGCCGTGTATCCCGATCGATCGGAATCAAGGGCAAGGCGATCTTATGGCCTTGGGCCGAAGCCGGCATGGATGTGGATAAACCGCACCAACTGGCGATGATGCGTACAAGCTTGCAAAAACAAAAATCCTGACGAGGAATGGCATTGAAGGAATTGATCACCGAAATGATCCGATGGGATGAAGCATATTCCCATAAATTGCGCATCGCCGAAAAACCAGGAGTTGGCAGGCGAGCGGCCATGTTTTTTGCCCACTCGGGAGATAGTTGGTTTTGGGGTGCCGGTCTTTTGGCAATCTGGTATTTTGGAACCACGGATTGGAAGCGCTGGGCCTTCTACGAACTGCTTTTCATCAGTTTGTTGGTCATTGTTATTATGTCTCTCAAGTTCACCATTCGGCGCAAACGGCCCGCTGGCGAGTGGGGGGCGATCTACCGAAATACCGACCCGCACTCATTCCCATCAGGCCATGCCGCCAGGGCTTTCATGATCGCCTTCCTGTGCCTGATCCTCGGACCGGCTTGGCTGGCTGCGATCTTGCTATTATGGGCGCCATTGGTCACTCTCAGCAGAGTGTTGATGGGCGTCCATTACATATCAGATGTTATTGTGGGCGCCCTGATCGGTATCGCCTTCGCTTATATCGGCTGGGGGTTTGCTCCCTTATTCCCCTTGCCAGATATGATCTTAAAAGGTTTTTAAACCTTGTTTCTCAACCACATCCATTTTCGTTCACACGTGCTTGGGTACCAACAAAAGCTACTGATTATGCTGCCACAAGGCCAGGATGGCCTGATCTTGCCTGGAAAACTTAAGTGCCTTACCTTGTTGCACGGTCTATCAGATGATGAAACTGCCTGGATGAGATGGTCTAACATCGAGAAATACGCCGAAAAATATGGCATCGCCGTAGTTATGCCAGCAGTTGAAAAAAGTTTTTATTCCAATATGGTGTATGGTGACCGGTTTGCAGATTATATTAGCGAGGAAGTACCGGCGTTTTTACGCGGATTCCTCCCCCTTTCCGGCCAGCGAGAAGACAACTACATTGCCGGCATTTCCATGGGCGGGTACGGGGCATTAAAGATCGCCCTTTCCAATCCAACATCCTACTGTGCAACGGCCTCACTTTCTGGTGTTGTCGATATTGCAGATTTCCTTTCGCAACCTGAGATCACTGAAAACAAAGAATTTTTCCACGATATTAGCTTGGTTTTTGGTGATATCACCAAATTGAAGGATACGAAAAATGATTTGTTGCGGCTGATTGTGGATGGGATGGTGAAGGATAATCTTCCGCGTATATACCAGTGTTGTGGAACAGAGGATTTTCTATACCAAAACAACCTGATCTTTCGAGACAAGGTCTCGGAATTGGACATTGATCATTATTACGAAGACGGACCGGGCGATCACCTTTGGTCCTATTGGGATACGATGATCCAAAAGGTATTTCCCTGGTTTGGATTAAAAGAGCTGGAACCCATTTAAACGCAACAGGAGGGCTGCCCGATTTATACGGACAGCCCTCCTGTTTATATTTCCTATAACCCAGCCGCGGCTTTTAGGCTGGCAACCTTCTCGGTGTTTTCCCAAGGCAGTTGCACATCATCACGCCCAAAATGGCCGTAAGCGGCAGTTTGGCGGTAGATCGGCTGGCGCAGATTGAGGTCGCGAATGATTGCGCCCGGCCGAAGGTCGAAGGTGGTCGAGACGATCTCGGCGATCTTCTCATCGGCGATCTTCCCAGTTCCAAAGGTTTCTACATTGATCGAAAGTGGGTGGGCAACACCGATCGCGTACGCCACCTGGATCTCACAACGATCAGCCAGGCCAGCAGCAACGATATTCTTGGCAACCCAGCGTGCCGCGTACGCAGCGGAGCGATCTACCTTTGTGGGGTCTTTGCCAGAGAAAGCGCCACCACCGTGCCGGCCCATGCCACCGTAGGTATCTACGATGATCTTGCGGCCAGTCAGTCCGGCATCGCCCATCGGGCCGCCAATGACAAACCTTCCAGTGGGGTTTACATAGATGTTGATATCTCGATCAACCATATCGGCGGGCAAAACAGCCAAAATGACATGCTTGATGATATCCGCCCGGATCTGTTCTTGGGAGATCTCGGGGGCATGTTGGGTTGAGATCAACACGGTATCGATCCGCTTTGGTTTGCCATAAGCGTACTCTACCGTAACCTGGCTTTTGCCATCAGGGCGCAACCAAGGCAGTGTGCCGTTTTTGCGAACTTCCGCGAGTCTTCGGGCCAATTTGTGTGCCAAGTAGATCGGCATCGGCATCAGGGTGGCTGTCTCGTTGCAGGCAAATCCAAACATCATGCCTTGGTCACCAGCGCCAACACCATCCACTTCGTCGTGCTCCTTGTGGCTCACTTTTTCTTCAAGCGAGTGGTCTACACCCATGGCGATATCGGCACTTTGGCTGGCCACCGCAGAAAGGACTGCGCAAGTGTTGCCATCGAAACCCTTGTCGCTATGGTCGTAACCGATCTCTCGTACAACCTTGCGAACCAGTTCATCGAAGTTGACGAAAGCGTTGGTGGTGATCTCACCGAGTACGGCGATCAGGCCGGTTTTGGCGGCTGTTTCGCAAGCCACGCGTGATTGCGGATCTTGCGCCAAACAAGCATCCAACACAGCGTCGGAAATTTGGTCGCAGATCTTGTCAGGATGCCCTTCCGTCACAGATTCGGACGTAAAAAGCAATTTTGGTGAAGTCATAAAAGTGCTGCTCATGATTTTCTCCTTAGGATTAAAAGAAATCGCCCTTTCAGGAACAGACGTGAAAGGGCGAAAAAAGAACCTAAGTCCTTGCCCTCTCATCTCCCAGATAATGCTCTGTCGGATTTGGCACCGCGCAGCGTTAGGGATATGAACCACATGCTGTCGGTTGTCGAGGCTTCACAGGGCCGTTCCCTCCGCCTCTCTGGATAAGAGTGCCTTCTTGGGCAACAAATTGCCTGAAATATATATCACAAACGAATGCATATTGCAAGGATTTTTATGGCACAATTTATCTACACTTTCATCGAACCACACAGAGGCAGGCTTTATGGAAAATGACAACCACCCCCCCAAATACCGCATCTCAGACATGGTGGAAGATGACAAACCCCGGGAAAGACTTGCATCTTTTGGGCCTGCGGCATTATCCAACAGCGAACTGATCGCCATTCTTATTCGGGTAGGGGTGAAAGGCGAAAGCGCCATTCAGGTTGGCAACCGCTTACTAAAAAAATACAACGGTCTACGCGGCCTCTACCGCGCCCCTTTTTCAGAACTTCAGAATGAACATGGGTTAGGCCTGGCCAAGAGCGCCCAGCTTAAAGCAGCCATAGAGCTTGGCCGCAGACTCACCCTGGAATCTCCGCATGATCGGCCATCCATTGGCTCTCCCAAAGAAGCCGCGGACTTGGTTCTCTATGAAATGAGTATCCTGGAACAGGAAGAATTTAGGGTAATGTTATTGGACCGGCGCAACAAGGTTATGGAGACGAACACTCTGTATATCGGTTCGGTCAGTTCGTCTCAGGTGCGCATCAGTGAAGTATTTAAAGAAGCGGTCCGAAAGAACTCCTCGTCAGTTATCCTTTTTCACAATCATCCAACGGGCGATCCAACCCCAAGTGCCGATGATATTTCGGTTACACGGGCGATCATCCAGGCTGGGAAAATTCTCGATATTGAGGTTCTCGACCACATTATCATAGGCGCTGGAGTATTCACTTCTATGAAGGAAAAAGGCCTCAGCTTTGGCAGCTAAATTGAATTAAGCTTATTTTGCCACTTTTGTTCTACGCTATAATGGTTTAATATTTGTTAACCCTATGGATACCAAACTGATCGATCCCCAATCTACCCCGTCCGATTCCCCTTCCCCTAACAAACATGTTCCAGGATCAACGATCGCTAACCGATACCTGCTTTTGGACGTGATCGGTGTAGGTGGCATGGGGTCTGTCTACCGCGCCAAAGACCTGCACTTTGCCCGGGTAGACAGGTTGGTTGCCATCAAAGAATTGGTCATACAAACCAAGGACCCAGAGATTCGCAAGACCATTGCCCAAAATTTTGAGCGAGAAGCCAATATCCTGGCCATGCTGGAACATCCCGCCATTCCAAAAATTTTCGACGCCTTCTCGGAAGAAGATCGCTCTTTTTTGGTAATGGAACTGGTGGATGGAAAAGACCTTGAGGAAATGATCAATAATAATCCTGGGTACTTCCCAGAGGAACGCGCTCTTGATTGGGCGATCCAACTTTGTGATGTGCTCTCCTACTTACACCAACACCAACCAACCCCGATCATTTTTCGCGATATGAAACCTTCGAATGTGATGGTAAACCAACGGGGAAAAGTAGTATTGATCGATTTTGGTATCGCCAAACCGTTCCAGATCGGCCAAAAAGGAACCATGATCGGCACTGAAGGGTATTCATCTCCAGAGCAATATCGGGGAGACGCGACGGTTCGTACCGATATTTACTCACTCGGTGCTACATTGCATCATTTGCTTACCAAAAAAGACCCACGCAACGAGCCTCCATTTTCGTACAACGACCGTCCGGTCAGAAAATTCAACCCGGCGATATCTGCTGACCTTGAAAAAGTTGTGCAGACCGCGGTTCAGTACGAAACTGAAAACCGATATGCCAACATAGAGGAATTGCGCTCTGCCTTGGTGGCCGCCGGAAAAAAAACCGGCCTCCTGAACCGGGCACATTCCGGACCCCGGACCGCCGATCTCGGAGCCCACAACGCTGTCACCCCACTGTGGTCCTTCAAGTGTGAGGATGAGATCAGGGGCTCTGGTGTTTATGCAGACGGTAGCCTTTATTTCGGAAGTTATGACCACAATGTATACGCGCTGGATGCCGCCACTGGAGACTTTAAATGGAAGTATGCTACCCATGCCGGCATCGTTAGCAAGCCAACTGTGCTCGGAGACCAAATCATGTTTGGTTCGGAAGACAATAATGTATATTCCGTGCATGCAGAAACTGGCAGCATGGTATGGAGTTATCCAACCGGCAGCCCGATCCGATCATCTGGACGGGTAGCAGACGATCACTTGTTCATAGGTTCTGATGACGGATTTTTACATGTGATTCAAATTGGGTCTGGAACGCCCGCATGGACCTATGACGCAGGCGGACAGGTTCGATCAAGCCCCTATTTACTGTCAGACAAGGTGATTTTCGGTACCGAAGCCGGTGAATTGATCGCTCTGAATTTTCGTGGCCAAACTTCCTGGAAATTCAGGGCAAAAAGGGCAATCACGTCCTCGCCGGTAGCCAACGAGAACCTAACCTTTGTCTCTTCATTGGATTCTTACCTATATGCGATAGACACCAATTCCGGATGGATGATTTGGCGATACAGGTTGGAGAAAGCCTCCATTTCTTCCCCTCTGTTGGTTGGCAACCAGATCATTCTCGGATCAACTTCTGGCTTTGTAATTGCCATCGATTCAAAAAGCGGACGGGAAATGTGGCGATTTAAAACCGATGGACAGGTGAATGGTTCACCCTCCTATTACAAAGATAACCTGTATATTGGCAGCATAGACAAACACCTTTACTGCCTCGAAATTGCCACCGGCAGGTTGGTTTGGAAATACCAAACCAAGGGGCCTATCACTGCCACCCCCGCAGTATTTGACGGAATGGTATACATCGGCTCCACGGATCATACTTTTTACGCATTTGGTGTATAGGCTGCATTCAGTGATGTTAAATAAACTTATCGAAAAATTAAAATCGCTTTTTGGAAACAAAACACCAGCCATGCTGGATTCAAGCACGCCGCACGTTCAAAACCGCGCGGCTGAAATGTCTCGCCAAAACACAGTCTCAGAATTGCGTTATGCGGCCGGCCAATCCATCGGAAGGGTCCGAAAACAAAACGAAGACAGCCTGTTCGCAAATTCGATCGTCATAGCCGGAAACAACAAACAAACCCGGGTAGGCATTTTTATCATTGCAGATGGAATGGGTGGTCATCACCATGGTGAAGTTGCCAGTGGTTTGGCGATCAACACCATCATTTCAGAACTCCAAGATTCCATTTTGCTTCCCCTGTATAACCAAAAAGAGAAGTTATTTGAAAATAACTCCCTCCACGAGATCTTGCAACATGCGGTTTCCTCTGCCCAAAACGCCGTTGTTAATGCTGTGCCCGGCGCTGGCACTACCGTCACCATGGTTGTAGTGGTCAATTCGCAAGCCAGTATCGTAAATATTGGTGATAGCAGGTGTTACTTGTTGCCTGATGATGGATCGATTCAAAGCCTTACCATCGACCATTCCCTGGTGAACAGGTTAGTAGAACTGGGTCAAATTACGGCCGAAGAAGCTGTTCAACATCCCCAGAAAAATATCCTCTACAAAGCGATTGGCCAAAAAGGCGAGATCGATGCCGACATTGAAACACACTCTTTGCACTCCGGCGACAGGTTACTGTTATGCAGTGATGGTCTTTGGGGCCAAATTTCCGATGATCTTCTTCAAAATGCCATTACTTCAGCTGCCAGCCTTGACCAGGCTGTAGAGGATCTGATCTCGTTAGCCAACGGCAGTGGTGGCCCCGATAATATCAGCGCAATCCTCATTCAGGTACCATGACCGATCCATCCCGGAAGGATCTTTACTCCATTTTGGGTATCAGCCCAACCGCCAGCCTGCAAGAGATCAAATCAGCATTTCGCAAGGCATTAAAAGAAAATCACCCCGACGTAGCCAATGGCAGCACCACCCGATTCTTCGACATTCGCGACGCCTATGTGACACTTTCAAAGGAAAAAACCCGCGAGGAGTACGATCGGTCAATCCATGGCCAAAATGACCTTGGTCTGATTCAGATATTGCCTACCATATACCCTGAGGAAATTCCCTTCGGAATTGACCGCGCGCGCATATCCCTTCACTTAAAATTTACGGGGGCTACTGAAAAATCTACAAGCTCTGGGCAAGGAATAGAATTGGTGATTCTGATCGATACCTCCACTTCTATGGCCGGCACCAAGCTCGACGCTGTGAAATCAGCCTGTCAGGCGCTTCGAGGTGGCCTTCACCCTGCCGACAAACTCACCATCATCGGGTTCAATGATTTCCCCAATATTTTATTTGAAAACCAAGACCCAACCCTTCCCGGCCTTGGAAACAAGATCCAAACAGTTCAAGCCAAAGGCGGTACAGAATTATCCAAGGCATTGGATATGGCTGGCCAGCGGCTTGCTGCCCATCACAGAAAAGACAGGCCACAGTACATCTTTTTATTCACAGACGGAAAAACCTATGGCGACGAGAATGCATGCTTGCAATTTGCCGCCCAGGCAGCGGAGAATATAGTGGCGGTACACTGTTTTGGCATTGGCCCTGAATGGAACGAAACACTACTTGAAGAGATATCTGGCAGGACAGGCGGGTCAACCAATTTTTTATCGCAAAAACAACTCACAGCAAAAGAGATATTGCGTTACTTGCATTCCGCGATAACACGCAAGGTTCCAGACCTCTACCTCAGCCTTACACCTTCTCCCGAATCCCAAATTCTGAGCATCTATCGGCTCAACCCTTCTCCCCAGCAAATACCCTATTACCCCAAAATGGTCATTGGTAGGTTTTCCGGTGAGCGCCAAGCAAGTATTTTGGTTGAATTGGAACTAAACCTGCAAGGCAACTTTACATCCAAATCGTTACTTACCGTTTCCTCCTGGATATCTGGTATGCCTTCTGCTCATACTATTGACATTCCCGTTCCAGCATCCAGTTCCAACTCAGAGGAAAAGATCCCCGATGAAACGATCCGTGACGTAACCCAAAAGGTCGTTCTCATTCGTATGCAACAAAAAGCCCGAAAGCTGATCAACAAGGGAAGCTTGGTTGAAGGCAAAAAATTGCTCAACAGAGTGGCAGAATTATCTCGCCAGTATGGTCATGTGTCCTTGGCACAAACCATCGTTCTTGAACTGAATGAACTTGACGCGTCTAAACATTTTTCGGATGAGGGTGAAAAAAAGATTCATTTCGGCACCAGGGCTTTGTTGCTCCCGGATGAAAAGGAGCAAAAATCATGAAAGTTTGCCCATACTGCGCCACCGAGGCATTGTTTGGCAGCATTTATTGCGAGCAGTGTGGAGAGGCGCTATTTCAATCCTCGCCTCCCGAAATATTTTTGGTGATTGGAAGCCAAACCATAACACCAAATCCTTCTTTAAGCATCCTGCTGGGCAGGGATCCAACCCCGGTATCCGGTTCACAGGTGATCTCGCTGGAAAACTACTCACAGGAAGAAATGGGTGTTTCCCGCAATCATGCGATCATTTTCCTGTCTGATTCTAAATTTTTTATTAAAGACACAAGTTCCACCAATGGAACTTGGCTAAATATGAATAAAATTAAGCCACAAGAAGCAGTGGAGATACATGACAATGACCGAATTAGGTTGGCCAATTTTGAGATTCTCGTAAATATTCGAAAGCGATAAAAATGAATACTGTTTTGATCCATGTGCTCAACGATGATCCGATCCTGGGTGAGTTGGACGATTTACCCGCACCAACTGACCAGTTGATTAAAATTTCCCATCCCAGAAAAAAAGATGGGAAAGATTTGCCGTACTTGGCCCAAAACGTTACGGAGATTTTTTGGCCGTTAAGCCGCATCACCTTTATTGAAGTGATGCCAAGCGAGGACGATGACGAAATATTTGGTTTCGTGAGGGAGTAGACAATGACCGAAGAATTGGAAAGACGCCGAATTTTGGTTGTCGACGACGAAGAACGAATGGTTCGTTTTATTCGATTAAACCTGGAGCATGATGGCTACATGGTCAGTGAGGCCTTCAATGGCAAGCAAGCCATGCAAAAACTGCGCGAAGCCCTGCCAGATCTGATCCTGCTGGATGTTATGATGCCTGATTTGGATGGCTTCGAAGTTTTGGAGATGGTCCGAGAAATCAGCAACGTACCCATCATCATGCTAACCGCCAAAGGCGAAGAAGATGACCGTGTACGCGGGTTAGAAAAAGGCGCTGATGACTACGTCACCAAACCATTTAGCCCGCGCGAATTAGTGAGCCGTGTAAAAGCCGTATTGCGCCGCACCGAAGGCGCTTCCGGGTCCATGCACGGGTTGATTGAAGTGGATGAACGATTAAAAATCGACTTTGATAAACGGGAAGTTTGGTTGGAAGGCAAGATCGTAAAATTGCGGCCGACAGAATATAAGTTGCTTTTTCATTTGGTGCAAAACGCAGGCTGGGTGCTCTCTCACGACCAATTGCTTACCAATGTTTGGGGGTACGAGTACCGCGACGAACCACATTATGTGCGCCTATACATAAATTACCTGCGCCAAAAATTGGAAAAGGATGCCTCGAACCCAAAGTACATCCTGACTGAACGTGGGGTTGGCTACCGTTTCGTCGACTTCCGCCGGTAATGGCGTGTTTTCTGGCAAAAAGGCCCCAAACTTGCGATTAATCCGGCGGTTAGTTATACTATCCGGCAGACGGAGACATTTGGATGACAAACAAACAACGTATTCTGCTGGTAGATGACCATGAAGTGGTACGGTTGGGACTTCGCTCTTTATTGGAGCGGCACCCAAATTTTGAAGTGATCGCTGAAGCAGGTTCAGCGCGTGAAGCTTTGGAGCAAGTAGCCCACATGAGCCCCGATGTGGTCGTGATGGATATCCGCTTGCCAGGAACCTCTGGCATTGAGGCTTGTGAAGAGATCGTGAGGTTATACCCCGCCACCAAAGTGATCATGTTAACCTCCTATGCTGAAGATGAGATGTTATTCTCGGCGATCCGCGCCGGGGCTTCCGGTTACATTCTTAAGCAGATCGGCGGTGCGGACTTGATCCATGCCCTTGAGGCTGTTGGCCGCGGAGAAGCATTGCTTGATCCGGCAGTCACCCAACGAGTTTTTCAGGAAGTCCGAAAAGCTGTCAAAGAAGAGGAAGCATCCGCCTTTGCACACCTTAGCCAGCAGGAAAAACATGTACTTTTGCTGGTCTCTGAAGGAAAAACAAACCGCGAGATTGCCCGGTCACTGTATTTGGGCGAGGGAACCGTACGCAATTATGTCAGCAGTATCCTCTCCAAACTTGGGGTCAATAACCGTGCAGAAGCTGCCGCCTACGCAGTAGAGCATAACCTAAAAGAATATATCCATAACTGATATACCAACCAATTCCAACATTAAACCTGGCCACTTACCTGTTGCCAGGTTTTTTTCATGTACAAGGCATCTTCCTCCATGATCGGGCTTTCACACAGTATCCTGCCACCTGCATCATGGAGCTTCAAGGCTTCAAACAAGCCTCGCAGATCCAGGTCAGATTCCGCAATCGGCAAGTGGTTTTTCTCACCTTTTTCACCATATTCAATGCCACTCAGGTGGATATGCAATTGCTGAAGGGCGGTCTGACCGAGTTCTGCCTTCATCTGTACCAATAAGGCATTCCATTCATCGTAGCTGTTCATGCTGCCATCCCCTGGCCTGGCGTGTAAGTGGGCAAAGTCTATGCATGGCAACACACCCTGAATGTCTGTCGCCATCGCCAATGTATCTTCGAATGAACCCAACATTGCCCCTTTGCCCATCGTCTCAGGGCGCAAAAGTACCGGGTTTCCGGCCGCGCGTAATTCTTCAACGCATCCAAGAAGGCGTGGCAATGCGGTTTTTAATACTTCCTTGGGTTCTGCGCCAAAGTAAGAGCCAGGATGAAAAATGATATCGGTAGCACCTGCAAGGTTCCCAAAATAAGCCGCATCCATAAGACGCTTCCGCGATTTCGGCCATTCCTCATCATTGGCGTTAAGGTTTATGAAATAGGGCGCATGAACAGAGATCGCCACATCTTCAGCGTCCGCAGACTCGCGAATCATTTTGCAGGTTTCCTCAGACACCCGCACAGACTGCACCCAGCCTAATTCCAGGCAATCCAATCCAATAGAACGGGAGTATTTTATTGCCGTTACAGATCCTCCCGGTTTGGGTGTTGCGATCGGTGAACCTACTGTGCCAAAACGAAATTTGGATTTCATTTATCTCATTCTCCGATTAGTTGTTGAATTTTTTGTAAAAACAATGGGCCCAAAATAATGATGCCTACCAGTACTGCTGCACAGGCCGCGATAAGGACTCCGGCCGCTCCAATATCTTTCCCCATTTTCGCCAACGGATGGTGGGCCGGGCTTGCCAGGTCTACAACAGCTTCTATGGCCGTATTTATAAACTCTGCCAGCCATACCAATGTAACCATAATGATCAACAATGCCCACTCTAAGCGGCCAATTTCCAGCCACAATCCAACCAACAGAACACACAGGGATGCAAAAGCATGGACCCAGGCATTTTTTTCGTGCTTCAGCACATAATGCCAACCTTCGATCGCATATGCGATGGAGCGAACCCTGTTCGCGAAAAACTCTATCAACAGTTTCATTCGGTTATAGCAATGTGACCCATCCCCAATTTATCCAATATGGCGGATTGATGGAACCACATTTCCTTTTTTTCTTCTTCGGTGTAATGATCAAATCCCAGCAAATGCAATAAACCATGTATCGCCAACAAGGTGCATTCTTCAAGGTTGGTATTTCCATTTACAACCGATTGTTCTACGGTCCGTTCGATGGAAATGACAATATCGCCGAGGTACTCATTCCCACTATCCGGGTCGGTCTCTTCCGATGGAAAAGACAACACATCAGTCGCTCCATCTTTGCCCATCCAGGTTTTATTTAATACCGAGATCTCGTCATCATTAGTCAGGTAAATGGTCAGGTCTTTGTTTTCATCCAGCCCAAAATGTGCCATAGAACTACCAATCGCGGCATAAATTGTTTCAGAGTATGGAGCAGGGTCGATCACTTCGGCGTGATTGAGGTAAATCAATTGCTTGCCTCTTTATCTTCCGTTCTGGCAATTTGTTCGTTATTCGGGTAGGCTATGCGAGGGTGGTATAGTCCGATCAGGGTCGTCACAAATGCTTCATTGATTTCGGCAAGATCGCGAAATGTGAACGGGGTGTTGGCCAGTTGCCCATCTGCCTGGCAAGATTCAATTGCTTTGCGTACAACACTGGCAATCTCTTCCTCGGTTTTGGGCCGTTCCGAACGGGTACGAGCCTCAACATTATCAGCCAGCATCATCAGGCCGGTTTCTTTGGTCTTAGGCGAAGGACCAGGGTATTTATAAGCGGAAATATCCACTTTGTTCGTGTCACCTTTGCACTCGGCGAGGGCGCGGTTATATAAATACTTTGCTGTTAGCGTTCCATGATGTTCTAAAATGAAATCCAATATTCGGTTTGGCAATCGGTACTTATGAGCCAATTCCTTGCCATCCGCAACATGTCGAATAACAATCTTTGCCACATCAAGCGCTGGCATGTCATCATGCGGGTCCAAATTGGTCGGCAATTGGTTTTCAATAAAGAAAGCGGCATTGGCGGTCTTGCCAATATCATGGTAAAGGGCTCCAACCCGCAACAATAAGGTGTCCAGCTTAAGTTTTTCTCCGGCTTGCTCTACAAGGTTTGCAACCATAAGGCTATGCTGGTACGTGCCCGGTGCAGTGCGCAAAAAGTGCTTTAACAGGGGCGCGTCCGACCGTGATATTTCCAACAAGCGCAAACCGGTCGCCAAACCGAAAATATCAGCCAGAAAGTATTGCATCAACAATGCCAGGCTCGCGCTCGCGACCCCATTCAATAATGATGCCCCGGCCAGCGTGGCAAAGCCTACCCAATCCAGCATGCCAGATGGCAGCCTGTAAGCTATGATGATAACGATACCAGCCAAACTGCCAAATAAACCAGCCCACACAAACGAACCGATTCGATATCCTTTCCCCAAGGCCAACACGCCTACCAATGAAGAAAAAAGATAAAACTCAGCCAAACCGGGTGTATGGTTTAAACCAAAAGGAGCCACCAGCGCCAGGATGATTGAAAAAATCATTCCGGCACCCGACCCGAAAAGGGTGGCGATGAGCAACCCAAAGGCAGGCAGAGGCAACACATATGGCAAAACAACCCTGTCGGGAATCACCCACCTGCCTGCGAGAGTAAACAGTAACAGCAAGCATCCGATCAAAAACAGGCTGCGTTTGTCATAATAAAATGCGGGCTTTCTGCGAATAAAATAAAAGCCTGCAAGTGTGGTTAGCGCAGATACAATCGCAGACGCGCTGATCGCTTTTTCGAGATCATTTTGGCTGGCGATCAAGCTAAAAAACTCTAAGGCTTCAATATCCGAAGCGCCCAAGATCCTTCCTCGTTGGACGATCAATTCTCCACGCACATATGTTTGCGAGACAGGGCTGATATTTGCCCGAGCATTTTGTCTGGCCAGATCAGTTTGTTGAGGGTTAAAAAAACTGTTTGGAACAATATAGGGTGTTACCAATGCGACCACAGCACTTGCTTGGTCTTCCGTCAATGCCAGGCTCACTTCCTGAGGCAAAGACACCATTTTTATTTCCAAGTTTTCATCTCGGACAGAGGATCGCATCACAACTTCCAATACCCGCAATGCCTCAATCCGTACGGATTGCCACCGTACATCAGAAAACATGAGTAGTTGTTCGATCGATCGATCCTCCAGTAGCACCCCCACAGTTGAAACCAGTAATTCAGTTTTTTCAGCCACCGACAGATCATTTCGTGTCCGGGCAAGTTCAACCTCATCGAGTAATTTGCGTAACAGGTTGATCTGCTTGCGGGTTATGCTTGGGTCTGGCAATGAAAATTGAGGAGAAACGTTGCGTTCCGCTACTGCCCGCGCGTTTTCAGTTCTCACATCACTAACATAGGTAGCTGCGTATGGCGCCGAAATATCCTCACTGGCAACCTGGCCTTCCTTCAGCGCCAAGGTGGTCGCCTCAAAGGGATGAGGCAAAACCAAGATCGAAACCAAAACAACCGCGATAGCTACCAATAACAAGAAAGCCAACAAATGATGGCCTTGTTTTGTTCGTACGGATGGCTCGCGGTGATCCACGTTTTAACCTGCGGTTAGGTTGCGTTTTACTGCCGCGCTTACTTCATCACCGGCAGCTTTGCCTGCAACCTTTGGCATAACAGCTTTCATTACCTTGCCCATATCAGCTGCGCTGGTTGCCCCGGCCTCTGCAATCGCTTGTTTTACGATCACGTCCAATTCTTGGGGGGTCAAACTTTTGGGTAAAAATTCCTTCAAGATCTCAATTTCACTCTGCGCGTCAGCCGCAAGATCGGCACGGTTAGCCCCATTAGCCTCTTCCAAAGCCTCTTTTCTAAGTTTGATTTCTCGCTGTAAAATTGCCATCACAGCGTCATCATCGAGATCGATCCGTTTATCCACTTCCACTTGTTTGATAGCCGCCTGCACCATGCGCAGCGTTTTTTTTCGCAGTTCATTTCCCATTTTCAGGGCGGTTTTTACCTCATCATTGATCCGTATCTTTAAGCTCATTCTCTCTCCTTATTTTTTCCACAAAACTGAGTGGTTTCATCATCTGACAACATTTTCTTGATCCCAAGAAACTCAAGCCATGTCCTGTAGATCGCTGCTTGCCTGGCATGTTCAAATCCGATGCGGCCTGGGTGATCCTTATTCAATTTGGCATGAGAATCCGCAGGAAACATCTCCAGCATCCTGTTTGGAAGACCCTTGAAGAAGGTGATCACCTCAAACGGGTAATACAACTTCCCCGAGATCAATGCATCGGAATGAATCAGGCTTTCATCCATTGGGTTAATATCTTCCGGCAACTGGCCTGGGTACTTCGCCAGGTACAATTCCACATAATTCGAGTGGGCATAAAAATCCTGGACAGTATGTGCCAGCTTGCCAAAGAAACGCCATGCACTATGCATATCTCCGGTTTGTATGGCGGCTACCGTATGTAGCTGAAGTTCACTACGGAATTTTTCGGCAGCAGCAAAGGAGTTGTTATCAACATGAAATTGATCGTGGCCAAGTTGGTAGATCAACGCGTCTTGTCCAACATTTGCCAAACATATTAGCTCGATGGCTGGCTCCCCAAAGGTGCCTCCCAATGCGGTTTTGGTAATTTCAATGTGAATGTTTTTTTTCATGTGATTACCCGGCCACAATCCGGCCTGTTCATATTTTTCTGTTAGCCATTAAAGTATAATCTCATCCATGACTTCCATCTATACAAAAAAAGGCGATGACGGCGACACTGGATTGTTGGGTGAAGGCCGGTTTTCAAAAGCAAGTTTGCGGATCGATGTTTTGGGGAACCTCGACGAAGCATCTGCTGCATTGGCGGTCGCCCGTTCAGCGATCGATGACACCAAGATCAACCTTGTCTTATCTCGGATCCAAAAAGACCTGTACAACATGATGGCCGAAGTTGGCGCCACGCCAGAAAACGCGCATACCTTCCGAAGGATCGACAAAGCTTGCGTAGATTGGCTTGAGCAGCAAATAGAGCAAAACCTGGAAATCACTGGCGCGCCCACTGAGTTCATTATCCCCGGCGAGGTCAGCTCGAGTGCATACCTTAGTTTAGCCAGAACAATTGTGCGCCGGGCAGAACGTCGCTTGGTTGAGTTGCACACCCGAGAACCATTCGAGAATCCCCACCTCATTACATACATCAACCGACTTTCCAGCTTGTGTTTTTCATTGGAGTTGCTGGAAAATCATCGGAAAGGCGTCTCCACCAGAGCGATCAAAGACCTATGATCGGTACAATTATCAACTTTATTGCCATTATTGTCGGCAGTTTCATTGGGCTCTTCTTTGGCTCTAAATTGCCCGAAAACCTCAAGAATACCGTCATATCTGGCATGGGTTTGTTTACAACCGCCGTTGGCATTCAAATGTTTTTGAAGACAGAAAACCCGTTGATCGATCTGGGCGCTTTGGTGCTTGGGGCAATCCTGGGAGAATGGGTGAACATTGAAGAAGCGGTTAAACGGTTGGGCGTTTGGTTGGAGCAAAAGTTTTCAGGGTCCTCTGAAGGGTCTGGAAGCAATTTTGTGCGCGGTTTTCTTAGCTCCTCTGTATTATTTTGCACCGGCCCCATGGCAGTTTTGGGTGCCATCAGCGATGGGCTAAAAGGGGATTACCTCACCTTGTCGATCAAATCGATCATGGACGGCATCATTGCCATTGCATTCACATCCACATTGGGTATCGGTGTCGCCTTTTCTTCATTGCCTGTGCTTGCCTACCAAGGTGGTATCAGCCTTCTGGCCGCTCAACTGAATGCCATCATTTCCGAATCGATGATGAATGAAATGACCGCCACTGGCGGGGTGCTTCTGATGGGCATTGGTGTTAGCAGCCTTCTGGAACTTAAAAAAATCAGGGTCGCCAATTTCCTGCCTGCTTTGCTCTTCGCTCCCCTGATAGCATACCTGTTGGATACATTGTTATAAACCAAACGCCCCCCAATTTCTTCATCGGGGGGCGTTTGGTACACTGATCGTTGATCCTACTGGTTCAAAAAGGAATCGATCTCAACTTTGAAGGCTTCAAAGGGGACAGCTCCTTCGACCAATTTGCCGTTGACGATAAAGGAGGGTGTTGCCCGGATGCCCGCCGCTTGGCCATCGACCCCGTCTTGTAAAACCCGACTTTCATATTTGTTGCTGTTGAAACAATCGTTAAAAGAGGACATTTCCAAACCAAGTTTTTCAGCAAATGCCACCAGTCGTTCATCGGAATATGCGCCAACATTTTCGCCAGTTTGGTTTGCGAAAATCAGATCGTGCATTTCCCAGAACTTTTCCTGGTCTCCGGCACAATATGCTGCTTCACCAGACCGCATAGATTCCGGACCAATAAATTGGCCGAAGGTTCGATATTCGAAATACACTTTGCCTGTGGCTACATACGCGTCGAGCAATTGCTGCTCGGTATCGCGAGTGAAGTTGCCGCAATACGGGCATTGGAAATCAGAATATTCCACGATCTTCACCGGGGCATTCGGATCACCCACGGTATTGAAACTCACTTGCGGCCTATTTATCACCTCCGCGTCCGCAATCTCACCAATCGGTTTTAAAGTGGGCAAGATCAGGAAAGCGGCAATTGCCAAAGCCACCAAGACTACGCCAAGTATGATGAATATTTTTTGGCTTTTTTCTTGTTTGGCTCTTTTTTCTCGCATTTCTTGTCGTTTACTCATTTTTTCTCTTCCTAACTAGAATTTGAAACTTCACAAAATAGTATCACAATAATTGGTCATTAATCCAATTCATAACTGCTTCCAACACTTGCTGTTTCTGTGGTTCGTTATGGGTTTCGTGGTACAAACCTTCCCATGGTTTAAAAGTTACATTGTCATTCGCTTTTTTCGCAAACTCTTGTGATGCTTCAAAAGAAGTTAATTTATCCTCACTTCCATGAAACAAAAACAGAGGTAACCCAAACTGGTCTGCATTGGCAAGCGCTTTAGCGCCAGCCCTATCCATGCTATTGTACAGGCTAACCGAGATTAAATCATGCACAAGTGGGTCCTTGCTATACGCATCACATACCGCCCCGTCATGAGACAATGACCGAGAATCCAGGCCGCTGCTTAGAGTGAGGGATGGGTAAATAGATTCGAGGACATTTGCCAATATCACCTTGGCTTTGGGGGGGGCAAACGCAAGCCTTATCCATGGGCTGGAACAAACCACCCCTTTTACACCCGCAGGGCGATTGTGGCCATAGTTAAGAACCAGGTTTCCGCCCATACTGTGCCCATACACAAATATCGGCAGATCGCGATTTTTTTCCTTAACCTGGTCAACAAAATCACCCACATCTCCCAAAATTGAATCGTAGTTGGGAGAATGACCGCGTTTACCCTCTGAGATGCCATGCCCACGGTGGTCGAATGCATACGTAGATAGGTTATTTGCCGCAAAAAAATCGGCGACATGCCTGTAACGCATGCTGTGCTCCCCGTGGCCGTGGACCAACGCTACAGCCGCTTTTGGGGATTCGACAGCCCAACCTCTGGCTGCCAGGCGCAATCCATCCTTGCTTGTTAGTGCCCATTCCTGAGTTACCATATGCCTGACCTTTCTAAAATTGGTATTGAAGAACCGGAAATTGTTGTGAGTTTCGTTCAAAGCCATTTTTTTGGTATAGCGCCAAGGATCGAAGATTGTCATTTTGGGTGTTGACCGTGATCGAATCGCAGCCAACAGAGGCAGCATAGTTGTTGAGGTTATCAAGCAAACAACGCCCAACACCCTTGGCCTGAAAACCAGGCATAACAGCCAGGCGCGCCAAATGGATACTTGTGTATAAATGGTTGCTTAGCTGATAACCACAAGCCACCCCAGCGCATGTTGCTACCGTTGTATAACCATGTGCCCGCATACCGGCTTCCAGCGTCGCTTTGCTGTTTCTCCACAGCGGAATAAAGCTTTCCTGGTCAATTGCTGCGATCTGTTGAAGGTCGTTGACCGTCGCCGCCCGAATCATCAAACCTGGTGTCTCATCTGCCTGCTGAATCGGCTGGCTAACCTGCTTGGCAAGGAACACGATCGATTGTTTGTTCTCCCAACCACAATCGATCAGATACGGTATCAACTGGGAATTCTGCGCGATCACCGCTGTTGTGCAACCAACAAATGGGTGTTGTACAATAAAATTCCAAAATTCTGACCACACTTTCTGAGGGCTAATGGTTGGGTAATAAACCATCAATCGCAACCACCTGATCCCGCTCGGTTCTTCGGGGATCACCAACAATGCAAGCAGATCTTCGCCCTCAAAAAGCAGAAGTGTATCTGGTTTCAACATCCAATCGCGTGTGTTTAGCCAATCCATGTGCCGGACGAATGTATTGCCCCGCAGCATCAATATATCGATGCTGGTCGCATCTTCCTGGCTGGCTGGCCTTACGTACCTTCCAGTATTCAACGGGGTTTATCGCCTTCTGAATACATCAGCAACAGAAGCACCAAATATCTCTGGGGGCAATTTGAACCCGGCTGCATCTAACCGGGGGGTGAATAATGGCCTGATACCAGTAGGTTTGAGCGAACCAACGATCTTTCCGTCTTCCGATACGCCGGTCTGCTCAAATTTAAAGATATCTGTAAGCACAATAGTATCGCCTTCCATCCCAGCAACCTCGGTTATCGCGGTTACCTTGCGGCTGCCATCCTTTAAGCGTGTTTGTTGAACGATCAAGTCTATGGCGGCTGAAATTTGTTGTCGTACCACCTTGATCGGAAGATCCATCCCAGCCATTAACACCATCGTCTCTGTGCGAGAGAGAGCGTCCCTGGGTGTGTTGGCATGCAATGTGGTCAGGCTGCCATCATGGCCAGTATTCATGGCCTGCAACATGTCCAAGGTTTCTCCGCCACGGCACTCACCAACGATAATTCGGTCTGGCCGCATGCGCAGGGAATTGCGAACCAGGTCACGAATGGTCACCTGGCCTCTGCCATCGATATTTGGAGCCTTGGTCTCCAAACGAACCACATGTTCTTGCTGCAATTGCAATTCCGCAGCGTCCTCAATGGTAACGATACGTTCATCTACAGGAATGAAACCGGAGAGTACATTTAGCAATGTGGTTTTTCCCGATCCCGTTCCTCCCGAGACCACTACATTCAGCCGGCTGACAACGCATGCCCGCAAAAATTCGGCCATCGAATCTGTTAGCGAGCCAAATTTGACAAGCTGCTCGATCTTCAATTTGTCTTTTTTAAATTTTCGGATCGTGATCGATGCGCCATCGATCGCAACCGGTGGTATTACCGCGTTCACGCGAGATCCATCTGGCAGGCGGGCGTCTACAGTAGGCGAATCAAAATCAACCCGGCGCCCCAATGGCAGGATGATTCGGTCAATCACTCGTAATACTTCCGAATTATCTTCAAATTCCACATCTGAACGGATGAGCCGACCCTTTTTCTCAATATATACATTTTTGGGGCCGTTCACCATTACTTCACTCACATCCTCGTCGTCCAACAGTACTTGGATCGGCCCAAAACCAAGCAATTCATTCCTGACCTCGACCCTGATGCGCGTCCTCACATCATCACTAACCGACGCTTGAGCAGAATCCTGAAGCTTGGCAAGCAGGTCTTCGATCTTTTTTTCGACGATGGTTTGTCGGTCTGCCAGTGACGGTCGTTCTGCCTCCAGATCTCTTTGGATGCTTTGAATAATGAATTGGCGGATTTTACGTATATCCGCTTCGGAAATTGCTGACTGATTGCTATTTGGATTGTCCATAAAAGCCTTATTCCTCTACAATTTCTCCCGGAATTACCCAAACGATCTGCTCGCGGGCAACCGAAAGAAATTTCGCCTGATACGATAGCGAACCATCGGCGGCATAAATTTTCGCGTCAGTGACAGCCAAAAATCTTTCTCCTTCATCCAACTCATCCTTCACCCGTTTATCCCTGCGGATGTGGATAACCCCCTCAATCAGATTTGTTACTGTTTGGATGGTTGCCTTTACAGCGGATTTGTTGATCACTTCTGTAAAGATCTTCCCTTTTTCGTTGTAGTCGTAACTCATTTTATGCCTCCGAGTTTGATCTTGATCGGTTTGCCAGTTTCGGGTGATATTTGCGGCATATAATATCCAATACCCGATTTCGTTAGTATATGGGTGGGTTTGTGGGCATCCACCTCAATTTTTTGGCGCAATCGAGCGATACTGACCCACAGGATCTCTTTTTCCGTTTTGTATTCCTCGCCCCAAATTCGTGTTAAAAGATCATCCGCTGATACGATCGTTCCCACATTTTGCGCCAGGATCAACAACATGCGGTACTCATTTGCGGAGAGAAATAATTGGTCTTCTGCCCGCCAAACTTCAGCTCGCGAGCGGTCAATTTTTAAATCGCCATGAGAAAAAAATCTGTCGTTATCTTTGTTTGGGTCATTGAGCTTCCTTCGCAGAGCGACCCTAACCCTTGCCAACAATTCTGTGGCAAAAAATGGTTTTAGTATGTAATCGTCACCACCACCGTCCAATCCTTTTACCCTGTCTTGTTCCTCTGTCCTTCCAGTAAGGAAAATGATCGGGATATCGGAAAACTGCCGGATACGGCTGCATGTTTCGAATCCATCCATATCTGGCATTACAACATCCAAGATCACCAAATCAAAACTCTCTGCCGATAAAAGATGGATCGCGGAGTTGCCGCTTTGTGTCGTGGTTACTGTATGCCCATCATTAACGAGGCTTGTTTCGATCAGCACCCGATATAATGCCTCATCCTCTACCACTAAAATTTTGGTCGACATTTACTTATGTACCATCCTCGCAGTTGGACTGCCCACAACTCATTATCGTATCCGGATCAGATTGCCTGTTTGGAATAAGTTCTATGCTTCATCACTCGTTATTGAGCGTGTATCCCATTCGATGCGCCAAGCATATTAATTTTATACGATGGCTGTCTAATCTAATATAACCAATTTGATAGGATTAAAAAGTACTGGTACGGCCTTTTTTTACCATATTTTGCGGCAACAACATACCAAACATTTTACATAGGTTTTAGATACTGGCCGATTCTTTTTGGTAAACCCACTGGCCATCAATCATGGTTGCAATCGGAAGCATGTCCCTTAATTCCTGAGCGTTCGCCTGGTATGGGTCTTGCTCTAATACGATCAGATCTGCACTGTAACCCGGCTTAAGCTGACCCAATTCACGTTCCTGATAAGCGGCGTATGCCGGCCCAACCGTATACGCGGCGATGGCATCCTGAATTGTGAGGCATTCCTTCTCGATCCATTTTTGTGAGTTGGGATGGTCTAATTTCTTCCTTTGTGTAGCGGCATACAGCCCCCAAAATGGGTTCGGTGATTCAACGGGAGAATCGGATCCAAAGGCCAGGATCGCGCCGTGATTAAGTTGGCTTTGCCAGGCATATGCCCCATTGATTCGCGCGCCCCAATGCATGTCTGCGATCTCCATATCTGAAATGGCATGGATCGGTTGCATCGAAGCGACGATGTCAAGTTCCGCCAGTTTTGCCGCGTCTTCGGGATGAACAAGCTGAACATGCTCGATACGGTGGCGCATTTTGGGCAAGTTGTTTTCTGTCTCAAATTGGCGCAGATGTCGGAACCCTTCGAGAATTTGCCTTACGGCCATATCACCGATCGCATGCCCTGTTATCCCCAAACCTGCTCTGGCCGACTCCAAGGCAATATCGAGAAATCCTTCCCAATCCATGTTCAATATACCAACATTCTTCCCATCATTTTCGTATGGCGCGATCATGGCGGCGGTCCTTGCACCCAGAGCGCCATCCATAAACACCTTTACAGAGCCGATCCGTATGTTCCCGCTCCCCTGGCCTGTTTTATAACCTCTTTGAACCGCAATCGGCAGTAGTTGGGCTGGGATATTTTTTACCACCTTTAATTTCAGTCTGTTTTCTGATTCCAATAGGTTCAAGCCATCCAGGGCTTCCTGGTAATCAAAATCGTGTACACTGGTGATCCCCAACTTCCAAAGGCTTGGGATTGCTTCTTCTATCTGAAGTGCTGCACGTTCAGCGTCAACCTTCGGTATTTGGCTATCGACCAATTCCATCGCCAACTCTAACAAGATCCCCGTCGGATCATTGTTCTCATCCTTGATAACCTTGCCGTTTATTGGGTCCGGAGTTAAACGATCGATACCAGCCAAACGTAAGGCATACGAGTTTGCCCAACCCAAATGCAAAGACTTTCCCGTCAAGTACACCGGATTATTTGGTGAAACAACATCAAGATCGTATCGGCTTGGTAACTGTCCATCCCACAAATTATGCTGAAACCCATGCCCCAAGATCCATTCGCCCTTTTTGGCGGCTTTGGCAGCCTGCCGTACACGGTCCAATGCTTCGGCCTTGGTGGGGGTCTCAACATCGACCCTCTGGCGTGAAAGCGCGTACTGGTAAAGATGGATATGGGCATCTGTAAGCCCAGGCAAGATGGTATGTCCATGCATATCCTGTATGGTGGCTTTACCAGCATGTTGGCCCACAAGGTCCTCTCCACCTACCGCCAAGACCTTCTTCCCCTCAATAACAATCACCGAATCATAATGATTCGGTGAGCAAACATCAACACTACGCGCGTTTTTGAGTATTAGCATGGTTTACGGTGTGTATGCGCGCCCGGTGAGCAATTGCATCAGGTTTTGGAATTCTTCTTCAGAACCAAAATAAATCGTCATGGAACCACTGGATTGTTTGCCGATCTTTACATTGACCTTTTGACTTATATTTTGGCTCAAAAAATCAGCAATCGACTTGGCATCCGCGGATGGCGGTGGGGTTGGTTTCTTTTCCGGGATTGCTCCCTTCAACATATTCACCAGATCTTCCGTTTGCCGAACGGTCAATTTTTTTGAGATGACAGTCTTTAGCGCAGATTCGATTGCCCTCGGGTTCGAAAGGCCCAGCAGAGCGCGGGCGTGGCCTTCCGTGATCTCTCGTTTGAGGAGGCTGTCCTGAACAAACTCTGGCAAGTTGAGCAGGCGTAATGTGTTGGTTACCGCAACCCGGCTCTTGCCAACCCGCGACGCGATGCCTTCGTGAGACAGGTTAAAATCTTCCGAAAGGTGCCTGTAGGCGTTTGCTTCTTCGATCGCGTTGAGGTCCTGCCTTTGTATATTTTCGATCAAGGCAAGTTCCAACCTTTGTTGGTCGGTAGTTTGCCGAACAATGACTGGGATCTTAGCCAATCCGGCGATCTTGCATGCTTGCCAGCGTCTCTCGCCGGCGATGAGCGTGTATTGGTCCGCGCCATCCGTTTTCGAGACCAACAATGGCTGAATAATGCCGTGTTCCTTGATGGATAAGGCCAGTTCATTTAAATGCTCAGGGTCAAAGTAAGACCGCGGTTGGCGAGGATTTGGAACAATGTGCCCGATCTCTACTTCAAGATACCCTGCATGGTCGGTTGGTATTGGATTGGTGCCAGGCGAAACTGGTTGAAAACCACCCGGGATCAACGCATCCAGTCCTTTACCCAATCCTACGTGTTTTGGCATACCAACTCCTTACCTTTTACAGGCCAAGATCGAAGCTGCGATTTATTTCGCACTTACACCATCCCCCTGGAGCAATTCTTTGGCCAATGAAGCATAGGCAACCGCCCCTGAAGAGGAAGGTGCATATATTGTAATTGGCAAACCATAAGATGGCGCTTCAGCCAGGCGAATACTGCGGGGTATGATGGATTGAAAAACCTGATTTGGAAAATATTTCTTTATTTCGTCTACCACATCGGTAGACAGGTTAGCCCTGCTTTCGAACATGGTCATGATCACCCCGCGAACTTTGAGGGTAGGGCTAACACGTTGGACCTTCTGGATGGTTTGCACCAGTTGGCCAACCCCTTCCAATGCCAAATACTCGCATTGAACCGGTATGATGACACCATCCGTAGATGCCAAAAGTGCGTTGACGGTCAACAAACTTAGCGATGGCGGGCAATCGATCAGAATGTAATCGAACATCCCTGATACTTGTTCCAATGTGTTCTTAAGTTTGTTTTCCCGGCCTTGTTGGTCCACCAATTCCACTTCTGCGCCAGCCAACGCAGGCGATGCCGGAAGCAATGTCAACCCTAATGTTGGGTTTGCAAGCAAAGCCGATGCTGGTTGGACAAGCCCCAAAATGGTTTCGTAGGTACCCTTGGTAACAGTGTGTTTATCTACACCAAGGCAAGAGGTTGCGTTAGCCTGCGGGTCCAAGTCTACGATTAACACACGTTGGCCCAAATTAGCCAAATTCGCGCCTAAATTGATTACGGAAGTGGTTTTTCCCACTCCGCCTTTTTGGTTCACCAATGAGTAAATTCTTGCAGTCACGCTTTGTTATCCTGCTTTCATTTCATGATAAAACCTCGACCAAGGCGAGGCGAATTTCTTCTGTTGTCGGAATGCTTTGCATTCCCCGCCGTGTCACTGAGAACGCGGCCAATTGATTTGCATACCTCGCCGCCTCCCACGGATCTCGAGTTGCGAGAAGACGGATGAAGAAAGAAGAGGCAAAAATATCACCCGCGCCTGTAGGGTCGGTTTCAGAGACCACCCTGGCAGGGAATTTTCGTATATCCCCATTCCAATACAATCGTGATCCGTTCACACCTTCGGTAACATTGAGTATTTTGCAACTATGCGCAAAATGCTCAATGGAGCTTTCATCGTGCTCCAGATCCTCGGAACTTAATACTGCAACGGATGCTTGCAGGATCTGTTCGATATCCGGGTTCCAATGGGAAGAATGGATCGCGTGATCATCATCCCACTTCCTTAACCAACCTTGTGGAGTGACCCCAAGGATATCCGCCTTTATGACCGCAGGATCAAATGGCAGAATCTCGTTTGCGACGGGAGCAAGGTGTATGATCTTTGCCCTTTTCCATGCATCCGGCAGGTCACCAATATTCAACTCGCTGGCTACGTTCCAGATCTTTTGTACTCGTCCTGTTTCGGTATATACGTTTTCAAAGGTAGAACTTGTCGAAGTTGGTATGTTGATGATCTGAATACCCTGCAGTGCATCCAACGGCAATTCATTGCCGTAAGATGTAAAGATACCAACCCTAAGCCCATGCTGCCGCGCGTTCAATGCGGCATAAGCTGCTGTTCCACCAACCATCTGGCCCTGAGCAGTATTATCGATGGTAATATGTCCAATTACCAAGTAGTCTACTGTTGTGGCATGGGCAACAATATCCATCGCTGATCCTCGCTCTGTAGAGTCCTGCGCTACCTTTTGGGCAAAATACTAACTTTTCGCGCCACCCCTTCACCAATACTCTCAGTGACGACATCGGGGTTATCCTTCAGTTCCAAGTGAATAACCCTGCGTTCTGAAGAAGACATCGGTTCCAGAATTTGGCGGCGATTTGTCTTCACTGCTTGTTCAGCCATACGGTGAGCCAGCTGCTTAAGCTGCCTGGTCCTCCGAACTCGATACCCTTCTACATCAACAACAACCTGGGTCCAATGGTTTAAGTGCTTGCTGACCATTAAAGTTAGCAAATATTGTAGCGCATTCAAGGTTTCAGCTTTGCGGCCGATCAAGGGGCTCAGGTCATTGCCTGTAATATCAACAAATAATGACCGATCGCCATCGTCATCCGGTTCGCTAAGTTGGGCTGTAACTTTGGCCCTCATCTTTAATTTGTTAAGCAAGTCCTCGGTAGTTTGTTCTGCGGCATAAATAATATCCGCGTCATTGCCAGGTTCAACCATTTTTCGTTCCGTTGTCTTGGCATCTACCTTTTTTTCTGGTTGTCTTTCTTCACTTTCATCACCATTCTTCAATGTCAGCCGAATGCGCATTTGGCGGCTGCCTATGCCCAAAAAACCCTTCGATCCTTCATCCAATATCTCTACATCGAAGGCATCACGGTCCACGCTAAATTGTTCTGTTCCTTTTGCAATGGCCTCTTCGACAGAGCCAGCAATCACTTCAAGCATTGGCCTGTTCATTTTCTTCTATCCTTTTTTCACGGAGCGTGATTTCGCATCGACAACTTTGGTTGAGGAACGGCCACCAAAAAGGTTTTTCCAATCCACTTTTCCTAATGCGGCGTATTGGGCAATACCAGCCAAGTTGCTGGTAATAAAGTAAACCGCCAAGCCAGAAGCAAAATTGAGCGAGAAATAGAACAATAATGCAGGCATATACAAGCCCATCATTTTATTCATCTGGGCAGATTGATCGTTGGGATTGGCGCTCGGGGGCATGGTCAGTTTGGTTTGGATAAAGGTTGTAAGGCCAACGATGATCGCAAGGACAGGAATACCAAAAGGCAAAAAAGGTACGGCAACCGAATCCGGCATTCCAAGGTTCATCCACAGGAATTTGCTGTCAATCGGCAGTAAATTACCCAAAGAGGCTGCCGGGGTGATGTTCTCCAACCCGGGGTAAATGCTACGCACTAATTGCAATAATTGCAGCGGTGTTACACCAATAGCCCGTACAATGCTCTGATAAAACCCGATCAGGATCGGGAACTGGATCAGGGTGGGCAAACAAGAACTGAATGGACTCACGCCTTTTTCGGAGTAAATGCGCATTTGTTCTTGGGCCAATTTTTCCTTGTCGTTTTTGTACTTTTCCTGGATCTTTTGCCACTCTTCAGATCCCATGATCGCCTGCATGGCCGCGCTGGACTTGATCTGCTGAGCCATGATCGGATGGGTCAGGAGTCGGATCAATATTGTGAATAAAATAATCGATACGCCAAAATTGCCGATAAACGCGTAGATCAGCAACAGGGCGTTGGTAAACGGATTAACGATCAGCATGTCAAACATTGCGCTCTCCTATTTTCCTGTAAATGTCCAGCGCTGAGCGCCATTGAGGTCGTATGCGACCATCACAAACTCCGCGTTCATTGGAGCCATCACGATCGATTCTCCAACCACCAGGGGGGCGTTATAAAAATGGGCATTCTCAATCAGAGCCTGCCACTTGGGCGTACCGGCTGCATCCATGGCTTGAAGTTTTCCAGCCTCGGTTGCATAAAGGACCATCTCACCATGGACAACAGGGCTGGCCACAACCGACCCTTCCTCATCCTTCGTCCAAATCGTCGCTCCATTCGCCGCTGAAAGGCTATACACCTTGCCAGCCGTGCCAGATACGGTTCCTACGTAAAGGGCATCGCCAGCCAACGCTGGGGTACCCCAAATTCCGCCTGTCAATTGGCTGTTCCATAAAATTTCGCCACTTGCAGCATCAATTGAAAATAACTTGCCACTCAGTGTTCCGATGTATAACTTTCCATCTGCCACAAGCGGAGAGCTCAAAATGGAGGTGTCAAGTTCAGTGGTCCACTTTTCGTTCCCTTCCAGGTCCAAAGCTACCACCTGGTGATCCATGTTCACCACGTATATGGCGCTGCCGTCGCTGACCGGGGAGATCCAAAGTGAATGGTCTGAGATCTTAATCGGCTCGCCAACGCTGGAACCAGTTGCGAGATCGAGCCGGTACAGGTTGCCATCGCCAGATGCGGCAAATACAGTTTCGCCGATCGTCAAGGATTTCGCAAACCAGGTGTTCTTGGCCTGGTCGAATGACCAAATTATGTTTCCATTGGCCGGATCGACATTAAAAAAGTTGTGCGATTTTGTGGCAGAATTCCCTACCAAAATGGAGCCGGTTGGAGAGATCTCCACCGGGGCATAAAATGCCATCGCGCCATCCGCTTTCTGCGGAAAACGAGCCGGCAAGACTCCTTCAGCGGTATTCACAGTTTTTTCTATGCCGCCATCCACATCTACAGCATAAATAAAACTACCATTGGATAAGTAAACTGTTTCCCCGTCACTGGAGAGCGCCGGCCAATTTGTCGCCGGGGCACTCCCACACGCTGTCAGGAATACCATCGCTCCCAATACAGCGAGCATTTTCAACATTTTTAATTTCATTTCATTCTCCTTGGCCAAATCAGCCAATGGTGGATTGTATTTATGGCAGATCCACCCCGCCAGGATTGAATGGGTTGCACCGAAGCACACGCCAAACCGCTTTTACGGTTCCCACGACCGCGCCATATTTATATATTGCCTGATATCCATAATGTGAACAAGACGGATAAAAACGGCAGGTGTTGGGAGGCAAGCCCTTGGAAATGGTTGCCTGATATAAACGAATGATGGCCAATAATAAGATCCTTGGCATATTCCAAATATTGCGGGGAATATCCCGCAATTTCGGCTCGTGCGAATAATCATCTGGCAGATAACTCAATCAATAATCCTGCCTGCTGTGGGGGTTTGCGTGGTTAACTTTGCTTTGTGCACCAGCTTGGCCACTGCTATTTGCAGGTCTGCAAATTTTGCCTTGTTGATGGCAGACCTGGCGACCAAAACAAATTCAACATCGGTGCGCAACTGGCCCAACAAAGGGCGGATGATCTCGCGCAAGACCCGCTTGGCATGGTTTCGTTGCACAGCGTTGCCAACAGCTTTGCTAACACTCACTCCCACACGCAAAGAGGAAGACAGATCATTCCCTTTAACCAACACAATAAGCGGGTGTACAAAGGAACTTCCTTGTGTACGCACCCGCTTAAAATCGATTGACCTGGAAAGGCGAAATCTCTTGTTCAATTTGTTCCTGCCCTATTCAGCATAACGGGCCGATCAAACAGGAAGAAGGAAGAGAATTACCAGCGAATTCGCTTGACGTGGTTATTGATCTTGACAGTCAGCTTGGCGCGCCCACGTCCTCGGCGACGGGCAAGGACCTCGCGGCCATCAGATGTGGACATTCGCTCGCGGAAGCCATGTACACGCATTCGGCGACGAATTTTGGGTTGATAGGTTCTTTTAGTTGCCATTTTTCCTCTTTACAAACGGTAATAAACAATATCAGATGCCCGTTCAAATCTTGAACGGCATAGTATTATAACCGAAAATTTCAGGGGTCAGGTTTGTTTTTTAGGTTCCAATTTACTGTGTTTGCCTAACTGGCAATTGTAAATAGAAAGTTGACCCTACCCCTTCCAAACTTTCGAACCAAATTTTTCCAGTGTGCTGTTCCACGATCGACCTGACGATCGCCAAACCCAAGCCGCTCCCCCGCCTGGCTTTCACCTCAGCCCGTTGGCTGCGGAAGAATTTTTCGAACAAGTGAGCCTGGTCTGCTTTTGAGATCCCCAAGCCCGTATCACTTACCTCAAACCGTACCCAATCCTTTTGGTGCAATACATTTACAGTAACCTTTCCGCCAGAGTTGGTGTACTTAATGCCATTTTCGATCACATTTCCAAGCGCTTGTTGCACCAAACCTGGATCGACCTGGATCAGGCCATCACCGCCTACATAGGTCTTTTCCAGGAGTATGTTTCGCTGTTGGGCGATCGGCAACAATGAACCCATCGCTCCCTCAACCACATCGCTGATGGTTACCAACTCCAACTGCAGCCGAACACCAGCATCTATCCGCCCCAGATCCAAGATTGTATTGACCAACCGTGTCATATCCTCGATCGCCGCGTTGATCTTTTGAGTGTAAATAAATTGTTGGTCATTTAATGAGCCAACCATCTCTATCATCCCTGCATACCCTCGTATCAAGGATAATGGCCCGCGCAGATCATGGCTTACAGAATTGAGGAATTCTGAACGCAACCGCTCTTGTTCGTGGTAAAGATGGATGTCGCGCAGTAACCATAATTTTTGGTTTTCCACCAACCCACCCATGCTTGGGGCTGAGTAAACCAATACCTGAACGCCATTATCCAGTTGGATCTCTGTTGCGGTGTTGTTTTTGTTTTTGGTAGCCATCAACGAGCGCAGCCTTGAGTCTGTGATGATGGTTTCAATTTTTTTTCCAACCGCTTTTTTACGGTCCAGGTTCAATAACTTTTCCGCTGCGCTGTTCGACCAAACCATGCAATCTGTTGGGTCACTGATGATGGCGCCATCAGGCAACAGGTCAATAACTTTCTTTAAGATCTCAGTGGCGGAATTTTTATCAACTTTATTGCCTGGCGTTGCTTGCGGGTTTTCAGCCCAAACCGCCAAGTCGGCAACCCTTTTTTTGTCGGCCAATGTAAATGAGGCTGGGGTAGTAAATGCCCCCCACAAGATCGCCACGGGATCTCTTCCCCGGCTGATTTTTTGGATGAACAAACTGGCTGGCAAGCGAACACCCTGGACACCGGCATTGCGGAACAATTTTTTTGTATCTTGCAAAAACAAGTGATTGGTTCTTTCCGCGATCGCCCTTATGATCGGATCAAACCGCTCGTAAATGTCAGAGCCTGTAATTGAACTTGCAGCGGCAAAAGAAGGTTCAAATCCCATCCCATCCGATAACGGTATGAGCCGCAAGGCATCCGCATTGAGAAAAGAAAGACCAGCAAAAATGGCTGCGGCATCTGGCATGGGCTCACCTAAAACCAAATTACCTGGCCCTCCTGAAGTGGTGCCACTTCTTTCACCCTGCCAGTTATCCTCATCCATTGCCAATTCAGCAGATTTGTTCATTTCTTCTGAATAGGATTTGAAGCGCCAAAGCTGGAGCGAAGCCCCACCAATGAACATGAAAGCAAATGTAAAAAAGGCGGCCAGCCCTGCCAACACGAATTGCTGGTATGGCAAGAAATAAAACAAGATCTCCGCCCCACCCATCGCTGGAATGGCGCGATAGATCCCAGTCTCCCCATCTCCGAGACGCACAAAAATATTGGCCAGTTGAGTCGCAGTTTTCCAGGATTCTGGTCCGGAGGAGACTCCACTGTGCCCAAGGATCTCGATCTGCCCGCTCTTCTGAAGCACAAACTGGCAGCGCATGGCCGGTTGGCATTGAAATCGCTTGTTGGCAAAAGATCCCGTTGTGCCAGGGGTAATTTGCACGGCATAGAGCGACCCAATTGCGCCAGCTGCAATGACAAGTATCGAAATAACTGCCGAAATTTTAATGCCATCAGTAATGGCTCGGGCGTACGGGACAAACAGTCTTCCCATCGATTTCCGAGAATTCATTTCACTGCTCTTGGAAGACTTCCTCGCAACCCCAACGGCAATTAAACCCAAGCAAGCCATTCCCCCGGCCAATAGCAATATTGGCAAGAGCGGCCGGCTTTGAATCAACAGGAAAAACTGCTGGAGGTCCATTTCGTTAAACAAATTATACTTGTTCGCCAAATGTGCCCATTGTTGGCAGATCAGGGCATTTTTTCTGCGAGCGTTATGATGGCATCCACAACTTCATCGATCGCCATCTCACTTGAATTGATCACAATGGCATCTGGCGCGGCACGCAGGGGGGCAACCGCGCGGTTGGAATCGATCCTGTCACGCTCAATCACGCCAGCGAGAATTTCTTCAAAATTGGCTGCATCACCCCTCGAAACCAATTCTTGATATCGCCTGCGCGCCCGCTCTTGCGGAGACGCATCCAGGTATATTTTTAAGTCAGCATCTGGAAGGACCACAGTACCAATATCCCTGCCCACCATTACTACGTTCCCCCGCAGCCCGATCTTTCTCTGTTGAGCCGTGAGCGATGCGCGCACACCCTTGTAGGATGCTATCTTGGAAACATTTGCTTCTACAGCAGGTTTTCTGATCTCCCAGGTAATATCGGTGTTGCCGATCAGCACATCGCATGGCCTGCCATCATCTACGCTGGCGGCTTGCACTTCGATAGTGGTTTGCTCGGCAAGGAGGGTAGCTGCTTGCTCGTCCGCCATGTCGATCAGGTTTTCCATGGCAGCCCAGGTAATGGCGCGATACATCAGCCCCGTATCAAAATAAAGGTAGCCCAACTTGCGGGCCACAATTTGTGCAACGGTTGACTTTCCTGACGCTGCCGGTCCGTCGACCGCGATGATTGATCTTTGTTTCACTGCCACCTCATTCTGGATTATTTTGTCTGTCGATAAATCTGTCAGCTTTGATCCATAAGATCAATCTTTGTTCATTCACCGGAAAATTTCGGCTAACACTCCACTTCAACCAGTCTGAAAATGTCAGAGCTTCGTACGCAACCTCACTGGACCAAATGAAACCTTGGCCGCGATATGCCTTTTCTAATTGCTCATCGACCATATCAGGATTAGTGATAATAATATCGCCCAAGTCCTCGGGGTTACTCATCCCGGGTAGAAATTTTACACTGGAATCGCGCAATTGCCACAACAGGGCAGGGCTATCTGCCCCCACTACCGAAACCCGCTCATTTAACCCGCTTCCAAAATTCCAGGCATTCACCGCCTCCAACTGGGTTTTAAGTACATTGCCGTCAGTGATCCTGATCGTTGCGTCGGTAAGCTCCTGGGTGTTACCAGCGCGAAGGTGGCTAACCGACCATGCCGCGTTGATGTTGACCGCGAATAAAAACACTGCCAATGCACTGATAAGGCCGCGCCAAGCCACCGAAAATGACCAACCATACGTAACCAAAACCAAACTGGCAGCCAGCATGGTAAAAGACCCGATCATCACCGTCCAACGCAGCTGGGTAACAGAAGGATCCACCTGGGCTAATGCGGCCGAAAGATAGTTTAGGCCCATAAAGACCAAGACCACCATCGAAAAAATGAACATTCCTAAGGTTTCCCGATCAAAAAGTGGACGAACTGTCAGAAATTCCGCCACAAACATCGATCCCCCAACTAATAACAACGGGGTGATCCAGGCAAGCGCGATGGTGTTTTGCTCTGGTTGAAAGTAAGTAGCAATAAACATGAACAGCGAGAAGGCATACAACCAAAACCAACGAGCAGAATTTTTGGACAGCAACGAAATTCCACAAATCCCCAAGACCAACGCGAACAGCTCATAAAATACCAAACCCAAACCGGGCAGGAACATTGTTGGCCCTGTGGGTAAGGAGAATCGTGAAAAAATACTTGCCAACCCGTTGAAGGGCACATCCAACATGGCAGGTTGAATATAAAGACCACCACCAAAGGCAACAATGCTTATTGATGCGGATAGAAGAATCACCAAACCTTGTTTTTTTCCATGATCTACCACAATTGCGGCAAAAGGTTTCTGTTTAAATAGGCTGTGTGCACCCAAACCTAACCCCAAACCTGCCAGCGACAACCACCCCATCGGCCCGCCAAGCATGGCCATCGCCAATGCAAAACCCGCAAATCGCGGTCTTTCAGAGATGAGCGCGTACACCAACAAGGATGTGGAGAGCAACGGCAATACCACATCATTGACCGAGCGGGAGACAGCGATAAGGGAAGGGTCGAAAGCAAATAACCCCAATAGCACCAAACTGGCCACATCTCCAAGCTGGCGCCGGAACAACGCCGGGACCAAACTGAATGCCCACCCTGCCATGGCAGGTACCAACCGTGCTATCGATTCGCCCGAGCCAAACAACCAAAAGAATAGACCCGTCAGGCTGACATAGAAACCCTCGGTCACAGCCGCGGGTTTTATTCCCGCCGCCAGCGAATGTGCGGCCATCGCCTGCAACGCTTCCGCATCGGCTAAAGGCATCGATCCCAAATGGGAGAATCGCAGCAATCCGCCGGCGACGGCAAACAAGAGCGCCAGTGGGATCGCAACTGCAGGTCTAACTTGTTGATCATCCATAAGTTACCTAATCTCTATTGTGAATATTGGTAGATCGTAACACTTCCAGTTTGGTATGCAACCGCCAAATTTTCTGCAAACTTTTGTTCAAAAACCTTATATGTAACCCGTTCCAAATTGCCGATCACAACGTAATCGACGTTGTAACCTTCCAACAATTCTTTCGTCGCTTGCCAATCCGGGGTCACATAAATCGCCTCTACATCCTGCTGACGAGATCCGACCTCATCATAACCACCCCTCCATTGGCTTTCGTGTCCAGGCCACCCTAATAGGGTAGGCTGCCCCGAGAAAGTGGACATGCGGGCATACTCAGAATAGGAGCCACCGATCGCCTCAACTATCACCCTTTGGGGTTGATGCCGCAACCACAATATCGCCGCATATTCATCAGGGTTATTGGCAGCCAATTGGGAGGCTCCATCCAATGTAATGGCGGGTTTGGATTGAAAATTTAATAATCCTGTCTTCTCGGGCAGGGATGTGATTGGATACACCAGCCCTATTGCGCAGGTCAAAACAAACACCAACCCAGGAATCCACTTGAGGTAGCCGCGGGATTTTTCGATTGATTTGATCATCCCATACCCTGCGGCAATCGACCAAAGGATCCATGCCTGGTAATAGAACTTGAAGACCGTATTCATGCGGTTGCCAAATTGGTCTCGCAGATACACAAATTCAGGTACCAAAACCAACACCGCGCCAACAACCACCAGCATAAAAACAAACAGGGTTTTCCGGTCTATGCGAACCCGGGCAAATTGGCTGACGACAGCCAGCCCAACCGATAATACCCCCCCAACGGTTACAAGGCCGCCAAGGTAAGCCAAGCGCCTTCCCAAAGCGGCTTCCAATATCTGCGAAAAAGTTGCGTAACCTTGCGAATTGATCAGCGCCGCACCTTCTGGCAAGCTGCTCGCTACCCAGCCCAACAAGGTGGAGAGTATCGCCAACGCTGTGATCAGAAACAGTGTCCCTAATACACCTTCGATAACGGAGTTTTTCAACCTCCATATCTTTATACCCCCAAACCAAAAGATCGGAACAAGCAACGGCAAGAACATGACCCAGATGTAGGCACCCCGGGTCGGGAAAATTATGTTGGGCAACAGACCGCCCGCCTGCGAGGAAAACCCCAGATAAAACGGGAGATACAACAATATTGATAGCGTTCCCGCCAGTAGAGACCACAACGCAAGCTCCCAAAACAGAGCTTTGCTCCAGCCTCCATATTTTGCGGAATGAAAGAGCCGCGCCAAAATGACCAACCCAAAATAGATCGGAAAATCCCACGTGTTAAGAAAGGCAAGCCCGCCCAATACAACAGCTGACCCCCATAGAAGTGGGTCGGCAAGAGGGGTTGGCGTACCGTTTTCGCGCCAAAGCAATGCCAGAGCCACCGCAATGGACAACAGCACAAAAGGGATGGCCAATACATGGGGATGCAAGTCACCTAACAAGAAGGAAAAAAAGGGGAACTCGTCGATGACCTCGTGGAAGTTTCCCAACAGGTCGTAATCTTGTAATACCCGCGAGGCCCGCCACCAAAACCAGTACCGTGGTGGCCACACATTGATCATATCTGGCGGAACATTGATATCCTTGATGTTCAACCAGGACCAAAACCATCCGCTACTCGCTCTCCAACCTACCCCATATGCCCGCAAAAGTTCCAAAAAACCTTCCGCGTTTCCCATAAAAGTGAGCAACATCGGTCCGATCACAGGAAGCGATAATGCAGCCATGCTTATCTTTTTGCCTGCTGTATGCTCGCCATTGCGCAGCAAGTTGAATACCAGCGAATATGAACCTGCAACCGCCATGGCTGTCACCATTGCCAACATCAGGTTAAACGCGACAGACCCTGGTGTTTTGGTGGCCAAGGCCAATATGCCAGCCATTACATAACCAAAATAGTAATAGGATATGGCATACCCGCTGAGCCATGGATCTGATGGCGGGAAAACAGCCGATTTGATGATCGAGTTGATGAAAGCCAACTCCATCGGTTTTTCTGTGCCTGAAACCTCCGGGTTTAGCGCACGCATAAATGCCCAAAAAGCAAAGGCGGCAAAGAAAAGCAATTCGCTTGCACCAACAACCCGCTGGTTGGCTACAACAAACGTCCTTATTTTTACCCAGCTATTTTCCCAGGTATCACCTTTTGGCCACAGGTTGGTTATAACAAAAACCACACCCGCAAAAAGAATCACAGATAAATAAACCCCGCCAAGCGTGTTGGTATAGGCACCCAAGGTTACCAAGATCCAATGGATGTAACTAACCCCCAATAAACCGGCGATCTTGGAAAAGCCATACCCCCCATCCGCGAATTTCTCGAACATGCGATTCACCAACGGGAAGGCGATCAGCCCGATCAGGGTTATTAATAAGTACCAGGCAAAAAATGAACCCATCGCTTCATTCACCTTTCAGCGCGACAAATTTCCCCTGATCGTCCGCTTCCAAATCTGCGACTCCGATGATCGCATCCATATTCAAAGGGCCGTACAAATGCGGAAACTGCTCGTTGAGGGGGATCTCAGCATGGGCATTTCCATCCGGATGGGCAGCGGATTCAAATTTGAGGGGCGCCCTCAATTTATCCGTGTCGATCATCAAACAAACCAGATCTGCCGCGTTTCGATAAAACAGGTTCGCGACCACCAAGACCTGATGTCGCTGTGATAAGTGGACAAAGCCCTCAGCCGTGAGCGAAGGTGGGTGATATTCTCCGGTTTGTTTCGCCTCGGAAAGTTGTTGGCCAGTGGTGATATGGTATAGCGTGCTCAATTTGCCACCTCGTAGATCGTCACGCCATCCTTTTGGTAAACGCTGCGCCAAAAAATGCCGTCGAATTGTTCGAACTTCGCGATTCCCTCTGGAGCGTATTGGATCTGCTCCAATTCACCCACAACGATATAGCGAACACTGTATTTGCGCAGGAAATTAACTGTGCTTTCGATCCGGTCCCCATTATAAAAATTGTGAACATCCTCTACCCGGCTTGTCACCCATTCGCCCGGCAACAAAGCCCTTTGTTGGCGCTGATGCCAGTTCCAGCCAACCACACCCGGCAAACCAGTATAGATGGTGAACCGGTTTCCCCAGCGATACTCAACCGAGTTCGCCTCAACGATCACTGGCGATCCGGTAATGTTTTCCTGCATCCATTTGATCGCATGGTAATCTTTGGACAAGGCCATCTCTTGCTGATCCCAAAACGTGGCGTATGCCATATATTGCATCGAATCAAATGTAAAAGGTATACCTTGCGCCATTCTGTCACGCACTTTGTCGAACGATGCCGTGATGGTATACAATAACGCGCCAGCCAGTAATGCCATGCCAACCATCTCAAACACCATTGTGCGAAGGCGGCCCCAATCTTCCCGGTATTTGATCATTTGCGCAAGCGCGTATGCGGCGGTTATGGCAAACAGGGTCCAAACTTGTAAATAGAACTTGAAAACGGTATTCATGCGGCCGATATCGCCGGATAAAACAATGACCTCAACCATCGATGTGAGAACCAAACCTGTACCAAACATAAACAGCACAATCCTGTTTTCATCCGTCTGGCCAGGCTGAAGGATCAGTAACAACGCCCACAATGCCAGCGGGAACACAAACCATGCAATGGGTACATTCAACCCAAACTGAATGCCAGCGATCATCACAACCACAGTGATCACTCCCCAGATGATCAATGTTTTGTATGGCCTCAAATATGCCAATGCCGAAACTGGAGTTCGCGCCATCCATTGGCGGGTTTCCCAGGACATCCACATAAGGATGGTGAAAAGGAACAGACCCCAATGGGTCAAATAAGACCAGATCGGAGTTTTTTCATTCTGCCACATTTCCACTTTGCCATAGGCCATGCCATACCAATAACTAAAGGGCTGAAAGAATACCTGCGAAGCGGCAAGCAACACAACCAGGCTAACAACCCAATTGATCGCCGGCCGAAGCCTTGCCGGCACCAAACCGTGCCGAATGATCTGCAGCGATGTGTTGGAAAGGCTAACGAACGAAACCACGATCGCCGCGAGCAATAAATAGGTCGGATGATCCCACGTATTGGTCGGGCGCAAGGATCCGATGACCAAGCCACCGAACAACAATGAAACAAGCCATCTTGTGGTAGAACCCTCATCCTTCATTCGCAACATGGAGATGACCCACACGATCACCAACAAGGTGATCGGCAGGGCGATCATATGGGCGTGCAGGTCACTATATAAAAATGTGAACAATGGGAATTCCGTGATCGCAAGGTCCCCTTGTGGCATTACCCGGCTGGGAGCCCACATGTAATCTCCCCAGCTAATGGGTAATTGTTCACCGCCCAACAATTTGCCAAACCCCTGCAACGCCCAAGACCAGCGTTGAAGTACGGGGGTGGCAATAGAATCGACCAACTCGTTTGAAACCATCATTTTTTGCAGCGAGCGGTAGATCAGCTGAACTGTCCCCAGGTTGCCCAACAAAACCAAGCCCCCGGCCCCGGCAATTGCGCCAATCACTTGCCGATAATCCCATCCAGAATCTTCGTTTTTAGTCAGGTTCCACACCGCCGAAAAACCACCCATGCCAAGCATCGCGAACAAACTCGGCAGAACGTAATTGTAGGCAACAGAAGGAGTGATACCCAGCAATTTGATTGGAGTGCCTACCAGTACAAACCCCCAATAGTAATAATTAATGTAACCGCCTGCATACCAAGGATCGTAGGGAGGGAAGGTTGTGCTTTTAAGTACCGCGTTGAGGTATGAAAAATCCATTGGCCGCTCGCCACCCCTTGCCGGATGCCACAGATCTGGGTTGCCCAGGCGAATCAGCAGGTCGAACAGGAACAGGACAAAAAACACCAATTCTGTCAGGCCAATTTTTTTCAGGTTGCGTTTTACAAAATCAACCATTGCCTCTCTCTGAGCCCAAAAGGCAATGCCGCCTGCCGTTATGAACAAAGCCAACCAAACCGCCAATACCGGCCTGGTATAAGGGATCGGAGTAACAGAACTGGCCAACCATGCGCCATATGCAAATAACAACATACCCGCCAAACGGGCAACCGGGTAAGCCTTATCGGACAGGCTGCGGAAGATATAAAACAGGAATGGGAACGCCGACAAACCAAGCAAAAAGATGAAGCCATACCAAACCGCCAAACCCAGCCACGGATTTGCATTCAAAGGTGAACTTGGTGGATATAACTCGGCCCAGGTTCCTCCATCAATATTTGCATTGGCCTTTTCCGGGGTTTGCAACAGGTCCAAAGTAATACGTGGAGCGTTTCTTGGCGTTACGTGAATGACCTTGCTTAGGTCTACACTGCCGAGAATATCAGCCACCTTCTGTGAGTCATAATTGGCGCTTTTTTTAAAGATCAACACCTTGGTGGCATCGTATACGGTAAAAGATTCATCGGCAAATTGGGTGTTAAACTCGTGGCCAAAAATCCGCGGGTAAGCGGTGAACGTCGCCACCAACTCATAACCCAGATTGCCTGTAAACATATTCGGTGTCGCCACGTTATAACACCACAGCACTTCTTTTTCCGGGGGGCAGCCGATCAATTGCTGGTAATACGTTGTTGTCAGCGGGTACCGCTCTGGTACCCGTGTTGTAGTCGCCCATTGACGGTTCGAGGAGATCACCAGAAAATCTCCCGCATCCAGGTTGGATTGGAATCGGGTGAGTTTGTCGGTATTGTCGTCCCAATACATTTCAAAGTTCAAGTCTGGCAGGTATAGCCCGCCAAATGGGTCATAGCCATCCATTCGTAAGGGCAAGCCGTCATCCCAGGAAGATTCTTGAACGACAGCCGATCCCATCAGGGTTACGTTGCCAAGGCTCGAAATTCGCAAGATATATGGCTGGCCGCCCTGCACCCCAACCGGCGTCTTCAGCTTGGCTACTGCCTGTTTGGTTATTTCTTTGGCAAGCACCACCTTTCCGCTACCAATGGCCGGCCGGTCCGGAAAGCCATCCTGGGAAAAAACTTCAACCAATACCTCTGTCCCTGGGTTGCGATCCAGGTCTTCAATCGTAGCGAAAAATACTTCTGAAAGTGAGCCACTTATGTTAGGAACAAAGACCACCTCGTACGAAAAACCTGGGTTGATCGGGTAGCCGTGCTGATATGGCAAGAGTTGAACCTGCATGCCTGAAATCTCATTATTGATCCTCAGGTTGATCGGTCCAGGCACATTCTGGAATATCCAGCGTGTCGCCTGCACGCGGCTATGATCTACGGTGTAGATACGGGTGAAAGCAAACGCCCAAAAAAAAGTGAGCACCAAAACAATGGCACCTGCAGACCAAAATACAACCTTGGACACGGCAGGCTTGAGAAAAGGCAGTTTGGGGTTATTAAATACAAACCATGCCGCAATGATCGCAACAAGGGGGTAAATCGGCAATTGGTAGCGCATGTTTGGGTTCCATTGAATGGATTGCCAAATAAAATAAAACGCTACCCACCCCCAAAGGAATAATGATCGGTTGCGTTTGCCTTTTATAGCCTCCCAGCCCATCCACATTGTGGCGGTCGCCCACAATATTCCCAATGGCCACCCCAACCCCCAATGAAGCATGTTTTCGCCTGAATACAACGAGCTGCGGCGTGTCCATTGCAAGGCAGGTGGAAAATCCACATCACCGCTTGCCTGTGCCCGCTGGGCAGAGATGGCTTCCGTCCATAATGGGTTTAGCGAAAAATTGAAAAAGCTGGGTCCTTTAAACGCGTACGGCATGAATACCCGAAATGCCAAAATTGAAATTAACCCACCAAGCACCAGTAAGAAAGCGATGGTCTCATAATTGAAAGTCGGCTTGTCGGCCAGGACATCGCTATTCTCGTGGTCATCCCCATCGTGCAAACGGAATTTCCGGATCGCGATTGCTGCGGGAAGCAGGACAGCCAAAGGGGCGGCGTTGATCTTGCACGCTACTGCAGCCCCAAAAGCCAATCCAAACCAAATGGTATTCCTAAAAGCAGTTCTCCGCGTAATTTCCAATATCCCATCAACCGAAATTTTCTTCTCTCCGCCGAACACAACACCAACATCGAACGGATCTTCCCGATCGAAGATGATCTCTACCGCGAAGTACACCGCCAGCAGCATAAAAAAGTTCGCAAACATATCCACTGTGAAGAAATGTGACTGCTGGATCTGCATGACCGCCAATGAAGAGAAAGCCATTGCCAACAGCCCAACCTTGGTGGAATAAAACCGCCGCCCGATCAGAAAAACCAGCACCATCGAGCCCAGGTCCGAGATCGCCGATAGAACCCTTCCCAGGAGTACCACTTCATCGTAACCAGCCCAATTTTCTATGCCAGCGAATGCAGCCAGCCATTCAGGCAAACCTTCCAGGGTCCGCAGATAGGGTGTTATTTGGTTGAGCCATTCTGCCAAATAACGCACAACAACGATCGGCAGATCACCATATACATAAAACCCATACCCCCGATTATTAGGATTCAACGGGGATATCGCGGTATCAAAATATTCACCCAAATTTCTGGCAGGTTCCAATGCCGATACAACCATGGTCATAAATCGTTCGTCTGGATGAAGATGTTGGCTTTGGTCCCAATTAACTCCGATCAGCCGAAAATATGCGGCGATCGAAAGAATTAATACGAATGCCAGGATGGTAAAAGGGGTTTTTAGTTTTTGCATGGTTTTTTCTTTTTTATGGATCGGATTTTAATTGTTTGAAACATTAAATATCAGGAAAGACTTACCCTCAATTTTGGACGAGAACCTGTTGAGCAATCCAGTTGGGTACAATTCTTTAAGGGCCAATTGGCTTTCTACATCCTGCTCATTAAGCAAGAACAGTTTGTTACCCCGAAGATCGATCGTCTCTCCCAATCGTTCTCGGGGAAGTGCGTAATCTTTTGTGGGGAAACCAGCCTGTATGCCAACCAGTCGAGTATCTGCCCAATGAGGCCATGGAACAACAAAAGCCAGGTTTGGGTCGTTGCCTGCCGCCACAAAATCAGCGATCACATTGCCCATATCAGAAGTGTTCCATGCGTTTTGGCGGAATTGGCTGGCAAATTGGTTAAAGACCAGGTCGTAGTTTTGCCAAGCAGAAAATATCAGCATTGCGGAGACGGCAATCGGCGCGACCATGGGTGACCACCGGCGTAAGCTACGATAGATCGTATCCAAAGCCAGCGCCGCGATCACCATCACCACGATGGCGGCCCCGCCGGTGCGATTAAGCGAAGGATTTTCAGAGGGAAATGCCAAAGACAAGGTCGATGGCAAGACCAACACCGGGATCAACACGATCAAGTACAGGTCCATCCAATATCGGTGACGAATATAGCGGTTCGTGACCACCAATAGACCAAGCACAAACAACACCGCAGTGACAATATCCAACGCTGGGCGGTAAGGTATGGAGTGAACCCAGGTATCCCCATTGTTATAGTTGAACATTTCAAAAGCATTAATGTTATTCCTTAAAAATATCGTCAGGGCTGGCTCCTCCAATGCTTTTTCCACCCCCGAAATTCGCGTCATCGTCCGTTCCAATACAATATCAGGGTGGGTGAGCGTGTAGCTTAGGAGAGGTACAAAAACCAATACTGAGGCCAGTGTCAGGACCAGGAAATTAAATACTGCCGCAGACCGCCATTCCGCATTTTTTTTGTGCATCCAATAAATGATGATGCCTGCCAATAAGGCGAACGGAACAATTCTTGCAGGAGAATACCCATGCAACCCCAAACCAAGGAATATGCCCGATAAAATGAAATCGTTGCGGTTATTCCTCTGCAATCCCTTTACCAAAAAATAGAGGGCGGGCGCCGCAAAAGCAGGGTACAACGGAAACCGCAAGCCAATGCGGCTGATGGTATTTAGCCAATACGATACGGAGGCCAAAACCAATGCCATTACCCCCACCCGCCAACCTCCGACCATTTTGCCCAGCCCATAGATGAATGGCAGCGCGACCAGCCCGATCAACACCGTACCGGTCTTGAGGGCCATAAAAGTAAGGCCCATGTTCGCGATCACGGCCAAAAACGCTGTTACATAAAACTGTAGAAACTCGCGGCCGGTGTTACGTTCAAAGTAGGTGTAATAATTTCCCTGGGTTACGTTGAATACATCCAGCAACTTCTCTGCGTGGTCACTGAAAGGTTCCGCGGGAACATTTTGCAGGTTATAAAAACGGAAAAATAGCATCGTAAGTATCACGATCACCAACACAATTGCGCGCCTATTGATGCTTAGCCGCCATTGTTCCTGGCGAAGTACTTGATAAATTTTGTGAATCCAGCCATAGGATTTTTCATCCTGAACCCAAAATGCCCTGATAAAGAAGAAGATACTCATCCCCCATACGATGGTATTCCAAAAAGTGAATACACCATCCAAAAATAGCAGGACCGCCAAAACAGCCAAGCCCATCGAGAGGAAAAAAGGCCGAAGGCCGAACATGCCTTGCTGGGGAACCTTTTGGTTGAGTTTTGGGGGAGCGATGGTCAACTCTTTTTTCCAAATGGAAAAAACCAAAAAGATCATCGCCAAAAATAA
>SXKT01000075.1 GCA_005778035.1 Chloroflexota bacterium
AGTAACAAGATGGCGCTCATTGATAAAAAGAACTTCGCCATGATCGCTATAATCACCCACCTTTTGAACCAAGGTATTAAGTGCTGCCTGGTTATTTTTGGTATGGAACTTGGTGAAAGGCTTTAGCGATGGTAACAAAAAAAGTACAGGTATCAACAAGCCAACAAACGCGGTTGGCCAGCTAAACCAATGTTCCCAAACTTTTGCATTTTCTTCACTGGAATGCTGCGATATGCCAGAAAAACTCAAGGCTGTTGAGATCAACAAGACTGCCGCAAATGCGTCCATATTGTGCAAGTCAGCCCCCCCACCGATCTTGACGCTGACTACGAGGCTGCCTGCCAAAAAAACCAGGTTAATTCCGGTGACCACCCACTTGCGGATGGGTTGGATGCTTGGGTTATTGCCCAGGTTCGTAATAAAAAATACCGCCAATGGAAAACAAAAAATAAAGGTGGCAAATAATACCCCCAGCGGATAGGACTCGTTTGGCAATAAACGGTACCATAACAGGTCTGATGTAAAGCTGGATGTGAACGCGCCCTGATTGGGCAAATTGCCGGAAATTCGTATGTAAGCCCATTGGCTGATCATCGCGATGGTTGACCCTGCAAAAATAAACGCGGCGGGGGCAGCCAAATACTTGCCAAGTTTTTGGGGGTAAAGCGGTGTCTCAAATAAGTACAGTAGCGCCATTATTGTGCCCGGAATTGGAAACCAATTGATGCGGCTAATGCCAGCCCAAACCGATGCAACCAGTAACAGACACCATTTTTTCCAGCTAGCTGAATTTTTGCCTGCCAACAACGGAAGGAACACCAATGGGTGTAAGTGATAATAAACGCCTATGCGAAGCAGGAATAGGAAAACCCAACCCGAAAATAAGAAGTGTAACAATCGATTACCGGCAATGAGCCCACCCAAGGTGCGCTTGGGCAAAAGGATGGCGGTGATTGCGGTGAAAAACACCCATAAAATTGCCTGCCAAAGCCGATGTTCGAATAAACCAGCGTCTGGTATCAGGTAGGCGATACTCTGTAACAAATACCGGGAAGGATGCAACACCGAAAGCGGTAAAGTTTGGCCGTATAGCCATTCAGAAAAATACAACGAGGCGTAATAATACCTGCTTGATTCTGACCAACCAAGTGAAAAGGGGTAGTGGTTAACCGCCGAAAAACGGGAAAAAACCTCAAACACTAACCCAGAAACAACCAAAAAAACCGCCAGCCCCATTCTGTGGGTTTTGCGTAAAGCATGTTGGGCTAACGCCCCCCCAATGATCACGAGGTACCAAACTACCCAATAATATAAATAGGATATCAGCAAGGAATCCTGGGTAGATTGTTTGACGTGTTGCCCGATCTGCAGCCACACTTTGGTTGCCGGGATACCGATTAATAATGCCACAGCCATTGCCGCGCTAACGACCCGCGAGGAATGGGTAGTAGAAAAGGTCCCCGAGCGGAGGATTTGATGGGCCTTGGCCGCCCATTGCTCGATCGATCGTGCCACTGGCGGGAGAAAAGATGCCGCTGTGAGTAGCAGCATCGTGATGTACGCGAAGAAAGGAAGGATCCAGATCGATCTCCACAGTACAACCCCCAGCTCGCCCCATCGCTGGATAGACAAAACTAAAACCACGGTGTTTACACAAAAAGTGAATGCCGCAAGCGTTCTCCAACCAGTGTGTTTTATCGAAGGGTTCACAGTTCTTTTTGTTCAGGCTGATTGATCTTGCCAAGGATACCGGGCAAGGTAAAGGCGCCAGGCAGGCTGACGAGGATCATCATCAGGCGATGGATCACTGCCGTGCTTGCTGCGGTGGCAACACTGATTCCACCAATATTGGAAAATAAAAAAGTGACCGAAAATTCTTGTAATCCGTAACCGTTGATAGATAAAGGGACCAGCGTAATAAAGTAAGCCAGGCTACTGAGTCCAATTACCTCCCAAAAGGACATTTCCTCTCCCATGCCAAGGATCAAAACATAGATCGCCGCAAAAGAGAAGAACATATGGACCAACGCACAAAGTAAGGCGGCCGCAATTGCCCCTGGTTTTTTCAACCATAAAGAAAACGAACCGAGAGTTTTTTTTAGGAAGTCGAAGGTCTTTGAGAACAAGCCTCCTAGCGTAAAGCCCTGTAAGATCACCCCACTGGAGAAGAATTGCCACAAACCCAATGGAGCTGCCAAAGACATTCCGATCATATTGATAAGCCTGTCGGCGGCAATGGAAGCCAGTGTGATTGCTTTGTCGTACCCCATTTGGCTGGCTGCCGCCAACTTAACAACATCACCCCCAACAGTGGTTGGAAGGAAATTATTCGAGAATAGCCCCATGAACACCAACAATAAGGTGCGCCTAAAGGGGATCTCAACACCCCCCGTTCTCAGTAATATATGCCATCGAATGGTGATGAACAATCGGGAAAGGAGGATGAACCCAAAAGATATTGCCAAACTTGTGGGAGATATACCCATCAATGTTTGTTGGATATCCCTGGTTCCATTTTGGTTTACCAAGTATGCCAACAAACCGATCGCCGTCAGGGTGCCAACGACGCGGATCACCACGGATCCGTTTTTTTTCACCCAACGATCCATTGAACGCTAATCCTGGCTGGCCTTGCGGGTAATGCCGCGAATAGTGTAGGTGGGTTTTTGCTGGGATTCATGATAGGTCCGGACCAGCAATTCTGCGATTAAACCCATCAGTATGGATTGGAAACCGGTCATGGCTGCAAGGGTCGAGATGATAAAGAAAGGCGAGCTAAGAACCTCTACACCGGTGACCAATTTGCGAACGAGCAAAAATAGCAACCCAAACAGGCTTGCGCCGATCAACACGGCACCCCCGCCTCCAAACAGGTAGATCGGTTTCTTTGAGGAGTGGGTCAGAAATTGTACCGCTATCAGGTCCAGCACCACTTTAACGGTTCTTTCCAACCCGTATTTGCTCGCACCAAACTTGCGGGCATGGTGCCGCACTGGCACCTCCAAAATGCGCGCTCCAACCGAATTGGCGTAAACCGGGATAAAGCGGTGCATTTCACCGTACAACTTAAAACCCGTGATCACCTCGCGGCGGTATGCTTTGAGGGTACACCCGTAATCGTGCAGGTGAACACCGGTCACATTGGAGATGAGCCAATTGGCGATATGGGAAGGAAAGTTTCGGGTGATGGCATTATCTTCGCGGTTCTTGCGCCATCCTGAAACCACATCATATCCTTCGTCCAGCCGGGTGAGCATCATAGGGATATCCCGCGGGTCGTTTTGCAGGTCCGCGTCGAGGAACGTGATCACCTTGCCACGGGCATGGTCAATTCCCGCCAAGATCGCGGTGGTTTGGCCAAAATTGCGCCTAAACTCAACCACTACTACATGTTCGGGGTCCTTCGCGTAGATCGATTTTAGTTTTTCAGGGCTGCCATCTCTGGATCCGTCATCAACATAGATCACCTCCCAGGTGCCTGTAACTTCCAACATGGCCTCAGACAGTGTCTGGTGCAACAGTTCCAAGCTTTCGTTTTCGTTATAAACCGGTATAACAACTGAGAGATCCATTACTTCCTCCGGTAAAGAGAGATAGTTGATGCGGGAGTGGGACTGACGGTCCAAATCATTCGATCACTTTACAACCCAAGGCAGGTAGACTTCGATTTGCCCATCAGTACCATGAAGTTACACGCTTGCCTTTGGGAAAGCCTTTGGTGGCTAAAATACAGTGCGGCAAAGCGACAGTTGGAATTATAGCGGATAATTTCACCCCTTCTGATGAAGGGCAATGGCAAGGGCGGTTGTCCAACCCAAAAAACAACCCAATGAAAGCTTCATTGGGTTGTTTGTGTGCGAGCAGGTGAGGCAGAATGATCGGAAATGGAAAGGCGCCAACCGATCATTTATTTTTTATTTCTGATCAGGTCCGCTTCTACCATCATCTCCACCAGACCCTTAAAGCTGGTAGTCGCCTTCCAACCCAAGTCCTTATGAGCCTTGCTGGGATCCCCTATCAACAGATCAACTTCGGCTGGGCGGTAAAAACGGGGGTCCTGAACCACATAATCCTCATAGTTCAAACCAACATACCCAAACGCCAGCTCACAAAACTCCCGAACCGAGTGGGTTTCTCCGGTGCCGATCACAAAATTGTCGGGGGTGTGATGTTGCAACATTCTCCACATCGCGTCTACGTAGTCTCCCGCAAATCCCCAGTCTCGTTGCGCTTCCAGGTTGCCAAGCCGCAATTCTTTTTGCTGGCCAAATTTAATTCTGGCCACGCTGTTGGAGATCTTGCGGGTAACAAACTCCAATCCACGGCGTGGGCTTTCGTGGTTGAACAAGATGCCCGATGTAGCAAAGATATCGAATGATTCCCGGTAATTGACGGTGATCCAGTGGCCATAAACCTTAGCGACGCCATAGGGTGAACGTGGGTAGAATGGGGTGGTTTCTTTTTGGGGAACTTCAAGCACCTTGCCGAACATTTCACTGGAAGATGCCTGATAAAAACGCACCTTGGGATTGACCAGCCGGATTGCCTCAAGCAAACGGGTCACGCCCAGTGCGGTTACCTCACCGGTCAGCAAAGGCTGATTCCAGGAGGTCGGCACGAAAGATTGCGCCGCCAAATTGTAGACTTCGTCCGGTTTGTATTCTTCCAGCAAGGCAACCATGGAAGATTGGTCATGCAGGTCTCCCTGGGTAATAATGACATCATCCTGGATGCTTTCGAGCCTCTCCATGGTGACTGTACTCGAGCGGCGAACCATGCCGACTACTTGGTATCCCTTTTTTAACAGCAATTCAGCCAAATAAGATCCATCTTGGCCGGTGATGCCGGTGATCAGAGCTACAGGCATAACGCCTCCTTCAAAAATATTTGGTACTTTAATGAATCCTGATTATAACGCACTCGGTCGGCGTGCCTTGATGATCGCGAGGATGGCTGTCGAGCCAATGATGCCGATCAGGATCGTGTTCCGAATACCCAGATCATAACCAAAACCGGTGTAACGCCACGAGTACCAGTGGCAAAACAAAAGCAAATTAAATAACTCTATAGCGAAAAGGCGTTGAAACCAAACAGTATGGCCATTTCTAAGGGTATCGATTGACACGGCCGCCAGCAGCAACATGGCCGGCAACAGGATCACCCTGTAACGAGGGTTGTCCCACTGGTCACCGCCACCGCGTAATGAGGATACAAAGACCCAAACTGTTACGATAAAGAACAGCCAAAACCATTGCGCCTTTCTGGTACCTTTGGGGGCGTTTGGTTGGCTCACCGGAAAAGCCATCAGCAGGGGCAGCAGGGTGTACCACCCTATTGAACGCAGGCCGCCAACCAATTTCCAAAATAACTCGCCAGGCTCAAACAAAACGGCAGGCAAAATCGGTTGCAATACGCCATATACCGCCACAAATGGGAACGCCAACCACTCTGGTACCGCGGCCAACATTACCTGGACAATGCCGGAGCTTTGTTTTAGCAAGTGGGCATTGTATAACGCTGTCCGGCGCGCCCAGCTACCGATGACACCCATTGCGCCACCGCCTTTGTAGTCCACCAAAGACTCCCAGCTTGCTGTAAGTAACAATACCGCCAACAATGTTCCAGCGCCGATCCCTGCCAATAGTAATATCACGCTTTTTCGGTCGATCCTCGTTTGCCATTTTTCAAGGATAACCCACCCGGCGAAGATCAAAAGCATGGGTATGGCTACCCCTGGAGAGATGAACAACACCCCAATTACTGCCATCACCACGCCGGCATAGGCGGCTTGCGCCTTATTTTTCGAAATCACTGAAAGACTCAATAGGAACAAGGCCATGAACATGATCAAATAAGGTTCACGCATTTGGGATGCACCCAGCAATACCGCCTCTGGGTAGATGGCCATTGCGGCAGCCAACAGGAGCCCTGTTTTTTCCGAAAAAAAACGCTTGCCCAAAAAATACATCAGGGCTGCTGAAACACTCCCCGCAAAGGCGCTGGCGGCGATACCCATCCACACTTGTTGTACAGGCAAGGAAAAACCACGATAGATCGCCGCGAGTAACCACAACAGACCACCATACTGGTCTGAGCTCCAATTATCACTAAAGGCAACTGATAACGGTTGTGTTGACGAAGCAAGTTGCCAGGCTTGCGTGTCGCGATGGTATGCGTCAAAGAACAAATACCCTGCTTTTTGGGGTTCACTCCCTGTCGCAAGGGTTGGCAATTTTTCGTAGCTCCAAACCCCAAACGCAAATCGTAGCGCAAAGGCCATAACAGCCAGGATGATCCATTTATTCTTCATCGACGGGTCTCTGTTCTCTGTTGGTTATTCCGCCAGCTGTACAAAACGATCAGGGTGATGAATACAAGGCTTTGAGCTGGAGCCAAAAATCGGGGATTGTCGCCATGCTCGGCAAATGTTTGTAAAATAGAAATAAGCCACAAAAAGCTGATGAAAACCCAGACGTTAGTGGGGTAGTTTGCCTTTTTGAGAATAAATTGTTTCCATGTTGCCATGAGCGTGGAAACCAGGAACAAAAAATTTCCGATCACTACCCCCACCCGTTCCACAGACAAAATGAAAATAGCCAGGGTTCTGATGATCGGATCGTTGATCGCGGAGGGTTGCCATACAACCCCGCCTTTCCAAAACCATATCCAGCCAACCACTACATTTTGCCAATATAAGGATGGGTTTTCCCTGATCAATGTGTCAGAGATCTCACCCATTGTTCGGCCAAGGGAGTAATAATTCAGTTTGGTTGCCTTCATCAATTCAGGGATCGCATCCCAAATGGTATTGATCGGCGTACCGGTCGTTGATATTCGGATATGGCGATACTTTAAAAAAATATCGCGAATTTCCTGGTACTCATCAGGGGCTTTCTCAAAAATGGCACTCACATGGTTCACTTTGTGATAGCCCCCCATTGAGTCCAATCCGATCACATTGAACTGGCTGTAAATGTAAAAACCCCAACCTGCCACTGCGATCATCATTGGCACAACCAGCACGATCACGGTGCGGGTTCTTTTTGCCAGGGTTTCATTAGCCAAAAAGAAGATCACACCCGCGATACAAAAGGGCAACGGTAGAAATAGCGGACGTACGCTGGCAAGCAGCACCGATAAAATGGCAATGAATCCAAGTATTACGAAATAGGTCCTGTTGCCGGCAGGTTGGGAAGAGGAAGTTTCTGTGATCAAGAGCGTAAGCGCGATTAACACAAAAAAAAGGAAAGCGGAAAGGGCTTCTGAAAGCATCGCCGCTTCAGCCAGTAATTGTTGCAGATTTAATGTATGCAGGTATGCACCCGTGAGGGCCAATCCTTCAGAGCGGGTCAGGCGCAAGCCGATCCAATAGATCGCCAGCGTGGTCAGGATGCCAAGCACTAATTGGGCAAGGTAGGTACCCGAACCGGCGCCCGTAAGGACCAAAAAGAATGGATAACCAGGGGTGCGGGTGCCATTGTACCGGGAAAAACCAAGGTTGTTTTTGAGAGAATTGGCGAGGTGAATGTAGGTATCGCTATCATTACCCTCGAATATTGGATAACTGAACCACAGCCAAAAGCGAACAGCCAAAGCAACGGAAAGAACGATCCAAAAAGATGGCGGAATTCTTTTTAAAGCCGCGCTTATCATTGGGTTTTCCTTTTAGAAACCCTCAAGGATGCGCTTTGCCCGCTCCGTCCAAGAATATTTGATGGATTCCTGTCGCGCGCTTGCGGACATTGCCTGCCGTTTTTGCGGGTCATCAAGTAATGTCTGCACCGCGTCCTTCCATGCGGTCAGGTCATCTGGCGGGCAAAAAATGGCGGTAGTGTTGCCCAATACTTCGTGGAAAACCGGCAGGTTACTGCTAATGATCGCCCGGCCACTGGCCAAATATTCAAACATTTTCATGGGGCTGGAGATGACGGCTGAATTGCCTTTGCCACTGGAAATACCGATCTGTTTGCCGTATGGCATTAGCAAAATGTCGGCCGCCGCCTGATATAGGGGCAACTCGTGGTTGGGGATGAATCCGGTAAAGATCACATTTGGCAAACCAGCCGCTTTTTCGCGCCAAACTTCCACATCTGCCTGGTTTCCACCTGCCCAAACAAACTGGATTCCCTGCCCCCGAAATTGTTCAGCCAATAAGAGGAAGGTCTCTACCCCACGGCCGGCATACAAGTGGCCGGTGCACATCACTGTCGGCGCTTCTGCCAAGCCAGTCTGAAACCTGGCGGTGGTAACATCCGGAAGGGAGGCAAACCGCTCCAGTTCGACACCATTGGGGGCGATCACGCAATCCATTTCGGTGTTTGGTTCGCCATAAATATCCGCCAGTTTGTTGCGCAAGGCTTGGGTGATCGCGGCGATGCGTTTTTTGCCTTTGCCGTCTCTAAAGTACCTGAACCACAACGGGCCTATCCTGCCGGAAGGAAGGTCGTGCATCTCAAGCACGACAGGCAGGTTCATAAATAATCCCAAGACCGCGCTTTGGACCGGCCAAACATACAACAGGTCTGGTTTTAACTTCTTGGCCCTGCGGCTTGCCGCAAAAAAGAACAATCGGCGCGATGGACTCGGCAGATACTCGATCTCGAATTCCCGTGACAGGCCATAAATATGGGCAAGGTCCTTCCACGTGCTCTGATGGTGTTGTTGTGAACCGAACGGTACGATCAGGCGAACATCATGGCCAACCATTGCCAAAGCGTGCACGGCTTTCATGGTTTGGATGCTGTTGGCATTGATCGATGGAATTTCAGATCCGGAGATAGCGATGATTTTCATAAGTGAATTTTATCAGCCTGAGTGTTTTTTTCCATATTCCCGATGGTCCTAATGGCGCGGATCAGGATCAGAAATATGGTGATAGAAAAATATAGGCTCATAAGGACGGCTTGCGCGCCAATGCCATATACAGGCAGCAGGATCGTACTTGCAACCAATTTGCCAGCTCCTATCACCGTAGAGGTGGCCAACGGAAAATATGGATCGCCCAAAGAAAGCGACAACGGTCGATTCCAAAAAAAAGTGTTGGCAATTCCATAACCAACGAACAAGATCATGGCAGGCTGCCAGGCCGGAGCAAAATCGGCACCGTAAAGAGCGCCGATCAGCCATTCACCGCCGATGAAAAATAAACCACCGAACAAAAGCGTGACAGCACCAGAGATCAAGGTCAGGCGGGAAAGCAAGGAACGCAACTTTGTCCAGGCCTTTGCGGTAACAGTCCGGGTGATCTCCGGGAAGGATGTCTTGATGAATGGGTCGATCGGAATCAGCATAAAACCGATCAGGCTGACAGCAAGTTTGTATAGCCCCCCTTGGGTGGGGTTGAGGAAGGTATTGACCCATAGCACATCGCTATCGCGTACCAGCAAATTGACGGTGCCAGAAAAATTACTTGAGAAAGCAAATCCCCAAAACTCCTTCCTGGGCGGCAGCAATGTAAGCGGGGTTTTCCACCAACCCAAACCAAACAGTTGTTTGGCTTGGTATAACCCGTATGCCAAATAGGAAATGCCCGCAACAGATTTGCCTGCCAGATAAGCCAAAATGACAACAGGAAATGGATCAGGTGAAAAAACAGCTACCAACACAATGCCCGCGGTGACAATATTTTGGGCCAAGTTGATCGCTGCCTGAAACTTGAATTTACCCGCTATCTGCAATAAGGCGCTGCTGGTTTCAAATGTAAGCCCAAACGGGACGATCAATCCGTATACCATGAACCAGACCGCCATCCCCTCATCCTTGGCAAAATACCTGGCAGCCATTGGCGCAAGCGCGTAAATGATCGCGTACGACAGGAAGGAAACCGTCACTTCTGTCATGGTGGCTACCTTGAAAACAGCGGCGGCTTTTTGGGTTTGCTTGCTTGCCAACGCTTCTCCGGCGTACTTTACAACCAACTCACCAATGCGAAAGGAGAGTAATTTGTCGGCAAGGGCGGCAAATGTGGTGACCGCTGCCAATATGCCAAAAAAATGCACCCCCAAAGCCCGTGAAGAAAGAACGCTGGTCGCGATGCTCAGAAAAATTCCGAGTGTGCTACCAGAAAACAAGTACCCGCTATTTTTTACAACTCGCCGCAAGAGAGGGTCTTCCCTCCATGCGGCGATACCTTTTTGCAAAAATTTCACAAGGTTGTAACCTGGTTTGCCCAGTGCCTTTCAGCCAGGTACCAATCTATCAGGGCCTGGGTGCCCATCCGCATGTCGTATGCGGGTTTCCATCCAAGCAAATCGCGGGCTTTTGAAACATCCGCCCAGTTTGTGAACATGTCGGCTGGGTTGGCTGGGCCATGGATGACATTTGCTTTTTTGCCAGTGAGATCCTCAATCAAGGTCACCAATCCGTTGATGGTGATCACCTCATGGCCACCCAGGTTGATCACATTAAAGCCGGAAGGCTTCAATGCCGCGATGATACCGCTCACGATATCATCGATGTAGGTAAAACCGCGCGATTGTTCGCCATCCCCAAAAATGTGTACCGGCCTTCCCTCAATGATCCACTGTACGAACCGGAATAACGCCAAGTCTGGTCGCCCCGCCGGTCCGTAAACAGTAAAGAAGCGCAAAATATTGGTATTCATCCCATACAGGTGGTGGTAAGCATGGGCCATTGCCTCAGCGCCTTTTTTACTTGCCGCATATGGCTGCAAGGGCTCGCTGCTGGATGCGCTTTCTGGGGTGGGATAGGGTGGATTGGAACCATAAATACTGGAAGTCGAGGCAAGGATAAAAGAACCGTTACCGCTGTTCTTGCATACTTCCAGCATGTTCAAGGTGCCGGTAACATTCGATTCAACGAAGATCCAGGGATTGTCTACACTGGCACGAACACCCGCCCTGGCAGCCAAATTGATCACCCCGTCAAATTTTTGTCCAGCAAACCGATCGATCACATCCTTTTTAGAGATGTCGGCCAAATGAAAGGTGAATTGCTTGTTTTTTTCAAGCTTTTCCAACCGATAGCGCTTGATCATCGGGTCATAGGCGTCATTCAGGTTGTCGACGCCGCTTACCGTGTGCCCAGCATCCATCAGGATCTGCGACGTGCGAGCCCCAATAAAGCCCGCCGCGCCAGTAACCAGGTAGTTAGCCATTGGTGATTCCTTTATTTAAAGTCTGACAACATTTTGGTCGCCCGGTTTTAGGTAATTACCGGTCGCGTTTCTGGTATCGAACAAGAACTGGGCGTTTTTGATCAGCTCAGGGTAGTTGTACGATCTGTGGTTGGTGACCAGGATCGTTACATCGGCTTCCCGAACTGCCGCCAACAGGCTCTCATCCGCGATACTCTCCAATTTCCAGTGTTCGTGTTCGTGATGAATATGGGGGATGTATGGATCGTGATATTGGACGGTTGCGCCCTTGTTGCGTAATAACGCGATCACATCCAGGGCAGGGCTTTCACGCACATCATCAATGTCTGGTTTGTAGGCAACACCCAGAACCAATGCCTTGTTGCCTTTTAAGGCTTTGCCGCGGTCGTTCAAGCCCTCCAAAATGCGGCTAACAACGTAACGTGGCATGTTGGTGTTGATCTCACTGGCTAATTCGATGAACTTTGCGTTGTAATTAAGCGCTTTCATCTTCCAGGAGAGGTACAGGGGGTCGATCGGGATACAATGGCCACCCAAGCCCGGGCCGGGTGTGAATTTCATAAAGCCAAACGGCTTGGATGCCGCAGCCTCGATCACTTCCCAAACATCCACGCCCAGGCGCTCGCACATCATCGCCAATTCGTTAACCATGCCAATATTGATCATGCGGAAGGTGTTCTCGAGCAATTTGGCCATTTCGGCAGCTTCGGGGGAGGAAACAGGAACGATCGTCTCAAGGGCTCCGGAATACCAGGTGGTAGCCACTTCTACACAGGCCGGGGTCATCCCGCCCATAACTTTTGGTGTATTGTAAGTGGTCCAGTCTTCTCGCCCCGGGTCTACCCGCTCCGGAGAAAAGCAAATGAAAAGATCCTTGCCTACCTCAAGTTTCGTGGCCCCTTCCGAGAGCATGGGCACCAGGATCTCGCGTGTTGTGCCAGGGTACGTGGTAGATTCCAAGACCACGATCATTCCCGGATGTACATATTTGGCCAATTCTTCGGTGGCGGACAGAATGAACGACATGTCGGGGTCACCGGTTTGTCGCAGTGGGGTCGGTACGCAAATGCTTACGGCGTCCATTTCGGCCAGTGCGGCAAAATCAGCGGTCATGCTTAATTTTCCGGCTTTGTGCAACCGGTCTACGGTTTCAGATGGCACATCCTGAATATAAGAGACGCCTTTATTGAAAGCATCCACTTTGCGTTGGTCGGGGTCAATACCCAAAACAGTGTAACCCTTCTCTGCGAAGACCACCGCCAACGGCATTCCAACATACCCCATTCCCAAAATACCGATCTTGGCAGTTTTGGTTTGTAGCTTTTGGATCAATTCATCTTTTGTTGTTGTCATACTTTCCTTCCAAAGGCATTTTTTGCCGGATGATCATAGGAGTTTTAGTTGTTTTCCCTCAGGAGCATCGGGCTTGTCACTCGACAGATTGTTATGCTTCGGTTGCTCTGGTACAGGTTGCCGAAGCGGTTCGGGTTTCGCAATGTTTTGCTTGGCAGGCAGACCAAGTTCCTTGCGTGCCATAGCCAATAGTTTTGGTAATTTTGAGAAATCTTCCTTTATGGCAGGTTTTAATGCGGGCTGATGTAAAGCCGCTGCGGGGTGAAACATGGGGATCACAAAGGTGTCGCCAACCCGCTTCATCATACCGTGAACCTGGCTGATTTTAACATCCTCAAAAAAATTTGCCATGGAAAAACGGCCGAGGGTAATGATGATGCTTGGTTTGATCACCGCGATCTGCCGGTCGAGATAGGCGTTGCAGGCTGCCAACTCCGCAGGCTCAGGGTCTCGGTTGAGGGGTGGCCGGCATTTAACTACATTGCAAATAAACACATCTTCTCGGGTGAGCCCGGCGTTTGCCAGCAATTCGGTCAGTAATTTTCCCGCTTGTCCAATAAATGGACGACCTTCCAGGTCCTCGTTTTTACCGGGGCCTTCCCCTATTAGCATGATCTCGGTATCCGGATTACCTTCCCCCGGCACAGAATATGTGCGGGTGCGCGATAATTCGCAGTTTTTGCAAACCGCGATCTCAGCGGCGATTGTTTTGAGTGTTTCAGGCATAGCTTTAACGATTCACCATTGAAAAATCTGTCATCGTCATCAGGATCGCATTCTCGTGGTTGTCCTTGTAATAGCCTTTTCGTAAGCCAACAGTTTGGTACCCTAATTGCTGATACAGATGAATGGCTATGAGATTGCTCTCGCGAACTTCCAAGTAGGAGACGCGGGCTCCTTCACGGTATGCTGATTGTAATGCCGATTTGGCTAATTGCCGTGATAATCCGCGCCCCCGAAGGTCTTGCCGGATCGCGATCGTGGCCAAATGGGCTTCATCCAATACGAGCCAGACCACGATGAACCCGGCAACCTCGCCAAACCATTCCATCACCCAACAACGTGCGTTTGGGTTGGCCAATTCGGTGGCGAAGGCGTTGTTAGGCCACGGGTCGCTAAAACTTACCTGGTCGATCTGTCCAACCAGCGGCAGATCCTCGGTTTTCATCGGCCTTACAACGATATTGTTCACGGGGTATCGGGGATGGGGTTCGCGATGTGCAAATACAAGGGTGCCAAGCTGAAAAGGTCATCAGCCAGTCCCTTGCGGATCTTCCGTTCGGCAAGCCAGCCAAGTATGGCCGGCCGCCTTATACAAAAGACAGGGTCAAACAGGGTAAGGTTTTGGTTTTTCTTGAGCATATCCCGCTCAGAAGCAGACATATCGCCGCAGAACAAGTGGGGCTCGCTTACCTCTTCCGCCAATTGTTGCGCAGTCGCGATCCGCGGGGGCGCGCTTGGCACCCATTTTTTCCTGCCGTTAAACACATACGTTCCGCACGCGTGCCTTCCTCTCCCTGCCGGCAAACTACAAAGCAATGGCAGGTTATCTTGTTTGTTAATAGCCGCTGCCAAAATATCCAAGGAATTGATGGCGGCAACAGGAAGCCGGCGCGAAAAGGCAAACCCCTTTACAAATGAGAGGCCAACCCTCAGGCTGGTAAATGAGCCCGGCCCGATCGCGATGCCGATCCCATCCAGGTCGCCGAGTTGTTTGCCGGTTTTATCCAAAATTTGTGTCACGGCGGGGGCAAGTTCCACGGTATGCATGGTATTGCTTTGCCAATAAAACTCAGCGATCGGGTGCCCATCTTCAACCAGCGCCAACCCCATTTGCGGTGTAGAGGTATCTATTGCCAGGTACATTCAGTTCCCCTTGATCCGATCGCGGAATTCCAACAACAGGGCTTCTGAGGCCTTGCCTGTGGAACTGAATGCCAGAGAGCGCTTGGTTTCATCTATGTAATTGATCGTGATCCATAACCGATCGTCAGGAAAAATATCCGACATCAACTCTGGCCATTCAACCAGTGTTGGACCGTTCGCCAACATGCCATCAACGTCCAATTCTTCGGCTTCCAAAATATTGTTCAAGCGGTATGTGTCGAGGTGGTACAACCGCACCGGGTCGATCCGCCGGTATTCATTCACCAGTTGGAAGGTTGGACTGGATACCTGGTCTGTGCTTCCCCACCCGGCAGCAACACCCTGGACAAACGTGGTTTTGCCAGCGCCAAGGTCCCCTTGCAGGCAAACCAACATCCCTGGCTTTAATAGGGAGCCCATACGCATACCCAGGCGGCGGGTTTGTTCGGCGCTGTGGCTAATAAATTCAAACGAGTGGCCCGTCAGGATGGTCATATACCAGACGTGATCAACGCCCTAACTTTTTTGCGATCTCGCGGGCAATATCGATGGAAGAATTGGGTTTGGCAACCCGTTTGCATGCGGCCACAAAAGTTTCCCGTATCTCGGGGTGTTCCACCCACTGTTGCAGGGTATTAACTACTTTTTTGGCTGTTGGCGCCCAAACACCCGCGCCTTCTTCCACTGTAAAAGTAACGTTACCATCCTCCTGGCCAGGTAATTTGGCGTAAAGGATGATCGGCAAGCTTGCGGTCATCGCTTCGGCAATCGTGCCGGGGCCAGCCTTGGTGATCAATACGTCCGCGGCGCGCATCATATCGGGCAATTCCTTGGTAAAACCATAAATATAGGTCGGGATGTTCCATGTGTGATCTTCAAGGCTGCGCTTTAGCCGTTCGTTTCGCCCGGCAACAATACACAACCCAATATCCAAACCAGAATCGGCAACGGCGCGGGCAGTTTGGCCAAGCGGACCCATACCATCGCCACCACCCACCATCAAGACCATGAACTTGTCCCTGGGCCAACCAAGTTTTTCGCGTAATTCTGCTTTGCTTCCCGAGGGGGCGCAGTATTTCCGGGCGATCGGTTGGCCAACCACCTTAACAGCGTTGTTTTCCATTCCGTTTTGGATTGCTTTTTTGCGTGCGGCTTCTGTAGGGACCAAAATAATATCCGAGCGCCGATCAAACCATAACGCATGCGTGGTGACCATATCAGTGACGACTGTGATAAATGGCGGGCGATTTTTCCCCAAGGCTTTCAATATCCATGAAACTGCCAGAGGATGGACAGACACCACCAGGTCGCAAGGGTGGTTGCGGATGATATTGCGCGCGGTACGCGCGGCTACCGGCCACATCGTAGCTGTTATTGCGCGGGCGCGTGCGCGACCATCCGTGATCTTAAAAGACGCCCCCCAAAGGTCAGGGGCTAAAACCATGTAAGGGTACCAGTCAGGCATACGGTTGAGAGGTCGAGGCGCGTAATCCTTAAAAATATCCACCTTTTCATAGGTGAACTGGTTGGGATATTCCAATTCAAGTGCCTCGATCAGCGCTTCAGTGGCGGAACGGTGTCCACCGCCGGTATCTGAAAATAAGAATAGGATGTGCGGTTTTTTGGGTTCAATTACCATTGTTGTCTCCAGGCGGGCGTATCGTTTTTGCCCGTTTTGCCAGTTCCCTGCGGGTTAGTAAAACCCTGTGTCCACAGGTCATGCATTCCAAGCCAATATCGGCTCCCAATCTAACCACCTTCCAACTATAACCACCGCAAGGATGGGGTTTTCGTAATCGGATAACTGATTCTAATTGCAGGTCTGGCAGCATCGAAAAAATTATACCTGAAAGGGTTTGAACCTGCCGTTGCGGTTGGCGTGTTAGAATACATTGTTATTATTTGTATGGAGGTGTGTAATGGCGCAAGACATTTATCCAATTGAGATTGCCGGCATCAAAAGGGACCTGCCGTTGTTTCAGATCGCCCCTGGTTTGCGGATCGCGATCCTCAACATATTGGGCGATACCGAGCTGGTGCAGGCTTGCAGTAAGGCGTTGGCTAAAAAATTGGAAGAAATTGATTACGATATTATCGTAACTGCTGAAGCGAAATCGATACCGATCGCGCACGCGCTTTCGGTAGATACCCATAAACCTTATGTTGTGTTGCGAAAATCCTACAAGCCTTATATGGGCAACGCCCTCAGGGCAGAAACCCTTTCCATCACCACTGGCCAACCTCAAACCTTGATCCTTGATGAAAAGGACAAAACCCTCGTCACCGGGAAAAAGGTCATTATCCTTGATGATGTCATTTCAACTGGTTCTACCCTGCAAGGGATGCGGATGATCTTGGGAAAAGCGGACGCGACAGTAGTAAATGAGGTCGCGATCCTCACCGAAGGCGAGAAATCACAATGGCTCCACATTATCTCGCTGGGGCACTTGCCACTATTTACAGATTGAACAAACCAGATATTGATAAGGACACGGCACCCGATCTTCAAGGTGCCGTGTCCTTTTTTTCTGCAGGACTTAGTAAAAAGAGATCGTTTCGCTGCCCAACAATTTTTCTTTTACTTTGTCTCGGATCAGTTCCAAATGTTCGGGAATTGCCACAAAATCAAGGTCATCCGATGGGATGGTAAGCACCGGACACAAGGTGAAGTGTTCGATCCAATCATCGTACAGTTTATTGAGGTTGCCGAGGTATTCCGCGGTGATTCCTTGTTCAAACTGGCGTCCGCGTTGTTTGATCCGTTTTTGCAAAGTGGGCACCGATGCTCTTAAATACAGCACCATATCGGGAGGTGGCAAAAAAGCTACCAGAGTTTCGTACAACTCCCGGTAGGTAGCATAATCGCGGGGGTTGATCTGCCCTTGCAGAAACAGGTTTCGGGCAAACACCTCAGCGTCTTCATACACACTGCGGTCTTGCAATACGGAATTGGGGTGGTTGAGGATGCTATGATGGATCCGCAGCCGGTGAATCAGGAAATAAATTTGAGAGTGGAATGCCCAGGAGTTCATATCCTTATAAAAATCAGTTAGATAGGGATTATCGTTTACCGGTTCATAAAAGGGCGCCCAGCCCAATTGGTCACACAATAATTCCACCAAGGACGATTTGCCAGCCCCGATGTTCCCTGCGACGGCGACATACTTGTGCTTCGGGTCGATCATAAGATTAGTTATTACCGCTCAACTCTTTGTCTATCGCCTGCACAAAGACCTCAAGAGGTTGAGCGCCAACGATTGCCAAACCGTTGATGAAAAAAGTAGGGGTAGAACGCACGCCGAGACTTGTTGCGTACTCATAGTCCCCGGAAACCTCAACCCGCTGTTTTTCATCTTGCAAGCATTGAGAAAATGAACCTAAATCCAAACCGATGTTGGTGGCATAGGAATTGTAAGTATTGACATTAAGTTCTTTGCCACCATTGAACAGCAAGCCATGGAACTCCCAATACTTTCCCTGTTCACCCGCGCAATTCGCGGCAATTGCCGCTGGCTCGGCCTCTGGGTGAATTTGGTAGAGCGGAAAATCTCGGTAGACAAAACGGATTTGGCCATCATATTTGGCCATCAAATCGTCGTACACCTCATTATGCCAACGAACGCAAAACGGGCATTGGAAATCACTGAATTCAACGATCGTAATAGGAGCGTCTTCAGGACCAACCGAAGGGTCTCCATCCAATTGCACTTCCCGGCGTACTGTGGGTTGCTCATCGCTAGGGTCGGCAACATTCTGCACTCCAGAATCTCTGCCCCAAATCAGCCAGGCCGATAAAAACCCGAGCAAAAAAGCGGCCGGCAAATACCAAACGGAGAGGGAGAATTTAATGACTTCTGGGCGGTTCACTTTGCGTTTCGCAGCTGATTGTTGGGTTTCTTCCATGTTGATTCCTATTTTTTTAAACGGATTATACCCTTACCGTATTGGAGATAATCATCGATTGAAAAATCGGCGAAATATCGGCAATCGGATGATCAACAACGCCGCGTAGACCGCCAAATAAACGAGTGGCTTGGTAATATTTCCTTGCAGGGTAAACAAATTGCCCTTGCTTGCCGCAAAATAATGCCAGATCACGATCGCCGGGATCAGATAGGCAAGCAAATGGAGTTTTTTCCAATTTTTTCCCATTCTTTTCTTAAACCAAACCAGAGATGTAACCGCCAATGGGCTTAGCAGTAAAAGCGCGCTCAGGCCAATCAGGATGTACATTTTTGTTCCGACATCCGCCAAGATCCAATTCAGGTTAAATTGATAATCTACCCCAATAAAGATCAAGAAATGGCTGGTCGCGTAAAAATAACCATAATTTCCCAACGCTTGCCGCCGCGAAAGCACCTTTTTGTTGCCGGTAACAATAGCGATTGGCGTGCAGGCCAAAGAGAGCAACAGAAAGTTCAACGCCCATTGGCCACTGGCCTGTTGGATAGACTGAACCGGGTTTACGCCGAGCCTGCCTGAAAAAAACCAAAACGAATACAGCGCGGCTGGGAGTAAACCGAACAAGTGGGTGAAGATGCGAGCGGTTGGTAGAGTTTTGCCCATTAGTAATTTTTTTGCAGGTCCATTCCTTGGTAAAGGCTGTCAACCTGATCCGCGTAACCATTAAACGGTAATGTTGGGATCCGTTCAAACCCGCCAATTCTACGCTCGGTTGATTGTGACCAGCGTGGATGGTCCACTTCAGGGTTAACATTGGCAAAGAAACCATATTCATTGGGGGCAATACTGCTCCACAATGTAGAAGGCTGATAATCTACCAATTCAATGCGGGTGATCGATTTGATCGATTTAAAACCATATTTCCAAGGGACCACCAGCCGGATGCCGCCGCCATTTTGGGCTGGCAGTTCACCCCCGTATAAACCGGTAGCCAGGGTGGTCAGCGGGTGCATCGCCTCATCGATCCGTAATCCCTCCTGGTAAGGCCAGGGGTATCTCCTGTCAAATTGGCCCGGGAAAACTTCAGGGTCGTACAAAGTCTCAAATCGCACATACGCAGCATCGCTGGTTGGCTCCACAACACTCAAAAGGTCTGCCAACGAGAACCCTACCCACGGGATCACCATACTCCAGGCTTCAACGCACCTCAAGCGCATGATCCGCTCTTCCGGCTTGAATCTTTTTTCCAAATCATCTACAGAGTATGTGCCGGGATTATTCACCTTCCCAAACACCTCTACCAGCCACGGGTTGGTAGAGAATCCGGAAGCCAACTTCGCTACGGATTCTTTGTCTGTACTGAACTCATAAAAATTGTTATACCCGGCGATTTCCTCAAGTTTATTTACCGGGCTCCCCAATTCATCGGTCTTCAAAGAGATGGAAGGATTGGAAGTAGGCGCGCCTGGATTCGTTTGCGATGTTGATGAAATGCCACAGGCGCTCAACAACATCGACCCCGCCAACAAACCCGTGGATTTTATGAAATCTCGCCGGTTTAAATAACTGGATTTTGGTGTAATTTCCGAACTCGGTATCTTAGGCAGGATCATTTTTAATCTCCTTTGGATAAGCTTAACATAAATAGGGCATCGAAAATATTAAATTTGGATAAAAATTGGTTGAATATTATGTGGTAAACTTGAGTAGCTCAATTTGAGCCATGGGATATTGTTTTGAAGTTCTAGCGACTTGCCCGGGGATTACGGGCATTTTTGTTGTACAAAGCTTGGTTTATGGGACGTTGAATCCGAGAGGATGAGACGGTGTTGGCAAGATTTTTATAACTGGAGCATCAAAACAAATCCATACCGCCAACCTGGCATTATTGCCGGGGCTATGTATGAGGAGTTTTGATGAACACCGATTTTCTTTCTTTTAACCTGCGCCACGAACTTGTGCAGGCCATTACCGACCTTGGTTACGTTGAGGCCACCCCCATTCAGTCGGAGATGATCCCACTGATGATGACCGGAGTTGATGTCATTGGGCAGGCCCAAACAGGCACAGGCAAGACCGCAGCCTTTTCCCTTCCTATCCTTCATAATTTAAAAACTGGCAACCGCGCTCCAAAGGTGTTGATCATGGCACCCACCCGCGAGCTTGCCCTGCAAGTTGCCGAGGCGATCCAGAATTTCGGCAAGGAGATGCACGTGAGGGTGGCTTCTGTATACGGTGGCGCACCCTATAACCGCCAGATCAACGAACTGCGCCGAGGGGTTGATATTGTTGTCGGTACACCCGGCCGTATGATCGACCTGATCGACAAAGGTGTTCTGGACCTTTCAGAGATCGCCAGCGTTGTTTTGGACGAGGCCGATGAAATGCTTTCGATGGGCTTTGTGGAAGATATTGAGCGCATTTTGTCCGAAACCCCCTCCGATCGCCAAACCGCCCTTTTCTCGGCAACCATGCCTACCCCCATTCGCCGCCTGGCTGACAAATATATGCACTCTCCCCAATCGGTTACCATCGCAAAAGAAATGGTTACCGTGGAGACGATTGAGCAAGTTTACTATTTGGTCAACGAGAACGAAAAATCGGCCGTACTTTCACGCTTGTTCGAAGTCGAACCGATCACTTCTGCCTTGATCTTTGTACGTACCCGTGCCGGCACAGGTGAACTTGCCAGCGAATTATCCAATCGCGGGTTCCCAAGCGAGGCTCTTAACGGCGACCTAAACCAGGATGCGCGAGAACGAACCCTAAACCGATTTAAAGGCGGGCAGGTAAAAGTATTGGTAGCTACCGATGTAGCCGCGCGCGGGCTTGATATTGATGATATCTCCCACGTATTCAATTTTGACCTGCCAGATGACCATGAAGTGTATGTTCACCGCATTGGCCGCACAGGCCGCGCAGGCCGAAAAGGTGTTGCCATTTCCTTGGCTACCCCCTACGAGCGCCGCCGTATCCGAGATATTGAACGCTTTGCCCGCATCAAGCTGCGCCAGGGCGTAGTGCCTACCAAAGAAGAGATCCTCTCCAAACGAGAGAATGAATTGGTGAACCAACTGAATGTATGGATGTCTCGCGGACGATGTAAAACTGAGCGAACCATTGTGGAACGCATGGTAGAGAACGGCGCCGACCCCTTGGAGGTAGCAGCCATTGCTTTGAAGATGGCCCGTTCTGAAGAAAAACAGCGGCCGATCGCCGATGTAAACCCGGTGCCCGAGTTTGATGAGAACCGCAAGATGGGCCGCGGGATGCGCCAAGGCGCGGGCGGCCGGCGGGATGGCGGAGACCGCAAGTATGGCGGCTCTGGGGCTGGTTCCTCACGTGGCGCTTCTTCCCCTGCGGCCGCGCCCAAGTACCGCGAGGAAAGACCGCATTTTGCCAACAAAAACCATGAGGGCTTCCCCGGGGCGAAATTTGGCGGCAAATCGCACGAATCTGGTATGGTGCGCCTCAATATCAGTATTGGCCGCGCCCATGGCATCCGCCCATCAGATGTGGTTGGCGCCATCGCATACCACGCCGATATTCCCGGCAACAGCATCGGCAAGATCTTCATCGAAGACCAGCACACCTTGGTTGATGTTCCAGAAAATTTGGTCGAACAGGTTCTTTCCAAAAAAGGCAAGTACACCATCCGCAAACAAAACTTTACGGTAGAAAAAGCCAAGTAAATCAAATAACAAAAATCCCTGGATATCCAGGGATTTTTTATAATTCATTCGGGTTGAGATGGAAAGTTTCACCCATGCCGCTGCATGAATCGTTCCATGCGGCGCAAGGCTTCCTCGATCTTTTCGTAGGCGGTGGCATAAGAGCAGCGAACATAGCCATCTCCGCCGGCGCCAAAAGCGCCGCCAGGGACCACCGCAACATGCTCCTCCTGTAATAGTTTCTCGGCAAAAGTTTCGCTATCCAGGCCGGATGCGCTGATGTTGGGGAAGGCATAGAATGCCCCCCGCGGTTCAAAAGTGGTCAGCCCCAGATTGTTCAGCCCGCCAACGATCAACTTGCGGCGCCTGTCGTATTCCGCCACCATTGTTTCGACATATGAATCTGATTTCAGCGCCACAATGGCGGCATCCTGGGCAGTGGTTGGGGCAGACATGATGGTGTATTGGTGAATTTTGATCAGCCCTTGAATAAATTCGCCCGGGGCAGCGGCAAAACCGATCCGCCATCCGGTCATTGCGTGGCTCTTGGAGAAACCCCCAAGCAGGATGGTCCGTTTCCGGATCTCCTCGCCCAGCGCGGGGAAGCACACATGCTTAAAGTTATAAACAAGCCGGTCGTAGATCTCATCCGATACAACCATCAGGTCGTGTTCAATCGCGATCTTGGCAATCTCCAACAATACTGCCTTTTCGGCAACCGCGCCGGTAGGGTTGCTGGGGTAACCAATAAAGATCACCTTGGTTCGGGGGGTGATCGCTTTTCGGATGTCCGCGGGGTCAACCTGAAAATTATTATCCATCCGGCAAGGGATCTCGACTGGGACTCCACCTGCAAGCGAGACCTCTGCCTGGTAAGATACAAAACAAGGGGTAGGGATGATCACCTCATCACCGGCATCTAACAGGGCTGTGAAGGTGAGATATAAAGCTTCAGATACCCCAACGGTGGCGATGATCTCGGTTGCCGGGTCGTATTTCACACCGTACAACCGTTGCAAGTTGTCGGCGATCCCTTGGCGCAGCTCTATCTTTCCGGCGTTGCCAGTGTAATGGGTTTCCCCGGCCATCAAAGAGGCAACCCCCGCGTCGAGGATCGGTTTGGGGGTGGTAAAGTCTGGTTCGCCGATACCCAATGAGATCACATCCTTCATGGTAGCGGCGATATCAAAAAACCGGCGGATGCCTGACGGTTTAAGGTCAGAAACGCGCTTGGATAAGTAATTCTTTTCAATTGTTGGCTGCATGCCGTCCTCCTGGTTTGGTTGCGCAGGGATTGTTGCGCTTATAACTTGATACTGGAATTATCACCAATATTGATCGTCTTGGATTGTCCGTCAACGCGGGCGTTTCGCCCGATGAAAGAGCCATCAAGGGCGCAATTGGAGACGGCAGATCCTTCATCCAAAATACTGTTGGAAATGATACAGTGGGAAACTTCGCAATCTGCACCCACTGAGACGTGCGGACCGATGACCGAACCGGTTACTTTGGCGCTGGGGTGGATAAACACAGGTGCGATCACTTTTACGTCATTTTGTTTGGAGGCGTCCGCGGAATTATCTTTGCCGTGGTCTAACATGAATTGGTTGGTCTGCAGTGTTGCCTCGATCGTGCCGGTATCCAGCCATACATCTACATGCTCGGTCCGCATCCTGGCTCCATGCTCCAACATGATGTTGATCGCGTCGGCCAGGAAGTACTCTCCCTTTAATTGGATGTCGCGTTTGATCTGTTCATCGACTGCCGAAACCAGGTTTTCGGCACTCTTAAAGTAATAACAACCAACCACAGCCAAATTATTCTCTATCGATTGTGGTTTTTCGATCAATTTGTTGATCTGGTTCTGTTGGTTCAACTCCGCAACGCCAAACCGGCGTGGGTCCGGGACTGCCTTAACCCATGCCACACCGTCATTCGCTTCACTTGCCAAAAATCCAAAATCCGTCTCCAAGAGGGTGTCTGAGAAAACCACCATCATTGGCCCGGACAACAAATGGCGTGCCAGCCAAATGGTGTGGCTCTGCCCCTTCATTTCCTCTTGGACGATGTAGCTTGCTTTGATGTGCGGGTAATGTTTGCGGATATAAACCGGGATCTGCTCTCCAAGGAAGGGACCAATGATGAAAATAAATTCCACCGAGATGCTCTTTGGAATGCTATTAAACATATCCATTAGGTGGTCTAAAGATGGCTTGCCAGCCACGCCTACCAGTGGTTTTGGTTTGCTCCAGGTGTGGGGCCGCATGCGGGTCCCCCATCCTGCCATCGGGATGACGATCTTGAGATGATTGGCCAAAGTTACTCCTAAATTGTTTGATAACAAGCGTCGGACTGCAACCCCTGAATATTAATCGAAAACTGAAATATAAGGTAGGCGAAGTCCTTAGCGGTACGCAAAGAAACCGATCAACGCGGCAATGATGACCAAAATTACCGGGTTGATGTTTGTAGCCGCGAGCAACACAAAAGACACCACGGTGATGGCGGCCTTGTCCAAATTGTTAGCCAAGCCATTAGCCCAGCCTTGCTCCTTGACCCTGAAAACTGAAATGGCCATGTCATAGGTTGTCCAAAGCAGTAAGCCGACCACCAACGGCCTAACAGCACTGATCATGGCTTTCATGGCTGGGTGATCTTTGGCAGAGAAAAAATACACCAAAAAGACCAACATCAACACTGTTGTTGGCAAAACTGTTCCGGCGGCCGCCATCACCGCACCTGCGGTGCCAGCCAGTTTGTAACCCACATAGGCGCTAACCTGTGGGGCAATTGGCCCGGGCAAGGCGTTCCCAAGGGCAACCGCATCCGCGAATTCTTCGGACGTGAGCCAGGGTTGTGGCGATGTGGCGCCAACAGGCAACCAGGTTGTCGAGGTGGTCTCTCTTTGCATCAGGGCCAGGCTGGCGGGGCCGCCACCCCAAGAGAACAAAGCTACCTTGGTGAAAACGAAGAAGATCTGCCACAATAATTGCCAGTTCATTTTGTCCTCGCTATCGGTGTGCCTGGCACATCGGGATCAATTTCCGGCAGATCACGATAGTTGTTTTTCCAACCGGGCTAATTCACCTTCGATCAAGTCCACCGACTTTTTGAGTGTGGGGGCATCGAAGGAAAAATCTGCTCCCGCGGTGCGGAAGAGATCTGGCAAACTTGCCCTGGAGCCAAGCTTGAGCGCGTTTGTGTACGCTTCAATCGCTTTCTTTTGGTCGACCAGGCTGTTAGCCCAAATTTGCGCGGCTCCCAATTGTGCCATGCCGTATTCAATGTAATACAAGGGGCTGGTAAAGATGTGCGATTGGCGATGCCAAAAGGTCTGCTTATACATTTCAAGGTTGTTGTAATCCTGCGAGGGCATATAGCGGTCCCACAATTCTGCCCACTTTTGTTCACATATTTCGCCATCATGGCTAATGGCCTCATTCTCGTAGATCCAATGCTGGAAATGATCCACCAAAGCCATATACGGCCAGAATTTAAGCATCCCCTCCAAATGCTCTATCATGCTGCGGGCGTAATCTTGTTGGTCGTAAAAACCGCCGACCGTTTTTTGGGTGTAAGGCGCTGCGATCAATTCCATTGCCATAGAAGCCACCTCGGCAAACTCAAAGGGCAAATAATTTTCAGCCCGATCATGGAAGTATTCCAGCTCTTGGCGCAGGAACTCATGCATGGCATGGCCGCTTTCGTGTAGCATGGTCTCTACGTCATCGTGAGTCCCAGTGGCGCTCATAAAAATGAAAGGTTTTCTGGCAACCGCATAACCCAGGGAATACGCTCCGGGTGCTTTGTTCTTGCGGCTCGGAACATCCAGCAAGCCTTGTTCGATCATGGTCTGAAAGTTATCCCCAAAAGATTCATCTACCATCGCCAAGATCTGGCGAGTCTTTGTTAAAAACTCCTCGGTATCGGCAAATGGCTTCAGCGGTTTGTCGCCATTGACCTCAAGGTTGTTATCCCATGGGCGTATGGAAGGGATACCCAATTTGGCTGCCCGGCGTTGGTTGATGCGGGTAACCGCGGGAACGACCACCTCTTCGATGGCCTTGTGGAATGACATGCAATCATCGGGGGTGTAATCAAAGCGGAACTTGGCTTGCCACATCATCGAGCGGTAATTATCGAGGCCTTTGTTCCTGGCAATATGAGACCTCAACCGCAGCAATTTACCCCACAACTCGTTCAGCTCAGTTCTCCGCGCATACCTGCCTTCCACCGTAATGCGCCACGCCTTTTCGCGGATGTTCCGGTCAGATTCCAGCAACAATGGGAACATTTGAGATGCCGTTCGTTCCTCCCCTTCCCATTGGAAGGTGATCCCCCCGATCAATTTGTTGTATTCATTGCAAAGTTTTTGCTCTTCTACCAGTAAGGGAAGGTTCTGTTCAGAAAACAGAGCGTGCTCCGCACGGAGTTTTTTTAGCGGCAGCTCAAAGCCTTTGGGTTCCATCCCGCTGTCGATCAGTTTTTGCTTGGCGGCCTGGTCTGCCTTTTTGATCTCGGTTTGGGTTAGTTCGATGAAATCATTGAATTGTTTTTCAACATCCTCATCGCTGGTGTATTGGGTGGTAGCTACATACAACCGGGTATAGATCTCATCGGCGATCGAGATCAGGTCAGACCATTTTTTTAGCCAACCTTCTATGTTTGTTTGGCCCAGTTCGGCAGATAACAATTCGCGATAATGTGGTTCAAAATCTGCCCAAGTCCATTGTAGGTAGGTAGTTGAATTATCCGTAACATAGGTGTTGTACATAAACGAATCTCCTGTCTATTGCGTTTAATTGAGGATGGTTAGTTTGGCAAGGCTTGTATCCAGCTTTTTGGGGCCGGATGTTTCAAAAATGATATCTACGATCTCATCGCCGTTTTGAACACGGCTGCCGATCACAGTTCCTTCGCCATAAACGGCATGCTTAACGCGCATACCGGTTCGATACTTGGTGCTGGGGGTATTCGTTTTTAATGCGGGCGGGGTTGGGTCGCCCCAACGGGTGTTGCTTTCCATGCGTGTCTCTTTGTAGGTTAACCCACCAGATCTTTGGCCAATGTTGCTGCTGCCATAGAACACCTTGCTGCCAATGAGTGTTGCCGGTATATCGCGCAGAAAACGGGAGGGTACTTGGTCTTCCGAAAAACCTCGCCCACCTCGGCGCATTGCGCGCACCAAAAACAATTTTTCTTTTGCGCGGGTAATGCCTACGTAAAAAAGACGCCGCTCCTCTTCCATTTCTTCCGGTTCATCAAAAGACCGGCTATGCGGCATCGTTCCGTCATCCAGGCCCATGATGAACACATACCTGAACTCCAATCCTTTGGCAGCATGCAACGTCAGCAAAGTGGGAGCGTTACCGTCGCGGATGGTATCTTGGTCTGATACAAGAGCGATGTTTTCAAGGAAATCGCCGATTGGTTTGTTCTCATACTCTTCTGTAAGCTTACGCAACTCGAGGATGTTCTCCCAGCGGTCTTCCCCCTCATCGGTGCCGTCGTTCAAGTGATCTTCGTAGCCGATATCCTCAACGACCATATCGAATAGCTCGGTAACTGTGTGGGCCTCTCTGGCCTCTTCCCACTTGGCGAGCATTTTGCCAAAATCGGCCATGCTGGCTTGGGCTTTTCCTTTGACCAGGGCATTAAAAGGGCAAGCAGGGTCAGTACCCATCTGAAAGAGTACTTCGCCAACGGAGATGTAATTTTCTTTGGATATGGTTTGCAGCAACTCCACTGACCGGTCTCCCAACCCGCGGGTCGGTACATTGATCACCCGAAGCAGTGAGATCTCATCGTGCCGGTTTTGCAACAACCGCAGGTAAGCTACCAGGTCTTTGACCTCGCGCCGGCCATAAAAGCGCTGTGCGCCAACCAGCCGGTAAGGAACATTGGCATGGATGAAACTTTCCTCGATCACACGGCTCATGGCGTTGGTACGGTACATCACCGCGAAATCACCCAGTTCGGCAGATTTGCTGGCGACCATTTGTTTAACTGAATCAACGATGAAAGCTGACTCTGCTTTGTCATCAAAGGCTTCAAATACCTGGATCTTATCGCCAGACCCGAGATCGGAAAACAGTTGCTTGCGCCTGCGATGCGGGTTTTTATCGATCACAGCCATGGCTGCATCCAAAATGGTCTGCTTCGACCTGTAATTTTGTTCCAGCAAGATCGTTTGGCAACCGGGATGGTCTTTTTCAAAATTGGCCACATTGCGATAATCGGCGCCGCGCCATCGGTAAACAGATTGGTCCGGGTCTCCTACGCAGAAAATATTTTTGTTTATAGATGAAAGTTGCTGGACCAGCTGATATTGGACCTGGTTGGTATCCTGAAATTCATCGACCAGAATGTGCTTGAATTGGCTGGAATACTTCTCTAATACTGCAGGCGAGTTGTGAAAAAGCTGGGTGGTTAGCAATAACAGATCGTCGAAATCGACTCCGTTGGAATTCCGCAAGGCGGCTTGATAGCCTTTATAGATGTTCCTGATCGCCTCATCGCGGCTGCGAATGATGATCGGATAGTCTTCCGGCACGATCATTTCATTTTTTGCTTTTGAGATCAGGGAATGGATCACGGACGGACGAAATTGCTTGTCGTTCAAATTCATCGCCGTGATGATGTTCTTCACAACCGAAAGCTGGTCGTCGGCGTCGAAGATGACGAAATTTTTACCCAAACCAATATGCTCGGCTTCCCGCCGCAGGATGCGTACGCAGACGGAATGGAACGTGCCAAGCATGAGGCCACTGGCCTTATCTGCCCCAAGCATTTTGTGTAGCCGATTTTCCATTTCTTTGGCGGCTTTGTTTGTAAAGGTAACAGCCAAGATCTGGTAAGAGCGAATACCAAGATTTTCGATCAGGTAGGCAATGCGGCGGGTAAGCACGCTGGTCTTTCCGCTGCCAGGGCCGGCTAACACCAAGATCGGTCCTCCGCCAGCGGTAACCGCTTGCTTTTGGGCATTATTCAAATTTGCGAGAATATCCATTAATTTCCTAACCGATATGGCTGGTGCAGTGTGGGCACCGTTTTGCGGCAAAAGGGATCTCTGTTACGCATTGGGGGCATTTTTTGGTAGTGGGAGCCTCAGGTTTGCCCAGCCGCATTTGGTTGATCGCCTTGATCAACACAAATACCGAGAAGGCGACGATGAGAAAATCGATGATGTTATTAATGAAGATACCATAATTGAGCGTAACAACCCCTGGAATTTCAACGGTCTGCGAAAGCGGGGTTCCTGCCGGGACCGAACCCCGAAGTACCAAATACAGGTCTGCAAAATTGACCTGCCCGAGCAAGAGCCCAACCGGGGGCATCAGGATATCCGAAACAAAGGATGATACAATCTTGCCAAACCCGCCACCAATGATAATACCCACGGCCAAATCCAGCACATTACCGCGGAGGGCGAAAACCTTAAATTCTTTTAGCATACAAAACTCCGAAATATGAATGAAAGAATAGTATAGTACTGATTCATAACCGGAAAAAAAGAACCCCGAATATGGATTGATTTTTATATAGTGTATAATTTTTTAACTTATAGGATTGATAATCCGTGAAAATGAGTTTAACATTGAATTTGTTGAATTATCCTGAAGCACGAAGGAATTCTTAGATGCCAGAATTGTTACTCGACGTTCAAGGTTTGGAGACGCAGTTTAAAACCCCGGATGGGGTTGTACATGCGGTTAATGGTGTTTCATTTGGAATCAAAGAAGGTGAAACCCTTGCCGTAGTTGGCGAATCTGGTTGTGGCAAGAGCGTAACCATGCTTTCGGTGTTGCGCCTTATCCCGTCGCCTCCCGGCAAGGTTATTGCCGGAAAAGCCCTCTATCAGGGCAAAGACCTGTTATCCATCACAGATGAAGAAATTCGCCACATTCGCGGGGCGCAGATCGCGATGGTGTTTCAGGATCCAATGACCTCCTTAAACCCGGTAATGACAATTGGCAAACAGCTTACTGAACCACTGCAATTGCATTTGGGTATGAACAACCAGCAAGCAACCGACCGGGCTGTAGAGTTGCTCGAGATGGTCGGTATCTCCGAAGCCCGCCAACATCTTAAAGATTACCCCCACCAATTTTCTGGCGGAATGCGCCAAAGAGTGATGATCGCGATGGCCCTTTCGTGCAATCCGCAGATCTTGATCGCCGATGAACCTACCACCGCTTTGGATGTTACCATTCAGGCACAGATCGTTGAATTGGTAAAACGCCTGCGCAACGAACTTGGAATGACCATTATATGGATCACTCACGACCTAGGCATTGTTGCCGGCTTGGCTCAACGAGTGTTGGTAATGTATGGCGGCTATATTATTGAAGAGTCGGAAGTAAAAGAGTTGTTTGCCAACCCGACCCACCCTTACACGCTTGGCCTCATTGGCAGTTTACCCAGAGTCGATGATGATGCCCGTGAACGGTTATATTCCATCGAAGGCATGCCCCCAGTGTTGTACCAAAAACCCGAGGCCTGCCCGTTTGCCCCCCGCTGCAAATATGTACAAGACCGTTGTTGGAAGGAAAACCCAGTATTGGAAAAGATCGGGCCTGAACACAAAGTAGCCTGTTTTGTAGATGTAAAGACCGGGAGGGCTCGCGCGTGAAACCAAGCACTGAAGTATTACTCAAAGTTGATAACCTTGTAAAACATTTCCCAATCTATCGTGGTGTTTTCCAACGCCAGGTTGGAGCTGTACATGCGGTAGATGGCGTGTCATTTGACGTCTATAAAGGCGAGACACTTGGCCTGGTAGGAGAATCTGGTTGCGGCAAGTCCACCACGGGCCGTACCATTTTGCAGCTGTACAAACCTACTTCCGGCAGCGTTCATTTTCAGGGAAAAGACCTTGTTGAATTGAAAGGCGAGGAGATGCGGCAAATGCGCCGCAAGATCCAGATGATATTCCAAGATCCTTACGCAAGTTTGAACCCGCGTATGACAGTTGGCGAGATCATCGGCGAGCCATTGATGGTGCATAATTTGGCAACCCCCAAAGAGATCGAAGAACGGGTTGCTGAATTATTAAAGAAAGTGAACCTGAACCCCGCCTTTGCAACCCGCTACCCCCACGAGTTCTCTGGCGGCCAAAGGCAACGCATCGGTATCGCTCGAGCTCTTTCGCTCCAACCCGATTTTATAGTTTGTGATGAGCCCATCTCGGCATTGGATGTATCCATTCAGGCCCAGGTGGTTAACTTGTTGGAAGACCTGCAGCAGCAATATGGGCTGACCTACCTATTCATCGCCCACGACCTTTC
>SXKT01000076.1 GCA_005778035.1 Chloroflexota bacterium
AGTTCGTGGTGTGTGATGAACCTATCTCCGCCCTCGACGTTTCGGTGCAGGCACAGGTCGTCAACCTGCTCGACGCGATCAAGAAGGACCTTGGGCTCACCCTGCTCTTTATCGCCCACGACCTTTCCATGGTGCGCCATATCTCCACCCGCGTGGCGGTGATGTACCTTGGTATTGTCGTAGAGTTGGCAGACAGAAAAGCGTTGTACACCAGCCCGTTGCATCCCTACTCTCAGGCGTTATTATCGGCGGTGCCGGTTGCAGACCCTGTCGCCGAAGAAAAACGCAAAAGGGTCATCCTGGAAGGGGATGTGCCTTCACCGGTCAATCCTCCCTCCGGCTGCCGCTTCCGCACCCGTTGTCCGATCGCCAAACCAGGCGTTTGTGATGTAGCACAACCTGAATTCCGCGAGGTAAAACCAGGCCACTTTGTGGCTTGCCATCTTGTAGCCTAATTACAAGGAGGTGATGCGCTGATACAGAGGAATAACATTGGTATTAAAAAAATGGTGACATTTTTTATACAAAATCTAAAGAGGAGAAGTAAAAATGCGTAAACTGTTATCTGTGTTTAGTGTGCTCATTATCTTGAGCATGCTGCTGGCAGCTTGTGCTCCTGCTGCTGAAGCCCCCGCTGCTGAAGCCCCTGCGGCTGAAGAACCCGCTGCCGAGGCCCCTGCTGCTGAAGCCCCCGCTGATGCTGCAGCCCCCATGTCCAAGGACAAGACCACCTTGAACTTGGCCGAGGCCGATGTCTCTATTGACACCCTCGATCCCGCTTTGGCTTACGATACTGCAAGCGGCGAGATCATCCAGAACACCTACGATACCCTGGTGTTCTACGATGGCGAAGCCACCGACAAGTTCGTCCCCAGCCTTGCTGAATCCTGGACCACCAGTGAAGACGGCACCGTTTGGACCTTCACCATCCGCCAGGGTGTGAAATTCCACAACGGCAACGACCTCACCCCCAGCGATGTAGCCTACTCCTTCCAACGCGGTTTGCTGCAGGGTGGTTATTCCTCCCCGCAGTGGTTGCTTGCTGAGCCTTTCTTCGGTGTTGGTGTTGATGACATCTCCATCGTAGTAGATGGCGAAGGCGCCGCCGCCGATGACCGCGAGGCCATGGCTGCTATGGATCCTGCCCTTTTGGTTGCCGCCTGTGAAAAAGTAAAGGCTGCTGTTGTGGCTGATGACGCCGCTGGCACCGTTACCATGACCCTGGCTCAGTCTTGGGGTCCTTTCCTCGCTACCATCGCCCAGACCTGGGGCTCCGTTATGGATGAGCAGTGGGTCGTAGAGAATGGTGGTTGGGATGGTTCCTGCGATACCTGGCAGAACTTCTATGCCATGCAGTCCGCCGACAACCCCTTCAGCTCCATCGAAAATGGTTCCGGCCCCTTCAAGCTCGAATCCCTCAAGCAGGGTGAAGAGTACATCCTCGTCCGCAATGACGAATACTTCCAGGGTCCCGCCAAACTCGAGCGCGTTGTTGCCAAGGCCGTACCCGAATGGGGTACCCGCTTTGCCATGATGCAAGCTGGTGACGCTGACTGGGCTACCGTCCAGACCGCCAACCGCTCCCAGATGGATGAGCTCGTTGGTGAGAAGTGTGTCTTTGACATCGAAACCAATTCTTACCTGCCCTGTGAAGTTGTCGACCCCGCTCTGCCCTTCCGTGTTCGCTTGGGCCGCCCCGGCATCTCCCAGGACGTGATCCTGTACAACTGGGCCATCGCCTCCGACGAAGCTTCCCCCAATCCTTATATTGGTTCCGGCAAGCTCGATGGTAATGGTATCCCCTCCAATTTCTTTGCTGACGAGCACATCCGCAAGGCCTTCTCGTACTGCTTCGATTGGGATACCCTGATCAACGATGTTTACAATGGCGAAGCCACCCAGTCTTACCAGTTGACCCTGCCCGGCATGCCTGGCTTCTTCAACGATACTCCTCACTACACCACCGACCTCGAGAAGTGTGCTGAAGAGTTCCAGGCCTCCACCCTCAAATCTGAAGATGGCAAGTCTGTTTGGGAAGTTGGCTTCCGCGTTCAGATGGCCTACAACCAGGGTAACAACACCCGCCAAACCATCGCCGAGATCTTGGCCGCCAACCTCTCTGAGGTTAACGAACTGTTCCTGGTCGAGACCCTTGGTCTGCCGTGGGCTGCTTACCTCCGCGCCCAGCGCGCCAAGTTGCTGCCCCTCATGACCGGCGGCTGGCTTGAGGACATCCACGACCCGCACAACTGGTACCAACCTTACACCACCGGTACCTACGGCGGTCGCCAATCCCTGCCCCAGGAAGTCAAGGACCAATTCAAGGTCATGCTCGACGCTGGTGTTGCTGAAGTTGATCCCGCCAAGCGCGCTGAGATCTACAAGGGCTTCAACCAGTTGTATTACGATCTTGCCGTTGGTACCCCCTTGGTGCTCGCTACCGGCCATGGCTTCATTCAACGCTATGTCCAGGGTGTTGTCACCAACCCGATTTACCCCGGCTTCTACTACTACACCATCTACAAGGACTAAATTCCCTTGTAGTCACTGTCAGGGGCGCGAAAGCGCCCCTGACAACCCCTTTTTTGGGTTTCAGAGCGTCCTTGATCGGCGACCCCGTTCAAAGATCCTCCGAAATTCAAAAAAACCGATAAGGATTTCGAATGACAACATTCATCATCAGACGTCTATTGCTCGTACCCGTTCTGTTGTTTGGCGTCACAGTGATCATCTTTTTGATGCTCCAGTTACTTTCGCCCATCGAACGGACTGCTCTATATGTCCGTGATTTCCCCAAAAATGAAAAAGCGGTGGACGGTATCATCAAGCGTTACGGCCTCGATAAACCTTTCTACGAGCAATATTGGCGATGGCTCGTGGGTGTAAATGACCCGATCACCGGTGTGCGGTCTGGTGGTATTGTGTACGGAGATTTTGGGTATTCCAGAACTTCCTCACAACCCGTCAATGAGCTGATCGCCAACAGGTTCCCAAATACGGTAGACCTCACCATCTGGACGATCGCCCCCATGATCTTGGTAGGTATTTGGCTGGGGGTTCAATCGGCAGTTCATCACAATGGTTTTTTTGACCAGGCTGCCCGTATGTTCAGCATTATCGGTACCTCCTTTCCGACGTTTGTATTTGGTCTGTTGGTGCTAATGTTCTTTTACGCGAACTTGGGTTGGTTCTCTCCAGGCCGGCTCAGCGATGATTTCAACGCTGTTGTATCCAGCGCTGAGTTTACAAGGTACACCCAATTGGTTACCTTCGATGCTTTACTGAATGGCCGCTTTGATATATTCCTGGACGCCATCTCCCACATGGTGTTGCCGATCCTGACTCTGTCTTATATCAACTGGGCAACCTTTCTGAGGGTTACCCGTTCCTCCATGCTGGAGACACTTCGCATGGAGTATGTTACAACCGCCCGCGCCAAAGGACTAAGCGAGAACGATGTGATCTACAAACACGCCCAGCCAAACGCGATGATCCCGGTGATCACCCTGGCTGGCTTTTCGGTAGTAGGTTTGTTGGGGGGTGTAACCATCACAGAGACCGTGTTCAATTATCCAGGCATCGGTTCAGCTGCTGCCCGCGCGGCTGTCAACCTTGATGTGGTGACCGTGCTTGGCTTCGCCATTTTCATCGGCTTTATTTTAATCATCGCCAACCTGATCGTAGACATCCTATACGCCGTGGTAGACCCGCGCGTACGCTTATCGTAGGAGGAAAAGAAAATGACTGAACAGATCCCTTCTGGCGATAATAGCCTGCTCACCGCGACACTTTCTACCCGCAAGATCGGCTGGTTTGAAAAATTTGTTGGACCCGAAAATTACCGCATTTTGCTGGGGCTGCTAAAAACACCTGCTTCCATCATTGGCCTTAGCCTGATCATGATTTATGTTCTGATTGGATTATTGGCACCGGTGATCGCGCCGCCGGTAAAACCAGACAAGGACCCATATATGATCCCGCGCGATGGATTTAGCGCCGATCCCAAGCCAATGGGCACTGAATGGCGCCGCAATAAACCGCCTGTGCCATTTTGGTATACCCCCCTTACCGGCAAGGAAGAGTGGGTTCACTTGATGGGAACCTCCGAAGGCCAGTATGATATTTTCTACTACGTGATTTGGGGTGTCCGAACAGCCTTTTACACCGGTCTTTTGGTAACCGTTGCCACCCTCATTTTGGGTGTTATCTACGGCTCAATATCCGCCTATTATGGGGGTTGGGTCGATAACCTGATGATGCGCCTGATCGAGGTCTTGATGATCTTGCCCAGCTTGCTGGCCGCATTGATCTTGGCGGCAGTGCTGACTCCCCGTATCGGTAAAAGCCTTATACCGGTAATGACAGCCCTGATCGCGTTTGGCTGGATGGGTTATGCCCGTATCATCCGCGGTGATATCCTCTCGGTGAAGGAACGAGATTACATTATGGCGGCAAGGGTCGTTGGTGTAAAAGACAGCCGTATCCTCTTCCGCCACATCATCCCCAATGCCATCTTCCCCACCTTGGTGTTGGCCTCTTTGGCCATCGGCGATGTTGTTCTTGGTTTTGCCGCACTCTCCTTCCTGGGGATCGGTACTGAGACCGGTTACGCAGACTGGGGGCAGGTGCTTAGCTTTGCCCGCAACTGGATCACCGCGCTTGACCAATATTGGTACATTGTGGTTTGGCCAGGTCTGGCGTTGGTATTTTTCGTGATGGGTTGGAACTTGCTCGGCGATGCCCTGCGAGATGTGTTGGACCCAAGAATGCGCGGCCGCAGCTAAACGGTAGTTTTGTTGCGTAAAAACCAGTTTATCCTTGTTCTCTTTTCCCTTGGGTTATTGTCAATCTTATTGGCAGTAACCCAAGGGAATTTTGTTGCCGCGGCCAGTTTGGCGCAAGACCCAAAACCAACACCTACCATAGACCGGCTTGCCAAACCAACGATGCCAGCCAACCCGGTAATGGCCGACAAAGGCGCCCAGGATTATTGGCTTTATTGCTCACCTTGCCATGGAGACCAGGCGCAAGGCTTGACCGACGAGTTTCGGAAGCAATATCCCACCGAGGACCAATTTTGCTGGAATTCTGGTTGCCATGGAAATCGACCCTACCCCAACGGTTGGACCATTCCACGGTATGTTCCCGCCCTTGTGGGGCCAGGCGCGCTGATGCGCTTCCCAGATGGTGCGGTACTAAAGGCGTATATCCAACAGCAAATGCCGTTTCAAACTCCGGGTATCCTAAAAGAGGCAGAGTATTGGCGTATTACCGCATTTCTGCTGCGCCAAAACGGTTATTGGAGTGGGGACAGTGACCTGACAAAAATGTTGGCGGAAAAGATCATCATCAACCGAGATTCGACCTTCTCGATCACGCCTACCACTACAATGGTGCCTGCTTTGATAAGTACCCCAACACCGGCTATGCAGCAAGCTGCACTCCAGGATTCAAACGGAGCGCCTTCATCGCCAGATGTGCGAACAATGGCAGTACTTGGTATGATCATATTGATCGTGTTATCCATAATTGTGGTCAAAGGATTGAAAAAATGGTGAGGTTTCTCTTGCGGTCAACCTTGGCCGTTATATTTGGTACTTTTGCGTTCGTAATTGCGGGTTGTGGGGACGCATCCCTATCGCCTACTGTGGAAGTTGTACCTCCTGTGGCAACCCAGCTTCCCTCGCTGCCAGTGCAGCCAGAACAGGTTGCTGCTACAGAAAGGGACACGACCCTAAGGATATGCCTTGGCCAGGAACCTAATTCCCTCTACCCGTTGGGTGAGCTTAACCGTGGCGCAAAAGCGGTGCTAAGCGCCATATATGATGGTCCGATCCAACTTGAGAACGGCGTGCCTGTGCCGGTGATCTTGGATACCTTGCCAACAACCGAGAACGAAGATCTGATCGTTGTTCCGGTTGGAATCAAAAAGGGCGATCTGGTGGTAGATAGCACCGGAAATGTCATTAAGCTGCAAAGTGGAGTTAGCATATTCCCATCTGGTTGCCGAGATTCATCTTGTGTTGTCAGTTATGGCGGGCAGACAGACCTGCAAATGGACCAGGTAGCGATGACCTTTCACCTTTCCAATGGTATTGAGTGGTCGGATGGAGAACCATTGGAAGCCGCGGATTACCTGTATGGTTTTGAACTGGCAAAAAAGACCTCGACACCAAAAAACACTTACATTACCCAGCGGACCTTGTCTTATGAAGAAGTGGATGACAACACGATTCAGTGGTGGGGTTTACCGGGATACATGAATGTTGTGCCGTCCATGGTTTTGGTGCCACCCATGCCAACCCATTACCTGTCCGAGAATGATCCGGCTGCATTGCTGGGGGCTGGGGAGTATATACCGCTGGGGTGGGGCCCATATGGTTTCGATGAGTGGGTCGATGGAGAGATGATCCGTTTGGTTCGAAACCCAAATTATTTTCGGGAATCCCAATCGCCCGCGCCATTTGAGGCAGTAGAGTTTTTCTTCACGAATTCTGCGCAAGAGGCTGTCGCCGGTTTTATTGCGGGAAATTGTGATCTGATCGATCCATCTGTCAACCTGGAAAGCGAACTTAGTTTGGTGTTAAAGCTACAGGAGCAAGGCTTGGCAAGGGCGCAAATTTCGGGCGGGCCAATGGTTGAATACTTGTTCTTTCGGGAAGGCGACCAGGCTACAACACCCCGTGGCGGTACCCTGCAAGAGCAGGACCCGCTTGCCAATCCATCCATGCGCCAAGCGATCGCCTATTGTTTGGACCGGCCAAAATTGGTTTCACAAGTGACGCAAGGTTTGGCAGAACCGATCTATACATATATTCTTCCAGGGGCAGCCGATTTCACGGCAGACGTTGCCCAATATGGCCATGATACACTGACCGCAAAACGGATGTTGGATGAAGCGGGATGGAAAGATCCGGATAACGATCAGGGCACCCCAAGGGTTTCCTCCGGTGTGGATGGGATACCGAATGGGATGCCATTGGAATTGCGCTACGTCACCTTGGATACATTGCAGAGAAGACAGATCGGCCAAATTGTCGCATCCTCCTTGTGGGAGTGTGGCATTGGGGTGGATGAACAATATCTTTCGGCAGAGCAGTTTTATGATGATGGGGCCAATAGCCCCTTGTTCGGCAAGAATTTTGACTTGCTTCAGGTTGCGGCTGGTTTCCCAGATGGTACATCAGGGTGTTCACAATTTATTTCAAGCCAGATCCCTGCCATAAGCAATAAATGGACGGGCACAAATATCTCCGGTTATTCCAACCCTGATTTTGACCAATTGTGCGGACAGGCAACCAACCATGCGGGTGTAGACGATGTAGCCAGCACGGCTTCCAAAAGCGCCCAGCAAGTTTTTGCAAATGATCTGCCCGCATTGGCATTGTTTCAAAAGCTGAATATCGTTGTATCAAAGCCAGATGTGTGTGCACCCAAGTTGGATGGCCTTTCCGAAAACAGCGTATACTTGATAGAATTTTACCGGTTCGGCAATGATTGCGATGTAAATGAGTAAAAGAGGTGCGATTCCTTGTTTGCATTGTATAATTGTTGAACCAATTCCGAACAGGAGTATATTGTGGCCGAGATAAAGACAAAAAAACCCCTTCTCGAAGTAAAAGATCTCAAAACCTATTTTTACACTGAAGATGGGGTTGTGAAAGCGGTAGATGGCGTTAACTTCTACGTCAATCCCGGAGAGGTGATGGGGTTGGTAGGAGAGTCGGGTTGTGGGAAAAGCGTCACTTCGCTCTCAATCATGCGCCTAATCAGCGCGCCGGGCAAGATCGTCTCTGGCCAGATCCTGTTCGATGGCAAGGATCTTGTCACAGCCACTGAAGATGAATTGATTAATGTGCGCGGAAACAAGATCTCAATGATCTTCCAACAACCGCAAACAGCGCTCAATCCAGTTTTTAAAGTCGGAGATCAGATCTCCGAAGTTCTCAGCATCCACCAAAATATGAGCAAAGAAAAAGGCGCTGAGCGTGCAATAGAATTGCTCAAGATGGTCGGCATCCCTGACCCTGCCCGAAGAGCCCAGGCCTATCCGCATGAGTTATCGGGTGGCCAGGCACAACGCGTTATGATCGCCATGGCCCTTGCCTGCGTACCAGACCTGCTTATCGCCGATGAACCGACCACCG
>SXKT01000077.1 GCA_005778035.1 Chloroflexota bacterium
CATGGTAAAGTGCTGCAGGTGGGTTCACCGATTGAGATCTATGAAAGGCCAAATTGTAAATTTGTGGCCGATTTTATCGGTGATACCAATTTCTTTGAGGGTGAGGTAGTGTCGGCGGAAAACGGCAAGATCAATGTCTTTATTCCTGCCCTGGGTAATGAGTTGCTTGGTACCAGCGACCAGCAGTTTTGGCCCAAGGACAAAGTGGTCGTTTCGGTGCGTCCAGAAAAGATCCGACTGGCAGAAAGTTGTATCCTTGCCCACAATTGCTTCGAGGTTTCGGTGACCAATTCCGCCTATATCGGTTCTGATACCCGATTGGAAGTGAAAGCCAATCAGCAGAAGATCAAGATCTGGGAGCAGAATCACATCTCAACTTTGGACCCGCGCGCGTACCACCAGGGTGAGGTAAAAGCTTTTGCTACCATCATGGCTGAAAACGCGCTTGTGTTGCCGGCAGAATAACGGAGTGGCTATGTTTGATAGAATTCGACAAAATCGATCGCTACAGGGGCTAATGCTGGTTTCACCAACCTTGGTGATCATGATCGGCCTGTTGATCATCCCGCTCCTGCTCACGATGATCATCTCCTTTGGCCGGCGAGACCCCGATGGCGGCGTGATTTACACCTTTACATTGGCAAATTACGCCCGTTTGATGGGCTATTCCACCAACTGTGATACAGGCGCCGCCACATGTTTTGATCCACTCTACATACAAATTTTGTGGAAATCGGTCACCTTGGCGTTTCAGACCACTTTTTTTGTGATCATGCTGGCATATCCGCTCAGTTATTTCATCGCCCGTTCCCGGCCAGAGCGCCGCAATATGTTCCTGATGATGGTCCTGGTCCCTCTGTGGACCAACTTTGTTATCAGGGTTTACGCGTGGATGATGATCCTGCGTACCCAGGGCGTGATCAATGGCTTTGTGGGTTGGCTGGCAGGCTTGCTTGGGCTGCCTTTTACCCCAATTGAAATGTTGTATACCCCCGGTGCTGTGTTGGTTGGCATGGTGTACGAATTTCTGCCATTTATGATCCTGCCCATTTATACCTCCCTGGAAAAGATCGATAACTCCCTCTACGAGGCAGCGGCAGACCTGGGCGCGCACCCGATCCATACCTTTTTGCGGGTAACCTTGCCACTCTCCATGCCCGGCGTGGTTGCCGGCACCATCCTGGTATTCATCCCGGTCATGGGTACTTTTATCGTTTCGGACCTGCTTGGCGGACAAAAAGTGATCCTGGTTGGCAACCTGATCCAGCGCCAATTTTTGGATGCGCGCGACCCAACATTTGGCAGTGCCGCTTCACTGGTGTTGATGGTGATGACATTGATAGTGACCTACTTCTATACCAAAAAATTTGGATTTGGCGAGGAGATCGTGATCGGATGAACCCGCACAAACGCTCGCTCTATATCCGTGTAATGACTGTTTTGGTTTACAGTTTTCTCTACCTGCCAATATTTGTGCTGATCATTTATTCCTTCAACGCCTCTAAAACCAACATCATGTTTGAAGGAGTGATAACCAGGTTTGGGCCGGTGCAAATGGAAGGAAGCAATGTGGTGCAAAGCCCTTGCGGGCCGTTCCATTGGTTCTGCGAACTGGCCAAGAACCGTGAAGTTCGCAATGCCGCATCCAACACACTTTCCATTGCGTTGATCTCCACCGCGTTTTCAACCACGATCGGTACCTTGGCAGCCTTGGCACTGACACGCTACAAGTTCAAGCTTAAATCTTTTTCAGAGTTGTCCTTGTATATTCCGATCGTGATCCCCGAGATCGTGATGGGTATCGGAATTTTGATATTTTTCAGCCAGGTCTTTACCCTTATAAATGGTGTTTTCGGCTTGCAGGGCGATGATCGATTGGGCCTCGGCTTGTTCACAGTCATTGTGTCGCACATTGCCTTTAGCGTGCCATTTGTTACCCTGGTTGTTCGGGCACGCTTGCAAGGGATGGACCAATCCTTTGAAGAAGCTGCGATGGATTTGGGCGCCAACGAATTGGTGACCTTTTGGCGGGTTACATTGCCAATGCTTTTGCCCGGCGTGCTAAGTGGCGCGCTGATGGCATTCACGTTGTCGTTGGATGATTTTGTGATCACCTTCTTCACCAATGGGCCAGGCTCCACGACATTGCCCATTTACGTTTTCGGTTTGTTGCGCCGGATCATAACCCCACAGGTCAATGCCTTGTCCACAATTTGGATCATGGTTGTATTATTTGCAGTGATCAGTATTCAGTGGTTGCAAAACAGGGATAAAAAGAATTAGGATCCCTGTTTCATTCGTTATAAGGAGAAAAAAATGAAAAGCAAAATCTGGACGATTGTTTCAATGTTGTTGCTGGGTGCCATGGTGCTTTCGGCTTGCGGAAGTGCTGCCCCTGAGGCAAGCACCGATGGAGAAGCATTTACCACTTCTACTGGTTTTGTTTGCCCCGAGCCAAAAAACAAAATGGAAGTGACATCCAAGGAACTCAATTTGTTTGTATGGACGGAATACATCCCGGTTGAGTGGAAAGAATGCTATGAGCATGTTTATGGTGTAACGATCAACCATGATGAATATTCAAGTAATGAGGAAATGTACGCGAAGCTGTCTTCGGGAAGTTCCGCTTACGACCTTGTACAACCCACCGACTATATCGTCGCGTTGATGATCCGCAACAACCTGTTGCAAAAATTGGATAAATCCAAACTTTCGATCATGGGTGACCTTGATCCCAAGTATATGAATTTGCCGTTTGACCCAGGCAATGAGTACACCCTGCCCTACGAAGGTGGTTTGGACGCGATCGTTTACAATTCCGAAAAAGTGTCCGCTCCTACCTCCTATGCCGACCTCTGGAAACCAGAATACGCCGGCAAGATCGTCCTGCTGGATGATTCCCGCGTGGTGATCGGCATGACCTTATTGACGCTTGGCTATGATGTAAATACTACCGATGAAGCCCAACTGGAGGAAGCCAAGGCCAAGCTGGCTGAATTGATCCCAAATGTGAAGTTGTTTGATAGCAACAGCCCAAAAACCGCCCTGATCGCAGGTGATGTAGATTTGGGTGTTGTGTGGACCGGTGAAGCCTATACCGCCGACCAGGAAAACGCGGCCTTTGAGTTTGCCTATCCGAGCGAAGGTACCATCATATGGCAAGATAATTACGCCATTCCGGTTAACGCGCCGCACACCGATGCTGTGTATGCCTGGATCAACTACACAATGCAGGGTGATATGTTCTTCCTGATGTTGCGAGACTTCCCGTACCTAAACCCCGTCACCACCGCAATGGAATTTGCCAAAGCAAATCACCCAGATATTTATGAGCCGTTCGCCAATTCCAATATCACCAATCCACCTGCTGAGGCAGTCACTGCCGCTCATCAGATCACTGATGTTGGGGATGCCACCACCTTGTACGATAAAATTTGGACCGAGGTCAAAGGCGAATAGTTACGAAAGAATAGGGCAGGGAAACCTGCCCTTTTTTCTTGATTACGCAGCAAAAAGCAGAAAATACAGCGTATGCGTTATAAAAACCTTGATATTTATAAATAATAGGAATAAAATATTCAAATGGACGTTAAAATCGGGAATGTTGGAAAAGTGGAGCTGGACGAGACCGACCGCTATATTGTGGAAGCGATGCGCCAGGATGGCAGGATCGCTTTTGCCCAGATCGCCGAGCAATTGAAAGTTTCGCCCGGCATGATCCGGATCCGCTACAATCGGATGGTGCAGTTGGGGCTGATCAAGGTGGTCGCCATTACGAACCCATTAAATATGGGTTACTCGGCGATGACCATGATCGGGATCCGTACCAATGGCGAAAAATTGCTGGAAGTTGCAAAACAAGTCGCTGAATTTGACGAGGTGATTTACCTTATTGTTGTTAGCGGCCGTTTTGACATCATAGCAGAGGTTGTCTGCCGGGACCACTCAGACCTGCTCAAGTTCCTGACGGAAAAATTATACAAAGTCGATGGTGTGCGCGAATCGGAAACCTTCGTCCATTTGAAGATCGAAAAAGAGATCTACTACTAAAAAATTCCGGGGCGTCCACACCAATAGGAGAAGGCCATGAAGATCTTATTGGTAGGTGTTGGTGGTGTAGGCGAAGCATTTGCGGTGATGTTGAAGGACAAACCCTGGGCAGAATTGTGCGTATTGGCAGATTACAACCTGGAAAGGGCAACCGATATAGCCCGTAAATTGGGTGATGGTTCCCGTTTTATCCCTGAAAAGATCGATGCCTCCGATCAGGCCGCTATTGAGGCATTGGTGGCCAAATACGGGGCAGGCATCATCATGAATGCCGTCGACCCGATCTTCAACAAAACCATCTTCGACGCCGCATACAATTCCGGTTGCACATACCTTGATATGGCAATGACCCTTTCGAGCCCGCACCCAACCAAACCGTTTGAGCAATGTGGTGAAAAACTGGGCGATTACCAATTTTCCAAAACAAGCCAATGGGAAGAAAAAGGGTTATTGGCCATTTTAGGCCTGGGGGTGGAACCTGGCATGGCCAATGTATTTGCGCGATATGCACAAGACCATCTGTTTGACCAAATCGAAGAAATCGGAATTCGGGATGGGGCAAACATAGAGATCAAGGGATACGATTTTGCGCCTAATTTTTCCATTTGGACCACCATAGAGGAATGCCTGAACCCGCCAGTGATCTGGGAAAAAGAACGGGGATGGTTCACCACGGCGCCTTTTTCCGAGCCGGAAGTGTTTAATTTCCCCGCCGGCATTGGCCCTGTGGAAGTTGTCAATGTTGAACATGAAGAAGTATTGATGATCCCCCGCTACATTAATTGTAAAAGGGTCACATTTAAGTATGGGCTCGGAGACCAATTTATACAGGTGCTAAAAACCTTGCACATGCTTGGCCTGGATAATAAAGACAAGATCAATGTGAAAGGGGTGATGGTAGCCCCACGCGATGTGGTTGCCGCCTGCCTGCCCAACCCGGCACTGCTGGGAGAAAAAATGAGCGGTAAAACATGCGCCGGAACATGGATCAAAGGCATAAAAGACGGTGCGGAAAAGCAAATTTATATGTATCAGGTTGCAGATAATGCCGAATGTATGCAAAAATGGGGCTGCCAGGCCGTTGTAGCCCAAACAGCCTTCTCGGCGGTGATCGCGTTGGACCTGATCCAAAGCGGGGCATGGGCTGGCAAAGGTGTGCTGGTTCCCGAAGCCTTTCCATCGGAACCATTTATGGACAAAATGGCGGCCTATGGTTTTCCATATCAGATAGAAATCATGTGATTTGATTCCGTAACGGAAAAAATGATTTGTCTATTTGGTTGTTCTTTAATATAATCAGAATATTCCAAAAATTGGAGGACTCCATAAATGTTTGGTTACCAAGGCAAGATCATCCATGTAGACCTTTCCGCTGGCAAAATTGTCGTCGAAAACCCATCTGAGGATTTTTACCGCAAATATTTGGGCGGTTCAGCGATGGGTTTGTATTACATCCTACGGGAAATGCCCAGCAAAGCTGACCCTTTGGGGCCGGAAAATGTACTGACCCTGATGGCAGGTGTAACCACTGGCCTGCCCATAAGCGGGCAAAGCCGCATTAATGTCAACGCCAAATCACCGATCTCCAACGGCATCGGAGATTCGCAAGCCGGCGGCTTTTTCCCTGCCGAACTAAAATTCGCCGGGTATGACGGCATTGTTATAAAGGGCCGTTCTGCAAAGCCGGTATACCTTTTGGTGACCAATGATAAGCTGGAATTACGCAGCGCTGCCAGCCTGGGCGGTTTAAAGACCGGCGAAGCAGAAGATCTTTTGAAGGCAGAGGTCGGCGACGATAATATTGAAGTTTTCCAACATGGCCCGGCTGCCGAAAAAGGGGTGATCTACTCCAGCTTGTTGAGTATGGCCAACCGCAACGCCGGCAGAACTGGCATGGGTTTGGTGATGGCTTCAAAAAATTTGCGTGCCATTGTTGTGCGCGGTAAAGAAAAACCAAAAGTGTTCGATCTGAAAGCCCTTGGAGCCTTGAGCAAGGAAGGACCAATTCGATTGCCAGAGAATGGCGATATGGCTGGCTTGGCCAAATATGGTACCGCCAGCGTGGTCAGCCCCCAGCACAGCATGGGTACGTTGCCCACCCGAAACTACAGCGAAGGCGCATTTGAATTTTCGGATGATCTGAGTGGTGAAAATTTATACGACAACTACCTCAGAGGGGCCAAAGCAGGCAATCAGGATAAGGAAGGCCGCGACACTTGTTTCTCTTGTGTTGTTCGTTGCAAGCGCACAGTAGAGTTGGAAGGCAAATATCAGGTGGATGCGCGCTACGGCGGGCCGGAATATGAGACCATCGGCACTTTCGGTTCGTACTGTGGCATCAAAGACCTGGCGGCTGTTTCCCGCGCGAACCAGATTTGCAATGAATATGCCGTTGACACCATCGCTTGTGGCGCTACCATTTCGTTTGCGATGGAATGTTATGAGAATGGTGTGATCGACCAAAAAGTGACCGGAGGGATTGACCTCCGTTTTGGCAATTCAGATGCCATGCTGCAAGTGTTGGATGAGATCGTAACCGCTTCTACCCCCTTTGGGCGCTTGCTTGGCCAAGGCTCAGAGCGGGCCGCGGCGGCCTGGGGAAATGGCGCTGACGAATACTTGACCACCGTCAAGGGTGCTGAATCCCCCGCGCATATGCCCCAGGCAAAAAAGACCCTCGGCCTGATCTATGCGGTCAATCCTTTTGGCGCCGACCATCAATCCAGCGAGCACGACTGGATGATCGAAGAAGGGATCGCCTCGGAACTTTATATGCAGCGTTTGGGCGAATTGGGTTTGGAAGAAACACTTGAACCTTTGTCTTTGGGAAAAGAAAAGGTGAAGTTTGCCTATCTCACCGAATTGTTCTACTCGATGCTGGATAGCGCTGAATTGTGCCAGTTTGTTTGGGGGCCGGCTTGGACGCTTTATGGGCCATCCGACACTGCCAGGTTGTTAAGCGCCGCAACAGGTTGGAACGTAACCGTGGAAGAGTTGATGAAAGTGGGTGCCCGCCGCCTTAATCTGATGCGCCTTTTCAACCACCGCGAAGGCCTTACCCGCAAAGATGACAAATTGCCGAAAAAGTTCTATCGCGCCCTTAAAGGTGAAGGCCCCACAGCCAATGTGGCAATGGATAAAGGCCAAATTGACGCCGCGATCGATGAATATTACCGTTTGGCTGAATGGACCGAGGATGGAGTGCCTAAGCCCGAAACACTGGCAGCTCTCGACCTGGCCTGGACTGCCGAAATTTAAACGGCATTGAAAATGGCCAAACATGTATACCGATAATTACACTAACAATTTTCCAAATATGTCTCCCGTTTGGTCTCGCATCTTCCCAATCGAGGCTGAGCGGGCTGAAGGCTCGTACATTTACGCGACGGATGGGCGCAAATATTTGGATTTTACTTGCGGCATTGGGGTAACCAACACTGGCCACTGCCATCCTGCAGTAGTTGCTGCCATTCGAGAGCAAGCGGGTTTATTCCTTCATGCTCAGGCGAATATCGTCGTCCACCAGCCCATGCTCCAGCTGATCGAGGAATTGAAGCAGATCGTACCGCCTTCCATTGATGGTTTCTTCTTCTCAAATTCCGGCGCGGAAGCGGTTGAAGGCGCAATTAAACTGGCACGCTCTGTAACCCAACGCCAGGCGGTGATCGTCTTTACCGGTTCGTTCCACGGGCGCACGGGCCAAACCATGGCCCTTACTACCTCAAAAACCGGTTACAAGGGTGTAAGCCAGGTATTGCCATCTGGTGTTTATGTTTCCCCATTTCCGTACGCATTCCGTTTGGGAATGGAAGAAGAAAAGGCTTCACAATTTGCGTTGGCTGCCTTGGAGGAGTTATTGGTGAGCCAGATCGCCCCGCACGATGTTGCCGCGATCTTGGTAGAGCCGGTGCTTGGCGAGGGGGGGTATGTTGCCCCGCCGAAATCCTTCCTCAAAGGTTTACGGCAAATTTGCGATAAGCATCAGATCATGTTGGTTTTCGACGAAGTTCAGAGTGGTTTTGGCCGCACAGGAAAGTGGTTTGCGTTGGAGCATTTTGATGTGGTCCCCGATATCCTGGTTGCTGCCAAGGGTATTGCATCAGGCATGCCGCTCTCGGGCGTTTTTGCCAACAGGGATTTGATGAAGAAGTGGCCAACCGGCTCGCATGGTGGCACCTATGGGGGCAACGCGGTGGCAATGGCCGCCGGTGTAGCCACCATAAAGGCCATGAAAGCGGAAAAGATGATCGACAACAGCGCAGAACGCGGCCAACAACTGGTGGCCGGCTTGCGAAAGTTGCAAGAACAATTCCCCGCTATTGGTGATGTTAGGGGATTGGGTTTGATGATAGGGACTGAGTTTGTTGATGCCCATAACAAGCCTGATAAAGGTTCTGTGAAGAAGATCATTACCCTGGCAGAAGAAGCAGGTTTGTTGTTGCTTTCATGCGGCACCTATGACAATACGATCCGCTGGATTCCGCCGCTAAATGTCTCTTCACAGCAGATCCACGACGGTTTGAATATTTTCGCCGCCGCATTGGGCAAGGTATATTAGCTGATCATGACCTTCAACCGAGAAAAACTTCAGTTGCTTTTGCAACAGGAGGAAGCCTTATTCCACAAAAATCACCAACGGTCCTTCGCCCTTTACCAGGAAGCGAAGAAATCCTTGTTTGGTGGGGTACCGATGCTTTGGATGATCCGGTGGGCAGGCAGCTTTCCGATCTTTGTGGAAAAAGCTGGTGGCGCGAGGTTCACCGATGTAGATGGAAATGAGTACATCGATTTTTGCCTGGGAGACACCGGTGCAATGACTGGCCACGCGCCGGCCGCCACCATTAGGGCCATTGCCGAACAGGCAGCCAAGGGGATCACCCTGATGTTGCCCTATAAGGATGTGATCGAGGTAGGCGTAGAGTTGCAAAGGCGTTTTGGTTTGCCAAAATGGCAATTTGCCTTAACGGCAACAGACGCCAACCGGTTTGCCTTGCGGATGGCACGTACCATCACCGGCAGGCAAAAGGTTTTGGTTTTCAATTATTGTTACCATGGCTCGGTCGACGAAGCCTTCATATCCCTTGACGAGGAAGGGACGCCAGGCCCGCGAAAGAACAATTTGGGACCATCGATCGACCCGCGTGAGACCACCAAAGTGGTGGAGTTTAACGACGTGGCAGCATTGGAAACCGCGCTTTCCGCGGGAGATGTTGCCGCGGTATTGGCGGAACCGGTGATGACCAATATTGGGATCATCCATCCCGACCCCGATTTTCACGAGTGGCTTCGCAAATTAACCCGCAAGTATGGCACGTATCTCATTATTGATGAAACCCATACCATTTGCGCCGGCCCAGGCGGCTATACCATGCAGGCAAATTTGCAACCCGACTTCTTGACCATCGGCAAACCGATCGCCGGTGGTGTGCCGGCCGCCGTTTATGGTTTTTCTGATGATGTAGCCAATGCGTTCGAGGCAATATTGGACCGCGATACCTCGGATGTCGGCGGGATCGGTGGTACCCTGGCTGGCAACGCACTCTCCATTGCTGCCATGAAGGCCACCCTCACCGAAGTGCTTACGGAAGATTTTTACAAAAAAGCGATCTCCCTGCAAGAGAAATTCACCCAGGGCGTAGAATCTGTGATCGTGGAGTTCTCCTTGCCATGGATCGTAAAAAGGCTCGGAAACCGGTCAGAATACTGGTTCCATCCGCGCGCCCCCCGCAATGGCGGAGAAGCAGCGGCTGCTGAAGACCACGAATTGGATCGGTTTATGCATCTTTATGCTCTTAATCGCGGCATACTGCTCACTCCATTCCACAACATGGCGCTCATTTCTGCTGATACTACCGAAGCGGATGTGAACTACCACACCAACGTTTTCAGGGACGCGGTAGCCACACTCATAAGTTAGGATTGCAGGTCCAATTTTTACCCCCCCCCAAAAAAAAACACCAGGCGCTAATGCCTGGTGTTTGCCATAAAGTTGCTGATCTGGTCTGCGCCAGAATATTCGGCGATCAACTTGCCGTCGCGCATTTGCAGTACCCTGTCCACAAATTCGCACATTCGCAAGTCGTGGGTAACCATGATGCCCGCCCTTTTTTGCTCGTGGATTAGGTTGGCGAAAGTTTCCACAACCTGGAAAGCACGTTCAGTATCCAGGCTGGCAGTAGGTTCGTCGGCGAGGACCAGGCTTGGATTGTGGATCAGCGCCCTGGCAATGGCAACGCGTTGTTGCTGACCTCCAGAAAGCTGGCTGGGCAGGTTTTTCATGCGATCACCAAGGCCCAACCGGGTAAGCAACTCCACCGACCTGTCTTTGCCTTCCTTGTCCAGCCTGCCATTTAACTTCAACATCAATTCCACATTCTCCCGGGCCGATAAAAAAGGCACCAAATTGTTGGCCTGAAATGTAAAACCGATCTTCTCTCGCCTAAGTTTTACCCGCTGGGGCTCAGACAATCCACTTTGGTCGATGCCATCCAGCAGTACTTCGCCACTGGTGGGCTTAAGCAGGGCTGCCAATATGGATAGCATGGTGGTTTTTCCGGATCCGCTCGGGCCCACCAAGGCAACAAATTCGCCGGCGTTTACCGTCAGGTTCACCGAATCCACGGCATTGATCGTGCCACTATCAGACTGGTAGGTTTTGATAACACTTTTGGTTTGTAATGCGGGAGGAGTGATCATGAGGATAACCCTAATGCTTTAAGTGGTTCGATACGAATGGCGTACTGGATCGATACCAAACCGCCCAAAGGTCCAATGGCCATAAGGGCAATAATGGCGATCAACGATGTAAAACCATTGAAGACAATCGGGATCGATGGTGGGAACCCGAGAGAAAGCAGGAATGTGAGCAGTGCGCCGATAAAAACACCGATGGTTGTAATGACTACGATTTGTATGATCGAAGCGATAGCGACCGTTGGAGTCGTTGTTCCGATGGCTTTAAGAACGCCGATTTGCCCGACCTTTTGCAGAACCTGAATTTGGAAAAAACCACCAATCACCAAAATGCCGATGATCAAGGTGAATGCTCCCTGGGTATTAAGGGTGCTTTGCTGTGCTGTGTAGCCCGGCAGCGCTTCGATCACTTCCTGCAAGGTTCCTGCTTCAATTTTTTCTATCTCAGCCAGCAAATTTGCGCGCACTTGCTCTGCCGTGAAGCCATCCATTATTTTGATGATCGCGACATTGGGGGTGGGGGAATTGTTGCCAATTTCGGCAGAAGATTTAGGGCGCACCTCTTCCCAGGTTTGAATGGGTACGAATATGGTGGGTTGCAACCCCAATTGTTGCCCTTCGGCAATGCCGACAACAGTGAGATCATAGGTTTTTTCTTTTTCTGCCTGGCTGGTTCGCAATACCAATGTATCGCCCACATTGAGCTTCGACCGGTAGGCAGTATTGCTATCGATAATGACTTCATCGGCCAGGTTGCGCCGGAATGGACGGCCGCCGACGGCAGTTGGTGTTCCGGGTTCATTCGCCTCCAAACCGATCAGTGCGATCTTCACCGGCTCCGCTTCTCCAGTGACAACGATTGCGGCCGAGGCATAAGCAAAGCTGCCTGCCTGGGCAACACCATCGACCCTGCGGATGGCATTTACCTTGCTGGGTGACAACCGGCTGGATTGGATCACGAAATCGGCGTTTTCTTGGAACACGATCAATTCTGAATCTAATTTGCTCAAGTACTCTCGGTTTCCATTGCCCAATCCCTCTCCCAGTGCTGCAATGAACAACACCAAAAGAGTGATCAGGGCAATCACCAGGCTAACCAAGAAAAAACGTCCTTTGTTTCGCCATATCTCTTTCCAGGCCAGATAACCCGCCAATTGAAATTCGTTCGTCATTATTTCTCCTTGGAAATTAATAGATATAGTATACCACATAACATTTACAAAATATGGACAAAATATAGACGAATGTTTGAATAGCTCGCTGGCCTGATATTGAGGCGAGCATTCCATTTTGTAATATCCCAAATGTTAAAAAAGGTGACATTTGTTATTGCGCCCTTTTTCTGGGTACTGTTTAATTAGGCTTGTCAGACGTCTATCAACTGGAGTCTATGATCACTCGAAACGTTCCACTTGCAACGCAGGTAATGAGCAACCTTCTTACGGGATTCGCGAACAACGAATACTTGCAAAGGAACGGACAGTTGTTGTCTGAGGGGGAATTATCCAAAGTCTTCAATGTTAGCCGATCTACCGTTCGCGAAGCTTTGTCCAAGTTGGAGCAGGGTGGATACATTTGGAGGCGCCACGGGGTTGGTACATTTTTAGCTGGCCGTTCCCAAATCTTTAACACAGGTTTGGAGCAACTGGAAAGCATCAACTCGCTTGCGGTTCGAAAAGGGCTCCAAATATCCATGGACGGGCTCAAAGTGATTGAGCGAGCCGCAGATGAGAATGAGATTGAAATTTTCTCCATCGAAAAACAGCGCAGTGTTACTGAAATACAACGGCTTATGGTCTCAGAGGGCCGCCCGATCGCATATTTGGTGGATGTCCTCCCCCAGCAGGCTGACGGTTATCTTTCCTTGATTCAAGATTTTGAAGGATCGGTGCTGGACTTGTTGCTTCAAAAAAGCCATTTTTTGATCAGCCATGCAAATACCGATATCTCTGTCCGTCGCCTTCCTGATAAAGAAATCGCCAAAAAAATGGTCGGCGACCCCACTGAGTCTTTGCTTTGTTTCGAATCGCGTTTGTATACTTCGGAAGGCCTGGTCGTCGACCACTCCTTCAGTTATTTTGTACCAGGTTTTTTCACTTTCAACGTGATCCGCCGTGTTCCCCATCCGGATATTGGAGAACTGGCAGGTTTAACTGGCATCGCAGCTGAAGTGCCCTAAAGGCACTTACTACCAAATTTGGAGTGACCAATGAGCCAAGACACAGTGGTAAAGAACGAAAGCTCGCAACCGAACAAAGAAAAGCCAAAATGGGATGAGCTGCTGTTAAAAACCTCCATGCCATTCTTGGCAATGTTCACAGCCTTGCTAATTGGGGCAGTGGTATTGTTGTTGCTTCAGGTAAATCCGTTTGAGGCATATGCCGCCATCTTTGTGGGCGTATTTGGTTCAGTCTCCGGATTAACCCAATCGCTGGTAAAGGCAACACCTTTGTTGATGGTAGGCCTGGGTATCTGTATTGCATTTCGCGCCAGTGTGATCAATATTGGGGCCGAAGGGCAGATCATATTGGGGGCCTTGGGGGCTACGAGTTGGGCTTTGGCTTTCAAAGAATGGCCAGCCTGGGCGCTGATCCCATCTACCTTGGTGGTTAGTTTTTTGGCCGGCTCTGTTTGGGGGTTTATACCTGGCTACCTAAAAGCCCGGTTTAAGGTCAATGAGATCCTTAGTACGGTTATGTTGAATGCCATCGCGTTGCAATTGATGAACATGCTGGTCCGTGGTCCCTTGATCGATCAGGCGGGGGTTGCGGCTGGCACCTATCTTGCCCAATCTGAAAAATTGCCAGAAACATCCTGGTTGGCGAGGTTAATACCGCAATCGCTGCTTAATACTGGCACCTTTATCGCCATTGGCATGGCCATCCTGGTTTATATCTTCCTTTGGAGAACAACCATCGGCTTCCGAATCCGTGCGGTTGGGCTCAATCCAGATGCCTCGCGTTATTCAGGCATCAATGTTCCGTTTTACCAGGCTCTGTCACTAACGCTGGCAGGTGGTTTTGCCGGGCTTGCTGGCGCCATCGAGGTGATGGGTGTGCATCATCGCTTGCTGGAAGGAATCACAAGCGGTTATGGCTTCTCTGGGATTGTGGCAGCACTGTTTGGCGGATTACATCCATTGGGTCTGATCCCTGCATCCTGGTTGTTCGGCAGCCTGCTGGTAGGCGCCGACAAAATGCAACGGGCGGTACAGGTGCCTTCCGCGCTGATCGATGTGCTGTTAGGTTTGGTGGTTTTGTTCGTAGTGGGTTCGGCTTACTTATCAAAAAAATGGGCCGCTAATCGTTTATCCAATTCTAAAAAGGCCAATGGAGCGCAGTCATAATGGAACAGGTCCTATCACAAGCTGTTTTGGTCGGCATCATCACTTCGGCTATTCGGTTGGCAACCCCCTATATTTTCGCCTCCATCGGCGAGGCTTTTTCACAAACCTCTGGCGTAGTTAATTTGGGCGTAGACGGCATCATGTTGGTGGGTGCGTTTATGGCATATTATGTGGTGCTAAAGACCGGAAACGTTTGGTTTGCGGTACTGGCAGCCATGTTGGTGGGCATCGCCATGGGTTTGCTGATGTCGTTCATTTCGGTGTCAATGCGAGCCGAGCAAGGCATCAGTGGCATTGGCCTGTACATGTTGGGGTTGGGGTTATCCTCGTTGCTATTCAAGGTTTTGGTTGGTTCTGTCCAAACGATCGAGGGATTCAAACCACTGGATATTCCTTTTTTGGCAGATATTCCTGTGATCGGAGAGATATTCTTCAAGAACAGCCTGCCTGTGTACGTAGCTTTTTTACTCATCCCTGCAGCCTGGTGGTTTCTTGAAAAAACAACCTGGGGCTTAAAGATCAGGGCAGTTGGCCAAAACCCGGCAGCAGCCGATAGCCTGGGTGTGGATGTGATCAAGGTTCGATATTTCGCGGTTACATTTGGGGCAGTGTTGGCTTCTTTGGCCGGGGCTTCTCTCTCTACCGCCTTGGTTAATTTGTTCCAGGAAAACCTAACCGCCGGTTTGGGTTTCATCGCGGTGGCGTTGGTGTACTTTGGTGGTTGGAAACCAGTAGGTATTTTGGTTGGGGCATTGTTGTTCAGCACTGTCAATGCCTTCCAATTGTGGATGCAAGTTTTGGGTGTGGACATTCCTTCGGATGTTGCTGTAATGTTGCCATACCTGCTTACCATCGTGGCGTTAGTGGCTGTTACGAGCCGTATTCGGCCTCCAGCTGCTTTGAATAAGCCCTTTGACCGGGGCGAAAACTAATTTCTTTTACAAGGAGTAAAGAAATGAAAAATAGCAAGTTATTGTCCGTTCTGTCCGTTTTGGTTGTGGTCATGATGCTGTTATCAGCATGCGGTACCGCTGCCCCCGCTGCCCCCGCTGAAGAAGCGGCCAAGCCGTTACGCGTGGCAGTGGTAATGCCCAGCGCGACCACCGATATGGCGTTCAGCCAATCCATGTACTCCGCACTGGTTGCCGTGCAAAAGGAAATGGGCGGAGAAGCCAAAATGGAGATCAAGTACTCCGAAAACATGTTCAAAGTGCCTGATGCCGCAGCCGCCTTGCGCGATTACGCTTCCCAGGGATTCGACATTGTCATCGGCCATGGCTCCCAATATGGCGCGTCTATTGAAGAAATTGCCAAGGATTTCCCTGAGACCGTATTTGCTTGGGGTACCGATGTGAACACCTTCGGTCTGCCCAATGTGTATGCCTACACCGCCGCCGCCCAGGAAGGTGGTTATGTGAATGGTGTTATGGCCGCCATGGTTTCACAATCCAAACAAATTGGTGTGACCGGCCCTGTTGAAGTTGGTGATGCTAAAACCTACATTGATGGCTTTGTACAAGGTGTTGCCTCTGTCGATCCTTCCATTACCGTCAACAAGACCTGGACCGGTTCCTTCTCTGATGTAGCCCTGATGACCGAGGCTGCCAAGACCCATATCGCCGCTGGCGCCGATGTTCTCACCGGTTCTTCCCAGTCGGTTGTTGGTTCTATTGGCGCTGCCAAGGAAAATGGCGCGGTAATGTGGTTTGGTACCCAGTCTGACCAGGCTTCTTTGGCCGACAAATTGGTTGTCGCCAGCCAGGTGTACGATTGGTCCGCCATGATCAAACAGATAATCGCCAACAAAGCTGAAGGCAAACTTGGTGGTGAAACCTTCGTGCTGCAACTCAAGAATGACGGCCTCAAGATCACCTTCAACGCTGGTTACAACCTGCCCGCTGAAGTAAAAGCCGCCGCTGAAGCCGCAATTGAGGGCATTAAGTCTGGCGCGATCACTGTAGAGCCGTAGTAATAGCCTAAACCATCTCTCTGGGGGCCTTATGGGCCCCCAGAGAGCAACCCTATCATAACAATGGTGACCAAATGAGCAACTCATCTTCCCCAGCCCAGGCACGCATCACTTCTGTAGAAATGCGAAATATCGTCAAGCGCTTTCCCGGTGTTTTGGCGAACTATAACGTGAATTTTGACGTAAAGGCAGGCGAAGTTCATGCCTTGCTTGGGGAAAATGGCGCTGGTAAAAGCACTTTGATGCGCCAGCTTTACGGATTGTACAAACCCGATGAAGGCCAGATCCTGGTTGATGGCAAGGAATTGGTCTTCAATTCGCCAGCCGACGCGATCAGGTCTGGTATTGGCATGATCCACCAGCATTTTATGCTGGTACCCACCCTTACGGTGACCGAGAATGTGGCATTAGGTTTGTCATCTACCCGCGAACCTATGTTGGACCTGGATCTGGTTGAGAAGCGAGTATTGGAGCTTTCCAAGCTTTATGGCCTCAAGGTTGATCCAACGGCCTATATTTGGCAACTATCGGTTGGAGAGCAACAACGCGTAGAGATCATCAAGGCATTATATCGAAATGCCGGCATCATTATTTTGGATGAACCCACCGCAGTCTTGACCCCGCAAGAAGTGAATGATCTGTTCGCGATCCTAAAAAAGATCACTGCCCAGGGCCATGGCTTCATTTTTATTAGCCATAAATTGCACGAAGTAATGGCCATTTGCGATCGGGTTACCGTGCTAAGGGATGGCCAAATGATCGGTACCAGGTCAACCGAAGGTATTACCCGCGATGATTTGGTAAAGATGATGGTTGGCCGTGATGTAAAACCGTTGCCATTGCAGGATCACCCTGAAGGCGAGGTAAGGATCAAAGTTGCTGGTTTGCGGGCTATGGGAGACCGCGACGCAGAAACCTTGCGTGGCGTTGATTTGGAGATCCGCTCAGGTGAAATATTGGGCATCGCCGGGGTATCTGGCAATGGTCAGCGAGAGTTAGCGCAATGCCTGACCGGCTTGAGACGTGCGAGCGCGGGAACCATACTGTTGGATGGCGAAGACATTACCCATATGCCATTGTTGCAAAGAATGTCGGCAGGCCAGGCATACATACCGGAAGAGCGTATGCAGGATGGCGCCATCCGCGAATTTAGCGTTCAGGAGAATTTGTTCCTGCGTGATCACTCCGCTCCCGAAAATACGCACGGTATCTTCCTGAATTTTAAACGCATGGAACAGCGGACCCGAGAGGTTGTAAAAGAGTATTCGGTTAAAACACCAACCATTGAAACGCCGATCAAAAATCTTTCGGGCGGCAACATCCAAAAATTGATCCTGGCCAGGGAACTATCCCGCCAACCTAAATTCCTGATCGCCGCACAGCCAACCAGGGGCGTGGATATCGGCGCTACCGAATACATCCACCAAAAATTGCTTGAGCAGCGCGATTCAGGCACAGCCATTTTGTTGATCTCAGAAGACCTGGATGAAACCCGCAGCCTCTCAGACCGCATCGCAGTGATGTTCGAAGGCAAGATCGTGGGGATCGTAAAACGCAACCAGGCAACAGTAGAGCAGATCGGCCTGATGATGGCCGGTGTAAGTATGGCAGAGGCAATGAAGTAAACATAAAAGAACCCCAAGTAGGGGTTCTTTTTTTTGACAGCGATCAGCTCGAACAAGAAATTGGTACGAAGGGAGTTGCCCCCCAACGAGCGAAAGGTTACAAATTGCCTAAGATCCAGTAAATATCCTGTTTGCCTCAATTCCATTCCGGTGTGTTTTTGGTTGCGGAACGGTAATTTCAAATTCTTATTTTGTCATATTTCTTTGCTACTTTTTTCTAATTCGCCACTTGGGTTCCTTCCGCTGAAACTAACCATCCATAAATAACATCCCAATCGGATGGATGTATCTTAAGTTAGTGGGTCTGGTGGGACATCCCAAAGGAGTGTTCATACGCCAATACCAAATAATAACGCCATTCAAAGCCGGGCAGGAAGGCGCTGGTTGGGCTTATTTTGGTTTCCCTGGCCTGGCCAAGATATGTATCTAAAAATTCCAACATTTGCGCCCAGGCCTCTGCTTGGACGCCACCGGCACGGATACCAGCCATATCCTGGACGAAAGCGTGTGGCTGATCAGGGTAAATCGTGATCTCATGGTCGACTTCAGCCTTTGTCAAAGCTGCATCAAAAGCCTTAACTTCCTCAGTCGGGATGGATTGGTCTGCGCCACCGAAAATACCCAAAACCGGCCCGGATAGGTTTTTCAAAGCAACCGGATCAGTCTCTGGCATACCATAGAACACTACTGTGGCTGCCAACTTTTGGTTTTGCAGGCTATAGTATAGTGATGTCCGGCCGCCATAACAAAACCCGACAATCGCAATTCGTGAATTGTCTACTTCAGGGCGGGATTCCAACCATGCGTAGACTGAATCAAGATCTTCGTTGACTTGTTCAGGGCTGGCGGAAATCACCTGATAGATCGCTCGTGGAATATAAGTAGTTGTTGACCCGCGAAATGTGTCGGGCGCAACGACCAGATATCCTTCTTCTGCCAACCCATCTGCTTTGCCAACAATAGATTCGTTCAAGCCATAAAATTCATGGATCATGATCACTGCTGGAAAGGGGCCATTTCCCTTTGGTGCCGCGACATAGGCTTTCACGTCGGGTGAACCTGCTTTCCCGGGTACAGTAGTGTTGGCCAATTGGTCAATTCGCTCGGCACCCAATGCATAATCTGCGGCCACTGTGCCCGCCAAGGCTACAACAATTAATATCAGTCCAATCAGCACAACTTTAACAATACGCCAGACGATTTTCATTTCTTGCTCCTAAAAATAATTGATCATTGATAAAACGCTACACAAATTAAATTATGGTAGCGGTAGATTTCCAGCATAGCCGGTCAACTCGACATAACCCTTACCTCCCACATTCCTGCCTTCACACGATCCTGTAAAGTTGACGGCACCTTCCCAG
>SXKT01000078.1 GCA_005778035.1 Chloroflexota bacterium
ATCGGCCCGTTTTCGGTTATACCGCCGCAAATGCGTTAGGCTGCGGCTACTCACCCAATACACGCAGCATGGCAAAAACATAAGGATTTGCGGTTTGTAACAAGTGAACAGAACCGGTTTGCAGGCTTTTATACTCGCGCCGCAGGGAAGATAACACCCGGTAGTGGTTGAGTAGCGAGGCAGGATCCTTTTGCTGGGTTTGTACGTTTCGGTTGATGGTGGAAGGGTGAGGCGCGCGCCAAGGTGTGGCGGTAGTAAATCCGGCATTGGCGGGGTTGTCTGTCCATTGCATTGGCAGGAGGATGTCCTCATCCGGTTTCGCGCCAAGCATGCCGATCTCTTCGCCGTAGTAGATAAATGGTGTGCCAGGCGCGGTAAACAGCATCACGGCTGCCACTCTGGCCTTATCATCGTTTTCCTTCAATACACTGTTCACGCGGTTTTGGTCGTGGTTGGTTAAAAAGGTGGCGTAATTGCCGTCGGGTTTCTCTTTTAACACAAATTTGTAACCGCTCTCCACACTGGATTTTGCACCCCCGGCAACACTGTTGACGATGGCGTTTGCAAGTTCAAAATTAAAAACCTGGTCCAAGCCATCGGAGTAGGATTCGGCCAACAAACCGCCGGCGCCTGCCACTTCGCCTACGACGTATGCCTGTGGTGCAAGGGTCTTGGTGAATTGAAGGTATGCTGTGAACCAATCGCGTGTTTCGGCTGTATTTTCTAAAACGGCCCCTTTTTCGATTAAGTGCTTTGCGGCGTCAATGCGAAAACCATCCATGCCAACTTCATGTAGCCAAAACCGGCTGATGTTTTCCACTTCTTCGGTCACGGCCGGGTTCGTAAAATTCAGGTCGGGCATTCCTTCCCAAAAGTATGCGTAATAATAACCGGGGTTGCCCTGATACCACTTGTTCCCCCCACTTGCATCAGACCAGACGTACCAATTGTGGTAGGGGGAACCAGCGTTGGAATTGGCGGCGACAAACCATGGGTGTTGGCTTGATGTGTGGTTGATGACCAGGTCCATGATGACGCGAATATCGCGCGAATGTGCTTCTTGAAGCAAGTTGCTTAGGTCGTCCATGGTGCCGTATTCAGGGTTCACCGCGTAATAATCGACTACATCGTAGCCGTGGTAACTGGGAGAAGGTTGGATCGGCATCAGCCAAATAGCGGTGACGCCCAGGCTTTGCAGGTAGTCGAGCCTTTGGGTGACTCCGTTGAGGTCACCAATGCCATCGCCATTACTATCATAAAAGGAGCGGACGAAAATCTCGTAGAAGACGGCCTCGCGCCACCATGGTTGCGTTGGTTGCGGCGTATTGGTGCTTTGTACTGGAATTGCCGTTTGAGGGATGGGGGCAACAGATGCAGGGGTAGCTGCAGGTATGCAGGAGGTTAGGAACAACAGCAAAACTATGATGGCAAAATATTTTTTCATGTGTGTATAAAAAAAGGGTGGCTGTTTGGCCACCCTTTGCGTTTGTATTATCCTTTTACCGCGCCGGTAGTGAGGCCGCTGGTAATATACTTTTGAAGGGCGATGTAAATAACCGCCACAGGCAAGGCCACGATCACCGACATGGCCGCGAACCGATTCCACGGGATGCTGTTGGCGTACTGGCCGGTCATGTTATATAACGTCATGGATAAGGTGTATTGGTCTGGCTTGGTCAGGAACAGCCAGGACATTGCGAACTCTTGCCAGTGGCCAATGAAACCAAGGAAGAATGTGACTGCCAATTGGGGTATGGCCAAGGGCAAGACGATCTGAAAGAAGATCTGGTTGGGGTCGGCACCATCGATAGCGGCAGCTTCTTCCAATTCCAAGGGAATGGTGTCCAAATATCCTTTTAGGTTCCACACCGCAAATGGCAGCGCGCCTGAGATCATGGCAATGCCAACACCTAAAAGCGAATCGCGCAGGTTGAAGAGCAGCTTGCCGGTTACGCCGGGTTCGCACATTGTGATCGGGTTAAAAGCCCACACCCCGCCGCCGCAATCCATTAATTTAAAACTGTTCAACAACAGGTACAAGGGTGTTGCAAGGCCAACGGCGGGCATTAGCAGCGGAACGAACACCAATACCATAAGCACCTGGCGTAATTTGAACTTAAAGCGCGAGAACGCATATGCCGCGGTGACCGCCACCAAAAGAGCCACCAAGCCAACCCCAAAAGATAAAAAGAAGCTGTTCTTGAGCAGTTCGATGAAAGTGACCGGATTGGCGGTTGGCCTATCCAGCACCTGGCCATAGGCCAGAAAAGAGAACTCGGTAGGGATCAATTGCAGCGTGGAGGGGCGTTCACTTTTTGGGCTGAAGGAAAGCGTAATGATGTAAAGGATCGGGAACATCACCTCAAACCCGATCACGAAGGTCAGGACCTGAAGCGCCAATTGCTTCCAAAGCGGCAGGCTCCGGCCGCTGGAAGCGCCATTGGTGTTCATGGTAAGGAACCTTACCAACAGGTTTTTCTGTTTCGGTTCTACGTTAGTGGCCATGCTTAGTTCTCCGTATAACTTTCGGTAGCGCGTGTGATACGGTTGGTGATCAGGAACACAATGGTTCCCACGACGAAAATGATCACCGAGAAGGCCGCCGCCGCGCCATACAGGCGCAGGTTGCGAACAAGGTCGTAAGCAAAGGTGACCAAAATTTCAGTCGACCTTGCAGGCCCGCCTCCCGTCATGAAGAAGACAAAAGCAAATAAATTAAAGGATAATGTAAACCCATACACTGCGGCTGGAATCATGGCCGGCCGAAGGAGCGGTACGGTAATGTTCCAAAACTGTTGGACGCCGGTCGCGCCATCAATGTCAGCGGCTTCGTACAAGTCCCTGGGGATACTCTGTAACGCGCCGGTGGCTACCACAGTCATAAATGGCCAGCCCAGCCAAAAATTCGCGATCATCATGGCATAGTATGCTTTGGGCAATGGGCCGCCTGGCAGCAACCATGGAATAGGAGGGGCGTATTCAGTTAGCCAACGGATGCGAACGGGATCGGTAGCGCCAAAGAACTGAACGATCGTGGTAAGAAATTGGTTCATGGCACCGTATTGGTCATCAAAGATGTTTCGCCAAACGGTTGCTACCACCAAGGGTGGAACCACAACCGGGAGGATATAAATAGCCCGATAAATTTTCTTGAACCACAACCCTTCCGCATTGAGCAAAACAGCGATGATAACGCCCGCGGGTACATGCAATATCACATTGGTGATGGCCCACCAAAAGTTGTAGATCAGGATCCTGACGAATTCAAAATTCTGCACCGGCAAACCCGCGGTGAGGATATCGATATAGTTTTTTAGACCAATAAAATTGAGTACGGGGGAGTTTAGACCCAGCCGCAGGTCCTTGGTCTGAAAATCTGTAAAGGAAACGACCAACTGATACACAAGAGGGTAAAAGGTGATGATGCCCATTACCACAAACGTAGGAAGTAGATAGAAATAAGGTAAAAGTGCTTTGGAGGAATTTGCCTTCTTAGGTTTATTTATTGGTATTAGGGTGGTCATCGAGCCGCTCCTATACAACTAAGAATTTGTAAAGACAATACGTATTATATTCAATAATGCCCATAAATATTAAGAGAAGAGCGAACAGGATTTCCTGTTCGCTCTTAATTCCCTACGCGATCAAATTACTTTTTTGCACCGGCAACGGCATCGGTAACGAACTGGGCAGGAGCTACACCCTTTTCGTAGATGGAATCGGAACCACAGAAGTTGGACCAGTACTTGCCCAATTCAGGAACCTGCGGGCGGATGGTAGCGCCAACGTTGAAGGCATCGACCAAACCCTGAATCAACGGGTCGGAGATGGTGACATCGGTGCGAACCGGTACGTGGCCGGCTTCATTCATCATAACAGCCTGCGACTTGGCATTGGAGAGGTAGAGAGCAACCTCGATGGCGGCAGCCTGATTGGCGCTGTTCGGGTTGACGTAGAAACCATCGACACCGAGCATAGGCTTGGCAGGGCCACCAGGACCAGCGGGCAGCGGAGCAACAGCAAGGTTATCGCCGAGGACCTTCTTATAGTCGGCCATAGCCCAGTTACCATTGAAGATGGCAGCCAGTTTGCCCTCGGTGAAAGGAGCCAAACCATCGCTGTCATTCATAGCCCAACCAGCTTGTTTCTGAACCTGATAGGCTTCGTTGAGGACGGTGAAGGCATCCACAACACCGGTACCCTGGTCAGCTACAACCATCCAGGAATCATCGAAGATGTTGCCGCCGAAAGCGGAATAGAAGCCGTACATGTGGTAGCAGCCGTAGTTTACGGAAACAGCGGTGCCGGCCTTCATGGCAGCGAGCAATTCATCGGTGGTCTTGGGGGCTTCGGGCAGCATGGACTTGTTGTACCACATGGTTACTGCCTTGAGGGATTCGGGGATACCATAGAGCTTGCCATCGAGGGACATGCCGTCGATACCGAGTTGGCTGACGCCATCTAACTTGCCACTTGCGAGCTCGGTGATGTCGGCGATCAGGCCGGCGCGGGCATCGTCACCAAGGGAGTCGTTGGGGGCTACAAAGAAGTCTGGGCCACCACCAGCGGCGACATCGGTGCGGTACTTGTTGTAGATGTCAGCGAATGGGATTTGCAGTACGTTGATCTTGTACTGAGGCATATCAACAGCGGCGGCTTCAAGCAGCTTGGCCAAGGCCATCTCTTCAGCAGAGCCGGTGCCATAAGCATGCCAGAAGGTTACTTCAACAGGCTCGGCAGCGGGGGCTTCGGCAACGGGGGCTTCGGCAGCAGGGGCTTCGGCGGCGGGGGCTTCAGCAGCGGGTGCTTCGGTGGCGGCAGGGGCGCCACAAGCGACAAGCAACATGCTTGCCATGATCATGACACTTAGTAGTACAAACAAACGTTGTTTCATATTAATCTTCTTCTCCTTGAAAAAAAAATTTAAACACTTTTTAATACATTGTTCCTGGGTAACTCATAGATCATTATTTTTGAAAGTGAACCACCTCCTTAAAAATGAGTTGGTTTTCCAACTTCGCAAATAAGACGAAGTTCCATGGTATATAAAACCAAAATCCGAAATGCTATCGACCCAAGGCAATACGAATACCTTCTAAAAAGTCGAGTGGTTTTACCCTTTATTGTACCCTCATTTTATTGATTACATTATATGTCATCACGCCGTTAACTTAAAAACAGCCGCGAAAGCGGCTGTTTTTGGTTTAATGTCGGGGGTTGGGCTAATGAACCGTGGGGAACTTGCGTACGATCATCACCACTTTGCCCTGGATCTGGAACGGGGTGCCCTTGGGGATGAAGATCGGCTGCATGGTGGGGTTGGCCGGTTGCAGGCGGAAGCTGCCGTCCTTCTCGCGGAAGAAGTTTTTGAGGGTGGTCTCCTGGGTCTCTTGCATATAGATGGCCACCATCTCGCCGTTGCGGATCAGGTCTGGGTGGTTTTCGTGCTTCATGATCACATAGTCGCCATCGTTGACCATCGCGTCGATCATCGAGTTGCCACGTACTTCGAGGGCGAAGAGGTCGCTGGTGTTCTTGGTGCCGATCATCGAGCGGGCGATCTCCAACGTGCTTTCGGGGTCGGCAAATTCCTGGCCGCCGGGGGTCAGCGGGCTGGCGCCAATGGCGGTGACCACCGGTATGCGCAGCATTTGGCTAATGGCTTCGCCGGCCTCTACAACGGTTTGGCGCAAACCCTGGCCGGCTTTGCTAACCGCGGTTGCGGCTTGTTGCAGCGGGCTGGCAGCCATTTGGGTATGGTCCGCAATGCGGATGCTGCGGCTGATCTTTTCGTTGCGTTCGATGTAGCCCCAATCTTTTAGCTGGTTGAGGTAATAATTGACCACCGATGTGGAAGAAATGCCGCATTCTTCTCCGATCTCGCGGATGGAAGGGGGATAACCACGTTCGGCGCTCTTGCGCAAAAGATCCATGATCTTTTGGTGCCGTTCGCTCAATCCTTTCGATCGCCTGACCATCATCATGTTTGTCTCCTTAATTGTTCGCTCAATTGTTCTAACGTATATGATATCAGAAAGAATGTTCTATGTCAAGCGTTTGGATGACAGCCTGATGGCGGTTAGGGGTCTACAGCCAGGTGCGGCTTTTCATGTAGATGAACATACCCACCGGCATGGCAAAGATGGCGCCCATCGTTAGCAAAAATGCGATGTCGCTGGTCCATTGGCGCAAGACACCGGAAGGTTCAAAAAAGTTCATGCCGAAGAAGCCGGTGATGAAGGTGAGCGGCATAAACAGGGTGGTGATGATGGTGAGGGTCTTCATTATTTCGTTCATGCGGTTGTTGATGACGGACAGGTAGGTTTCGAGGGCGCCGCTGATCAGGTCGCGCATACTTTCGTTGAGGTCGTGGATACGCACCAGGTGGTCGTAAATATCCCTAAAGAACACCCGCTCGCTGGGGTCGATCACCTCGTATTCGTCGCGGGCCAGCTTGTTGAGCACCTCTCGTTGCGGGCCGTATACCCGCCGCATCGAAAGCACGGTGCGCTTGAGCGAAAAGATGCGGTCCAGCGTATCGGCTTTGGCCTTGGTCAGCACCTCATCTTCGATCATGTCCATTTCGTCATCCAACAGGTCCATTTGGCCCATATACTCGGCCACCATATCATCGATCAATTTGTACAACAGGCGGTCGGTGCCAAATTTGTAGGGGCGGTTGTCGCGGTGCAGGTTGCGCCAGGTGCGTTCGATGAACGGCATGGGGTCATCGTGGTGGGTGACCAGGTAATGCTTGCCAATAAAAATATCCAGCTCGTGCAACTGCAAGGTCACCCCGTCTCCCGGCGTTACTGTAAGGGCATTGAGCACAATATAGAGGTATTTGCCCCAGTCATCCACCTTGGGCACGTGGGTTTCCTCCAGGGCGTCATCTACCGCCAGATGATGAAAGCCAAAGGTGTTGAGCAAGATCGGCGCGGCGACCTCGGTAGGTTCATTCTCAAAATCGACCCATACAATGTCGCTGGGGTCTTGCAGCAGCGCGGGCAGGGCTTGCAGGGTAGATTCCTCTACCTGTTCGGTTTGGGCGTCGAAACGGATGATCCTGATCATGGGCAGCCTAGAATATAAAAAAATGTATTAATAATATTAAAAAAAGCGGGTAAAAAATTAATAATATTGACAAGTAAATCAATATTATTATAATGATGTGTAGAGAGCTAAAC
>SXKT01000079.1 GCA_005778035.1 Chloroflexota bacterium
TGCACAACAGGTAGCAACGGGTATAGAACCTCTCTTTCAATTTATTCATCCAGATGACCTAAAAACTGCCTTGGAGCAAACTGCCGCAAGCGTAAAAAACAAAACAAATCTTAATCTTGAATTGCGTGCCCAATTACCCAATCAGCCAGAAAAATGGCTTTTAGTGAAAGCCACGCCATTTACCCAGCCATCTGGTGATGTTGATGTTTATGGCTATGCTGCCGATATTAGTGAATTGAAAGACCTGGGCCATAAAAAGGCGCATGTTGAGGCCAGTTTTAATACTGTGTTGGACTCGATGCAAGAGGCAGTGCTGATGGTTGATCGGCAATGGCGATACACATTTATCAACAAAGCCGCCGAGCAGTTGCGCGGTGTAGACCGCCAGACTTTGATAGGAAAGGTGGTGAAGGAGGTAGTTCCCGCTTTGGTTGGGACAGAAGACTTTGGTGTGTTGCAAATGGTTATGGAAACCCGACACCCAATCCTTCAGCGAGGCCAGGTTCTGAATGTGGACGGGGAATCTCGTTGGTTTGAATGGAGTATTCAGCCGGCACTGGATGGAATAATGGTGCTCGCACGTGATATTGATGATCAGGTTACCTCACAGCAAAAAATTGAGCATAGTGAAAAACGATACCAACTATCGGCAGCCAACTCTCCAGATGTGATCCTGATGATCGATCTGGACAAAGACCAGGTGACCTTTGCCAACCGGCCTGTACTTCTGGGTTTCCCATCAGCAGAAGTAGGTATGCCCACCGTTATGGCTGGTTTGTTTAATTCTTCCGATGGTGCAGCCTTTCTGGATGCCTTTAGCAATATCCAGGCAGACAAACAAATAGATCGGGAGGTGGAAGCGACCGACGCAAATGGGAAGTTAGTTTGGTTAAGATTACGTTTGACCATGCTGAACATTAGCCAAGTTTTACTCACTGTAACCGATATTACCGCCCAACATATGGCTCAGGCAGCCCTGATTGACCACCAAACCCGCTACCAAACAGTTTTTGGCACCATTCACGACGCTGTAGGCATAAGCAACCTTGCCGATGAGCGGTTTGTGGAAGTAAATGATGCATTTTGTGATATTTGCGCATTGCCGCGTGAAAAAATCCTTGGCCACAATACTGTAGAACTGGGGTTATGGAAAGATCCTGAGGTACGCAACGAATTTGTGCGCAGGCTTCGCGCTGAGGGTACTGTTCGCGATATGGAAGTCGAATTCCAAAATGCAAAAGGCACACCCGGTTGGATATTGATAAGTGGCCACGTTATTTCGATCGGCTCGGTACCCCATGCCATCATAACTGGTCACGACATTACATCCCGTAAGGCCGATGAATGGGCTATCGCGGAGAGCGAACAACGATTTAGAGACCTCTTCGAAGGTAGCCAAGAAGGGATCTTATACCTTGACCAAAATGAAAATATGCTGATTGCCAACCCTGCCTTTTCAAATATGGTCTCTTACAACCTGGAGGAGCTTGCAACCCAGCCTTGCAGCATGATTCAGGTAGAGGACGATCCCCGTTTACAGGAAATGATGAGCCAACTTGAGAGCGAGGGTCGCGCTCGGGGCGAAACATGGTTACGCCGTAAGGATGGCAACCTGCTGCCTGTGGATATGAGCGTTACACAGGTGACCAGCATGGATGGCCAACAAACAACCAGTGTGATTGTGCGCGATATTTCAGCATTATCCAAAGCTCGCGATGATCTTCAAAGAATATTCGACGTGGTGCCCATAATGCTGGCGGTGGCCGATTCTTCAACCGGCATTTTTTTGCATGCTAACGACGCTTGGAATGTCAGCTTGGGTTACACCCCTCAAGAAATTACCAGTCAGCCATTCTTCAACTTTATCCATCCAGATGATATTGGCCAAACCCGGCAAGCTATTTCTGCGCTTATGGAAGGGAAAAAACTTACCCATTTTATCAACCGATACAAAGCCAAAGATGGCCAATGGCACTGGCTTGAGTGGGAATCTGCTGCTACCCCAGATCGAAAATTAATGTACAGCTCGGCGCGCGATATTACCGAACGCCTGCGCCAGGAGGAAGAGTTGCGGTTGGCTGAACAACGAAGCCGACAAACCCTTGATACGATTCCCGGGTTGATTTGGAGCGCAAAGCCAGATGGCGAGATAGATTATTTGAATCAGGGCTGGCTAAACTATACTGGTTTCCGGCTTGAACAGGCATCGGGCCATGGATGGGAGCAGGCTTTGCATCCCGAGGATATTCTTAGAGTACGGGGTGAATGGGAATCTGCTTTCAAGAAAAAGGAACCGTACACATCGATTGAAAGATTACGAGCCAAAGACGGTACTTATCGGTGGTATATGGCTCGTGCCATGCCATTTTTTGATGAGAATGGAATGTTACTAAAATGGTTTGGACTGAACACCGATATCGATGAGCAAAAACAAGCCGAAGATCAGTTGGCAGCGTCAAATGATCTGTTGGAGGACCATGTGCGGCAACGCACACTACAATTGGAACAAAGCAACGCGGCATTGCAAAAAGCGCTGGCAACCAAGGAACAATTTTTGGCAGCCGTAAGCCACGAGTTGCGAACTCCGCTAACCGGTGTGTTGGGTTTAAGCCAGGTGTTGCAATTGCCCACTCTCGGCCCGCTTACCGAAAAGCAGCGCGAAGCAGCAATAAATATAGAACAAAATGGCCAACGCTTGCTGAGCACAATAAACGATATGATCTTGTTCAGCCAATTACAAAGTGGAGACCTAAAACCCCAACCACGCCAAGTGGCGGTGGGCAGTTTGTGCCAGATGGCGATTCATGGTGCCTCTGGTGCGGCCAAAAAAAGGAACATCAACTTGGCTTTGGGAGGTAACGCTTCAGAATTAACCGTCCTAACGGACGAGAAGTTGGTACTTTCAGCACTGGGAAGTTTGCTGTCTAACGCGATCAAGTTTTGCCCTGAAGGCGGAAACGCCGGCTTGGATGCTGTGTTGGATGAACAAGCTGGAATGTTGCGCCTGGAAGTATGGGATAAGGGCATTGGAATTGCCGAAAAAAGTCTGCCCAAATTATTTTTACCTTTTGTTCAATTGGATGCACGCCTATCCCGTGCTTATGAAGGTACCGGACTAGGCTTGGCAATCGTCAAACTGACCATGCTGTTATTGGGCGGCGATGCCACTGTGGCGAGTACGCTCGGAAAAGGCAGTCGATTCACCCTCACATTGCCGATCGATATTCCCAAGCCATAATTGTCAATATCCACATCAGCCTATTTTCATTCTCCCAGGATCAGTTTTGCGCCACCTGCTGGGTTTTCTTTTATCGGCGGCTGTTTCCATTTGGGGTTTTTTTCAGGCAAAGTATGGCCCGATTGTAACCTGGGCATTCCTAATTACTCCATGGGGCAATACGAGAGAACAACGAAACCATAACCAAAGGACGCACAAACTCCTATAAGCGACATTGGCTCACATGGAAGACACAATTAATCGCTACCAGCGCGGCTGTAAACGAGCATCCTGCTGCAAAACCGGAATGGCAATCTATTGTCCCAGACACAATGGTTGAAACAATTTAATAAGGACAAAGAGACGACCAAAAAGATCCCCCACACATGTGGAAATTCAAACCACAGAATCACAAGATAACCGCATAGGAGGATGAAAA
>SXKT01000080.1 GCA_005778035.1 Chloroflexota bacterium
AACCCAATGGCCCAAATAATTGGAAGACATAACTCCAACAGAAATTGAAATTGGGGGTACTGAGTTGGTTCAATAAAAATACAGGCGAAAACAAGCATCCCCAACGCAAAATGGGCATGGCTGTTTTTTCCACTCTCAGTTCGGTAAAAAAAACACGGTTCTACCTTGTCTCTATAGATCAACAAAGCCAGAAGTACCAAGCAAAACAGAAAAAAAACAAGCGACAAGTAGGTTGCTACCCGCGTTACGCTTTCGCCATTCAAAATAGGAGAGATTACATTGATAAAAACAAACCAAATAAATAAAGCTGCACTTTGTGCCACCTGAAAAACCAAGACCCATTGCAACACATGTGGATTTTGGATAATTTTTGACCAGATTTGTTTTTCAATTTTCAACGATTTTCCTCATATGGGTGCTTTGGGTGCAAGCTGCTTTGATTAGTAAATTATAATCTGTATACTTTACGGAGAAAAAATGGCTAACTACGACAAAACAGAATCATTTGACCGAGACCTAAAGCGTGAATTGCGTACGATTGGAAAACTTTGGTGGACCGTTGCCATTGCCATGTTGATCGGGGGCTTGGCTGGTTGGCTTATTTCAAAAAATGTTCAACCCAGCTACACAGCCACTGCAGTGGTCCTTGCAGACCCGGATTTTATGCCCTTGCGTAACCAGTTCCCCAATTTTTTACTACAAAATGACCAGATCAAGCAGCAGGTTGTTTCAACCTTGGGTCAGGAAAAATTTGATCAAACGGAGCCGCCAACATACCTGTTGGATCGAACAGACCGGTCTGTTGTTTCAATCATTGTGGTCAGTTCCGATCCATTTATTGCCAGTGAAGCTGCAAACGCTTGGGCTAACTCAGCGGTAGAATGGCTGCTTTCCAATATTAAAGTATCTGAAAAGCTATTAGAACAGAAGAAGACTGACCTCAACCTCGCAGAGGAAGAATTGGTCAACTACCTGGAACAGGAAAATTTACATAAAATCACATGGTGCGAAGTAACATTGATCACCGGTGTGGGAAATTGCGACAACCAGATCTTTACGGATGGTGCCGATATTCTCTCCCAGGTTGATGCAAGCACCCGAAGTGAGATGACAAGGTTAGCTCGAAACAAGGTGGAGAAGGAATCGATCTACAAAAGCCAGCTGGCCAGCACTTCGGAAAAAATGATCGACCCAGAGCTGAGGGTAATGGTTGCGAGCACAGCCAGCGGAGCGCAGCTGCGCCACGAGCTATTGTTCTCATTGTTGCCCGTTGCCGGTGCCTCTGCAACAGGGATCACCTCGGTATTACTGATATTGATTTACTCCTGGTGGAAAAACACGCAAGAAAATCCTGGCATTCTTTGATGTCAACCGAGCAACCCCAACAAACCGCCCCCGTCCCCCAATGGCAACCCATTCTTATAAATGGGGGCAGTTTGGCGGTTCTTTCATCCTTGGGCACATTGGCAGCTTTTTTTGCCACCATATTGTTAGCCCGCGCACTTGGTGCTGCCAATTACGGCATTTTTTCAACGCTTACTGAATTATTCATATTATTGGTCATCCCTACCCAAATTGGTCTTCCGCTCTTTTTGGTCAAGGCCTCGGCAGCCAATCTGGAGAGTGGTCATTTTGCCGAAATTAAACGCAACTTACGGGTTTCCTGGTTGATCAGCCTCGGTTTGTCGGGGCTAACAATCATCTTCCTTGTAATGTATTGGTTATTTTCAGGAAACAATTTATTGCTATGGGGGTTGTTGATCATCCCGATCACCTCCATCCAGGGGATCACCGCTGGTGCCTTGCGGGGATTGCACAAGGTGGTTCTTGGCAAGCTCTCTGAAATGCTCTTGATTCAATTCTTTTTTTTACTATTAACCGGTTTGGCATACCTGATTGACCCACCATCCTTGGACCTGTCAGCGGCGTTCAGATACCTCATCATTGCCCAAACAACCGGGCTTGCCGTTACTGGTCTCTTTTTACTGCGCGCAATTCCGCCAACCGTCTCCATGGCAGATCTTGGATCGGCCAGCGGTCCGCGATGGCACCAAATCCGGCCGTTCTTTTTTTTGGATGCGATCTTTACCTTAATGAAACGAGCACCCATTGTTTTGGCAGCGGCATTTTTGTTACCCAACGAAGTTGGAAATTTTAAATTGGCGTTACAAATGGTTGGGCTAAGCGAGTTTGGCCTGCGCGTGTTTAATCCGTTACTTGCGCCACAAATCGCTGGTATGTATCGACGGGGTGATAGGAATAGATTGCAATCTCTGGCAACAATCTCAACCCGGGCAATTCTGGTTGCCAATGGTGTAATTGCTTTGTTATTCGTCTTTTTCGGCAAACAACTCATTCAACTGGTTTTTGGCAGCGAGTTTGCACCTGCGTATGGTGTGCTTTTGGTATTGTTGGTTGGCCAAATTTTTAATTCCCTCACAGGCGCAGCAGAGATTTTTTTACTGATGACCGGATTGGAAAATGATACTGCCTGGTTCAAAGGTTTATGCCTGGCGCTATTGTTGGGTGCCATCTCCATCGGCGCCCGCTTTTATGGAACCGTTGGCGCCGCCATTGGCATGAGCCTGGTAATGATGGTCTGGAACTTGGGTTTGTGGAGTATTTTATTTAAACATCGTCAGATAAACACCTTGCCAATTTCATGGTCACACTCAGGGAGCATCGATGGTTAGCCAAAACTTCAACCCAAAACAATTCCATCAGCCAGATTTTTTGATCATCGGTGCCGCAAAATCTGGAACAACTTCATTATTTTATTATTTCAAACAACATCCCCAAATATTTTTACCCGAGAACAAAGAACCTGGCTTCTTTGCCTTTGCTGATACCGGCGTTGAGCATTTTTATTTTCCCACGTATATGCCCATCCGCGATAGCACGATCAGGGATGCGGTTGGGTACAGATCATTATTTGGCAACGCAAATGCTGATCAGCGTTGCGGCGAAGCCAGCACGATCTACCTTTCGAGCCAAATTGCCCCAAAAAACATTCGGCAACTTGCGCCAAATACAAAAATGATCGCCATATTGCGCAATCCGATCCAGAGAGCATATTCAAACTTCAACCACTTTAGAGCCGATGGATTGGAACCTGAGCCGGATTTTATCCAGGCTTGCTTTTTAGAGGAACAACGCAAGAGATCATTTTGGTACCCGGCTTACTACTACCTCGAAAATGGCATGTACTCAACACAATTACGACGATATTTCGACCTTTTTCCTGCCGACCAGATCAAGGTATATTTATACGAAGATCTTGCCAACCCAACCGAAATGGTTCAGGATGTTTTGGAATTTATTGGTGTTGACGCAAACGAACCGATTGACACCAGCGCCAAATATAATATTTCTGGCCAAAGAAGGCTTCCATGGTTATACGGATTGGTTAGGAACAACCAAACCCTTAAGCCGCTCACCAGATCTGCAGTACCTGTGAAACAGTGGAACATGGTAAAAAAAGTATGGGACGCCCTGATGGTCTCCAGACCGAGAAGCCTGACCCCGCGTGAATTTGCTACCTTGGCGGAGTACTATCAAAGCGATGTTCGTGCCCTTTCAGGGATGATCGGACGTGATTTGGAAGGATGGCTTCGTTATTAATTCAACCTCTCCCGCTCCGTTCACAAAATCAACCCGGTTCACGGATGTAGCCGCAGTTGCTATTGTTTCGCTTTTTGTTGTGGTGGCCTTCTCCCGGTGGACTTCGACCAGCGAAGGGGCTTCTGCCGAGCTGGGCTCACAGGCGCTGATCACGTTTGCGGGGATTGCCTTGGCATGCGCGCTTTCACTCACTTTTTGGGGGTTAAGGCCATCCTTGGCCGGGGTTCGGACCCCCGCTATCTTGTTATTGGCCGCCTATGCTTTGTTTGGTATCATAAGTAGCGCATGGTCCCCTACCCCTTTTTTTTCACTTGGCAAAAGCATTGAGATGCTAATGTTAGTGATCTTGGGAGCCACGTGCGGTGTTACCGCTGCATGGCGGCAGGTTCCCATTCAATCTCCAATATTAATTGCATTGGCGATCAGGGTTCTGGGAAGCCTTGCCCAAAACATGTGGTTGGGTGGAACCATCATCCGTATGAATGACTATTTTGGCAGGCAACGCTTCACTTTCGGTTATTTGCATCCAAATGAAAGTGCAAAAGTGATCTTATTCCTAATCCTGTTTTTATGGCCTCAATTTTTCTCAGCCAAAAAAACTGGCCACAAGTTGATCATTTTTTTGCTTACTTTGGCGAATGGCTGGTTGTTGTACCTCACCGATTCTCGCACATCTATTGGACTTGCGCTGATCGCAATAATTGCGATCGCCGCAGCCCATTTGCCATCGAACCGTTTGCGGGTCATATTTACAATTACAGTATTGCTGACAGCCATTGCCACTGCATTGGGAGTGGTTTGGATCATTGAGGACAAATTGGCCAGCCTGGATCCCGCAAAAGTGGCTGAATGGATGACTTTGAATGAACGGGTTCCTTTGTGGCAGGCGATGTTGACAGAAGCCTTGGATGCGCCCATTGCCGGCCATGGTTATTTTGCCAGCCGGCTTTATGGGTTGCAAGTGTACCCATGGGCAGTCCATTCACACAATATGATCATTGAAACCTTCCTAAACCTCGGCATGATCGGCTTATTCATCCTTGGTGTTTTTTATTTGCTATTGGCTGCTTTTTCAGCCAAAGTTGCAAAGCCAGCCGCCGCGGTGGGGTTTTTGGCTGCCCTTACAATCGAAGGTATGCTTTCCATCGAGGTGATCATTCCGGGCATTGGCGTTTATATCCTGTCAGCGCTGATCACTCATGCTTCATGGCGCCATCAGTTGCAAACTTTGAGGAGTTGAATTGAGTAACCCAATTGATTTTTCCAGTATTTGCGTCATCATCCCTACAATCAATGAGAGTACTTTGGAGGAAGTGGTAGCAGAAGTGGCCAGGCAGACCTGTGGGGCGCAGATTATGGTGGCAGGCTTTGGGTCTGCCGAAGCGGTTGCTGCAAAATTTTCCGAACATGGAGCTGAATTCGTAAATTTCGGCCAGCGTACCATCAAATCGAAAATGCTGAACCGTTGTGTTGAAGCATCAGACCGCGACAGATTGATCATTTTGGATGCTGACGCTGTTCCATGCCCGGGCTGGGCTGCGGGAATGTTGCGCGCTTTTGAGGAAGGTCATTCTCTATTTAGCGCATCGGTCACCACCGGGCAAGAAAATATTTGGATGAAAACCTATAATATTTCCCTTCTTCACGAATTCTTTCAAGAACGGCCATCTGGTCCTCGGCTCCATTTGCCAACCATATCGGCTGGGTTTACCCGCCATGTTTATAAATCTGTTGGTCCCTTTTTGGGAGAACACTACCGGTGCGATGATTATGAATGGACCTTGAATTGCAGTAAACATGGCTTTACCCCCCAATTCATTGCTGAAGTTGCCGTCTTACACAAGCCGGTTGAAAAAGATTCCTTGGTAAAAT
>SXKT01000081.1 GCA_005778035.1 Chloroflexota bacterium
AATTTCGCAACCGCTACATCCGCATCATGCACGAAACCGCTGAGCCATATCTTTGGAAAGGGCAAAAGAATTCTTTGCGTATCGTACCCGCTACCCTCGGAGACCTTTCGCAGGCGATTGGCTCTGCGTTGGTAGCGCTTTACAGCAGCCGTTCGTAACAATAACCAGAAAAAGGCTGCTGATTTGAAACCAGTCAGCCTTTTTCTTCTCAACCTTTTTGCTTCGAAACTAAAAAAATTGTTTTTCCCCACAATTCAAATTTTTGTGATATCATATTGAAAATGGTTTTCATTATCAATAATTAGGAGACAAAATGAAAAAACTCATCCCGAGCCTCACCCTTCTTGCACTTTTGGCTGCCGCCTGCAGTACCCCTCCGATTTCCGACACTGGTCCAGTCATTCTCGCCAGCCATTCCATCCTGGCGGATGTAGCTCGCGAAATTGCCGGAAACACCGTAGCGATTGAACCGATCATTCCCGATGGTGTAGATACCCATTCATACCAACCCACCCCCCAAGATATTGCCCGCATTTCAAATGCCGACTTGGTCATTACCAATGGTTTTGGGCTGGAACCTTGGATGCAAACAGTGATCCAAGAAGAGGGATTCTCTGGCACAGTGGTTGAAGCTACATCGGGTTTACAACCTATGATGGAAACACAAGACGAAACGGACCCCCATTTTTGGATGGATCCTATTCTGATGATGCAGGCAGCAAGCAATATTGAAAAGGGTTTATCGTCCCTTTTGCCTGAAAATAAGGATCTGTATGCATCAAACCTTGGGGCATATACCGCTGAATTAAAAAGTTTGGATGAGTGGATTCGCCAGGTTGTTTCTGAGATTCCGATTGAGCACCGTTTGATCGTTACCAACCACCACACACTGGGGTATTTTGCCCAACAATACGGCTTTACAGTGGCAGGGACGATCCTGGAAGGGACCAGCAGCGAATCTGGCTTATCCTCCAAACATCTTCAAGACCTGATCAACCTGATCATTGCCAAGGAAATCCCCGTTATTTTTATTGAGCCAACCGACGACGCCAACATTGCAGAGCAAATAAAGGAAGAGACGGGTGTTCGCATCGAGACCGGGCTCAACACCCACAGTCTTAAGATCAATGGAACCCAAATAAGCTACCTGGAAATGGTCAAGCAGGATGTGGAATTACTTCGTTCGCTGGGGGAATGATTCTGCCAACACTTCTTGGTAAAGCCGAATGACCTGTTTTGAAACTCTTTGCCAGGAGTATCCCTTGGCATGTTGCACGGCATTTTGCCCCATTTTTTTTCGCAGTGGCTCATCCAGCAAAACGTCGCTCAACTTCTCGCACAGAGCCGACCAATCTCCATTGGGCACTAAAAAACCTGTCTGAGTATCTTGCACCAAATGCATCAACCCGCCAACGCTGGAAGCAATAACCGGAGTACCACACGCCATTGCTTCCAGCGCAACCATCCCAAAGGATTCATAATGAGAGGGCATCACCACCACATCCGCTGCTGAATAATAATATGGTAATAAATCCTGGTCTTTCTTCCCCAAAAACATTACCATCTGGTCCATTTCAAGGTCTAATGCCAGGCTTTGTAACCTGGCCATTTCTGCTGTCATCCGTTCTGAAGTTGCCGTGGGGTCGCCACCGATGATAACCAAGGATGCGTGTTCATGCCCTGGCTGGTGCCGCATGCAAGACATTGCCCTGATCAGGGTATCGATCCCTTTGAGTGCTTCGATGCGCCCTACAAACAGGATCATCGTATCCTCTCGAGGAATACCAATGAAATCCCGCGCCTCATCGGTAGGGATCGGATAAAAATGGCCATCATCCACCCCAGGTGGCACTATAGCGATCTTGGCCGGATCGGCGCTGTAATATTCGATCAATTGTTGTTCCTCGGTTGGGGTAGCGGCAATGATCCGCTTTACCTTGTCGCTACAGATCACCGAGGACTCTCCATTTAGGCGATATGCGCCTTCTTTTTCAGAATCATTCTGGGCGATCCGATTCTTTAGCTCCCCCAAGGTATGAAACATATGTAAAATGGGTACATTCCATTCCTGTGCCAATGACTCCGCAGCAATCCCAGACATCCAATAATGGCTGTGGATCAGGTCGTATTTTAAGTTTTTTTGCCTGGCAAATTCCAATACGCCATCAACAAAGGCAGGAATATGTTCTGCCAAGGAAATTTTTGGCATAGGATTTTCTGGACCAGCGGCAATGTGGACCACACGGTTGCCATGCCCCAGTTCGTGAGACACATGGGGAACATGTTCATCCTGGGAGCGGGTAAATACATCAACATGGATTCCGTGGCGGCCTAACTCTCTGGTCAGTTCACGCACGTAAACATTCATACCCCCCGTATCTTTTCCGCCCAAAACCGCCAACGGGCAGGTATGGTAAGAGATCATGGCAACTCGCAGCATATTTTATATTGTATCCCTCAACCTACCCGAAAGCACATAATATTAACCGTGGTGACGGATAAAAAACCCTTTTTGCAGGTCTGAAATTGTCTGCTGGATTTCTTCAGCCGTGTTCATTACAAATGGGCCGTACGGCACGATCGGTTCGTTGATGCGTAAGCCGGAGATGAAGATAAATCGGCTTTGACCGTTACCAGCGCCCAAAACCTCAACCCGATTCCCATTCTCAAGCTTCAACAATCCAGCCTCAGAAAATTCCCTCCCAGCGATCGAAACTGAACCCTCCAAAAGGTACAAACCAACAGTATGAGATTCTGGAGCGTCAAAAGGGAAAGTCTCACCTGATGTCAAAAATACATCCATATAGGTAGGGTTAATGTGGATATCGCTCACCGGACCTGCGACCAGATGATATGAACCGGCAATCACCCTCGCCGAAAAACCATCGAATTGGCTGATCGGCAGTTTGCTTGCGTTAACCTCCTGATAAGCAGGTTTCGACATTTTTTGCGCAGCTGGCAAATTAACCCACAACTGAAACCCATGGATACGGCCATTTTCATCAGCAGAGGGCATTTCTTCATGCAAGATCCCACTTCCAGCCGACATCCACTGCACTTCTCCGGGCCCAATGATACCTGTGTTACCCATGCTATCCCGATGTCGGACACTCCCCTCCAAAATGTACGTGACCGTCTCGATGCCTCGGTGAGGATGGGTTGGAAAACCCGGGTTCACTCCTTCGGTTGGATCATTGAAAGCGAAATGGTCGAACAACAAGAATGGGTCGAAAGGGTTTTGGCGAGACGGTGAAATGGAACGGTAAAGCAACACACCTGCCCCTTCCATTACCAACTTTGGCGTAACCACCTCGGTTACTTGCCGAATTTTTGTCATAATAAACCTTTCTGATTCTCTAAAGCCCTAACGATCTCCGGAAAACCCTTTGAACTGTTGGTGCCATCAAATTTTATTACAAAATCAGTCCGAATTTGGCTCACGAAATTTTCTAACAAAAGGTTTATAAGGTCCATGTCGTCAATTTGGGCAATATTTAGTCGTTGTCGCGCCAAGTAGCGTTGCCGGGTAACAGCGCTATCTGCCGATAAATGGATCACGACATCTGGCCCTGGCTGCACCCCTCGAATAAAATTGTATAGTCGTTGCAATAGGCCAAACTCTTCTTGGTCTAAATACCCGCGCCTCAAAAAAAGTTGGCTAAACACATACATATCCATGTCAAGCCCGCCATCAAAGATGCCAACAATATTTCCAGACCTAACATCGCGTTCCTGCTCCGCACGCAGCAACAAATAATCTACCTGGTTGGCAACCGCGTACCGTCGATCCCGGGTAAATTTTTCCTGAAACGGCCGCTCGGCATGTTGTTCAGAGCAATTGATCCAACCAAAATGGTCGGCAAGCACCTTGGTAAGGGTGGTCTTACCCACGCCCACATTGCCAATCACACTCACAATCTTCGCCATCAGCTTCTCTCCACCCCCCCATTATACCAACCGCATCTTTTATGGCTTGCCATTGACACAAAGCCCCAGCAGTGGTATTATAAAACTCTTGACGCGGGGTAGAGCAGTGGCAGCTCGTCGGG
>SXKT01000082.1 GCA_005778035.1 Chloroflexota bacterium
CGATTGCCAGCATCAAGACCCAACTCCCCGATACCAATATCCTTGTCCTCACCACCTACGACACCGACGCCGACATCGTCCGCGCCGTGGACGCGGGCGCAACTGGCTACCTGCTCAAAGATGTTCCGCGTGAAGAACTCTTCCGCGCAGTGCGTGCCACCGCCAAAGGCGAGACTGTATTGGCATCTTCCGTAGCGGCGCGGCTGATGAACAAAGTCCGTGCAGGTGGCGATGAAGCTCTGTCCGCCCGTGAAATTGATGTACTTCTGCTCGTTGCTCGCGGCGCGACCAACCAGGAAGTCGCCGAGTCCCTGCACATCAGCAAAGCCACAGTCAAATCACACCTAATACAGATCTGCAACAAACTCGGCGTTTCCGACCGTACGGCAGCAGTTACAACCGCCATTGAGCGGGGCATTATTCGCTTGTAATGATATTCATCATATTAGAATTTTCCTGTGACCATAATTAGACAATACCAGCCTCGCAGAGATCAAATAATGTGTTCCCTTGAGATTACAAAGCCAAAGCGATGTTAGGATGGGCAATGGCTTTGGCAGAGAGAATGGGCATGACAGCAGGTTCCTATAAGGGTAAGTTTACCATTAACAGCCAGCCCGCCCTTTTTTCCAGATTCTGATGGTAAAGTACGTATGTGGTTGGCAATATACTGCACCTTCCGGTTTATTTTGTGCACCTTTGGGTATAAAATTAATTGATAATTGCCATTTATTTTCATCACCTTCTAAAAAAATCCAATTAAGAAAAAAATTATAGGATTTCCACAATGGTAAAACCTCCAACAATCGCGGAAATTATGGTGAAACACATTTTATATTTTGATCCCGAATACAGCACGGATTGGGAAAGAATTTGTGAGAATGAAGATATTGACCTATTGCCATCTTTTGATCTGAAAACCCTTCATTGTCTAAACATGCAAAGCAAGCAATTTGAGGCCAAGCCCCTCACGTATCGGATGAAGGTTGCTCCAACAGATACCATTTTTGGCGAAGAAGTAGTGGAAAAGATTTTGGAAAACCAATTACTCTTCGTTTTTGATGACGGTGTCGGCATGGGTGTGGTCCACTTTTCAGACTATAACCAAGATAAAGTCTTGGTATTTCTTTATCAAACCATTTTGGAGTTCGAAAAAGATCTTCGAAAAATGCTGGAAATCAGAGGTGTGACCCGTGAGGATGTTTTTGAAAGCATATCTGATGAAGCCAAAAAAGCCAGGGTCAATCATTTATTGAATATAAAGGCCTCGCCTCTCAGCATCTTCGAACTTTCAACCTTGTTAGCCTTTACTGAAAACAACTTTCCAATTGTGCTCGGAAGATCGATCGTCAAAACGCGCAATCGTGTCATGCATTTTGGGGATATGGTGAAAAAAGCTACCATTGGAAAAAAGTCGAAGAGATTTGATCTTCATTCGTTTAGAGGATTTATTGGTGACGTTAGGGAATTGCTGGATGACCAAAAAAGATTACGAAATTATGTCACCATGCTAGAAATGGAACGGGCAACCACGAACATATTGTGAACGAAAAAAGCAGTTCGCGTTACCCAGTCCATGTTACCAACCAATTTCACACAAAAATGGGAATGATATGGTATCTACATCAACGGGTTTGATTGAATCGAAGGATGTGCAGATGCACTTCTATCGAACAGGTGGAAATAAGCCGCCGCTGGTGTTGGTGCACGGCATCAGCGATGATGGGCTGTGTTGGTCGCGGGTGGCTCGTGAGCTTGCCGCTGATTACGATTGCGTGATGGTAGATATGCGCGGACATGGCAAGAGCAGTGCCCCGCAGGATGGCTATACCATCGAAAACCTGGGCCGCGAGTTGACTGAGTTCATCCAAAAATTGGGGCTGCACAAACCGATCGTACTCGGGCACTCGATGGGCGCCCTCACAACCCTTGTGATGGCCAGCCTTTTCCCAGCCTTGCCCGGTGCCATCTTATTGGAAGACCCGCCCGGGTTTTGGGTGGCAAAACCCCCTGACGATCAGGACGCGGCGTATCGGCAAAGACTGATCGACAACTTTGATCAGCAAAAGAGGATGACCAAAGATGAATTGGTAGCGGAAGCCAGGGAAGGCAAACGTTATTGGTCTGAGGAGGATATTGAGGATTGGGCCAATGCCAAACATCGCTTTAGCTACCGTATCGCAGAGCTTGTCCGCCCGCCCGACTTGCGTTCCCAACAACTCATTGGGCAGCTGAACCAAATATCCTGCCCCGCACTTTTCATCGCTGGCGAACCTGCCTGTGGTGCGTTGGCTACAACCGAAGACATTGACGCTCTCAAGAAGCTCATTCCCCAATTGCAAGCCGAGAAAATTGAAAACGCCGGCCATAGCATCCGCCGCTACCAATTTGACGCGTATATCCGGGTGGTGAAAAATTTCTTGGCAGGCCTTTCCCGTTAGCAGATCAGCAATAATAAACACCGCAGCTCAGTTGTTTTAAGCTGCGGTGTTTTTAACTTAAGGTAGCGCAATTATTCGATCGCGTTTTTCAGGGTTCGGCTCATTTCACCGAAGACCGGTGTGTATCGCATCTCATCCACCCGTGGCCGCGGCAACGGCACTTCCAAGTCCAACTTGATCTTGCCGGGTCGTGCGGTAAGCACCAAAACCCGGTCTGCCATAAACAATGCCTCGCTAATGGAATGGGTGACCATGATGAGCGTTTTTTGGCGTGCCTGCCAAATGCGGCTTAGCTCGGTCCACATCCGTTCGCGGGTCAGCGCGTCCAATTGGCCAAAGGGTTCATCCAACAGCAAAATATCGGGGTCGTGCGCCAAAGCGCGGGCCAGGCTAACCCGTTGGGCCATCCCGCCCGAAAGGTCGCGTGGCAGGCTGTTCTCGAACCCTTGCAGCCCCACCAATTCGATCAGATCATCCACTTTGCGCTGGGCGGCATCCGGTTCGTGATGTTCAATCTCCAACGGCAGGGAGATATTTTGGCGCACACTGCGCCATGGCATCAGGTTGGGGGTCTGAAACACAAAACCAATTCGCGGCGAACCTTGGTTGCAAAAATCAACCACACCCTGGGTTGGCGACAGCAAACCGGCGATAATGCGCAGCAATGTGCTTTTGCCACTGCCACTGGGGCCCAGTACACACACAAATTCGCTGGGTTGCACACTAAAGCTAACCCGGTCCAAGGCGTGCAAGCCGCCACTTTCATCGGGGTAGGTTGCGCTTATTTCATTCAGCGTCAAAAAAGGTGGGTTGAGGATCGTTGTGCTCATTTTTCCAAAAAGGAATTGGTGAACGCGCTGGCAAGGTCTTGCGGTTCGGCCAACATTCCCATTTCCAGCAGTACGGTTTGCATATTTTCCCAACTGTTGCCATCGCTGGCGCCCATCATTTCGGTATTCCAGCTCTGTATCGAGCTGCGCAAAATACCCATTTGGATCTGTGCGTCCGCCTCGCCAAGGCCTTCCACATACTTTTTGCTGATCTCGTAAGCGGCAGTGGGGTCGGCAACCGTATCGGCCAGGCCGCGATTGAATGCCCTGATGAATCCGCGCACAAGTGTGGGGTTTTGCTGCATGGTTTGCTCGTTGGTGATGATGCCATTGGAGGCCAACTGCACCACATCTCCGACATGGATGGTTGTAAACGGTACCCCTTGGGCGGCTAACACGATCGGTTCATTGGTCGAATATCCCATAATGCTTTGTTCAGCGCCACTGCTGAGCGCCTCTATCTGAGTATAGCCGATGCTGTTCAAAACCACATCGCTTTCCTGTAGGCCGGCGCTGCTGAGCAATGCACGCAAACCGATGTAGGTGGCGCCGTACAAACCGGGCAAGCCGATCTGTTTGCCTTTAAGATCGGCCGCGGTTTGGATGTCCGGATCGGTAGTGACAAGCGCCACCGGGAATTCTTTATACCA
>SXKT01000083.1 GCA_005778035.1 Chloroflexota bacterium
CGACATTATAAACACGGATACCACCCGCATCCTCAAAGGTTCCGCCAATATAGATGTTGTTGTTGGCATCGACCTGAATGCTATACACCGTGCCAACCGTCCCATTGGTGCTTACGCCACTGCCCAATGCAGACCACACCGTGCCATCCCATACGGCAATCCCATTGACGATGACACCTCCAGCCTGGCTAAATAGTCCTCCAACGATCAACCGGCCTTGGTTGTCGAATTGTAAAGCTCGAACACGGCCGTTCGTTCCTTTTCCCAAAGGAGACCAGTTGGTACCGTTCCATACGGCGATATTATTGGCTGATTTGTCGCCGGCCATGGTAAAAGCGCCTGCAGCGTACAATTTTCCATCTGGCCCTACAGCAAGCGCCTGGATGTTTCCATTGACGCCACTGCGTAATTTGCTCCACGTTTTTCCATCCCACTTGGCCACTCGGTTGGCGGCCACGCTTTGGCCATTGTAATTGGTAAGGCGGGTAAAAGCACCGCCAATATAAACATTGGTTCGAGAATTGCCGGCGATGGCCAAAACATTGTGGTTGGTTCCGCCCCCCACGTATTCCCAACCATGGCCATCGAACTGCACGATGTGATTCACTTTTTTACTGAGTGTGGCACCGCCGACCTTGGTGAAAACGCCCCCGGTGAACACGTAGCGCGGGTCTGGAGAGTAAAACGACATCACGGGACCATCGGTACCAAGGCCTTGTTTCTCCCAACTTCCATTGATCAGGCGTGAAACGAAACCTACAGACTCACCGGCGGGGTTGATGTTGAAATCGCCACCGATATAAAGTGTGCCGGAGGAATCTACTGTGGCTGCCCAAATAGTGTTATTGAGCCTACCGCCCAGATCTTGCCAGGCTGGGTTTGGTGCTTGGGCATGGGCCGATGCCGGGATGGCCAATAGGATTGCTGCAATGATCAATAGGCTAAAGAATTTTTGGATACTTCCCATATAAAGCTCCATTAAGGGTAGGATGCGGTCAATAGGCACACTATATCATTGGCCAACCAGACCAAAGCCTTTTGTAAGGTTCTTGCAATTTTTCCTATTCACGACCGCACCAATCTCAATCGGCTATAATTTAAAAAATCGCAGGCATCATCATGGAATCCTTGGAAAGGGATGCAATGAACGATATTCGTTCTGCAATACTACAGCGTTTTTCCTGTCGCACCTATTTGGATGAACCCCTGGAATTACCCATCGTTGAGGCTTTACAGGCCTTAACCAAAACTGTACCCGCAGGTCCCTTTGGGGGAACGGGTCGTTTTGTGTTACTTGCGGCCAGCCCAGGTGATGGGCGCGAGCTTAGTTCGCTGGGTACCTATGGTTTTATTCAGGGCGCAAATGCTTATATTGGTGGGATTATTGCCGATGGTGAACATTGCCTTGAAGATTTTGGTTGGCAAATGGAATGGCTGGTCTTGCGCATCACAGCAATGGGTTTGGGGACATGTTGGCTCGGTGGAAGCTTTACCCGTAGTACCTTTGCACAAAAGATGAATGCCCGAATCGGTGAGGTATTGCCAGCCATCCTTTCTGTGGGGCTGATGGCTGATGAAAAGTCAGCCCGTGCCGGTTTGTTGCGAAAACGAATCAGTGCCGATGAGCGACTCCCAATAAGCCAATTGTGCTTTGAAGGGGGCTTTGACACACCGTTATTGCCAGCCGATGAAATTGAACACGAAGTGTTGAGGATGGTCAGATTGGGGCCAAGTGCCTCCAACAAACAACCTTGGCGAATTGTTCGGGTCGGTAATTTATATCACCTGTATCTTCAGCGCACCAAAGGATACAGTGAAGGGATTTTACAGCGTTTTTTGGGTGCGGAAGATCTTCAGAGGGTGGATATGGGAATAGCAATGTGCCACTTTGAACTTACAGCCCGCCAACTCGGTTGGGAGGGAAGTTGGCAAAGGCAAGACCCAGGGTTGCAACTCCCCAATGAATACATCCGTTATACTGCCAGCTGGAATCTGATTTAGGTTTCATTTGGAAGATTTGCACAGAGAAAAGACCGCGAAATAGCGGTCTTTTCTCTGTGCCTTGACATGGACCAAGGACTCAATGTACAATCGAATTACCCCACCCCCCATGGGGGGGGTAAATCTGAGGAGACATCATGCACAACGACGACAATCTGAAAAGAATGCGAACCATAGAAGGCCATCTTCGCGGTATTATCCGAATGATGGAAGAAGATGCCTATTGCATTGATGTGATCAAACAAGTTCAGGCTGTCCAGGGAGCTCTAAATAAAGTGAGTGAGGCGATTTTGCGGGACCACTTAAGCTCCTGTGTAACCACTGCCATACGTGGTGATGACCCAGGTGAGCGTACCCGTGTATTGGAAGAGATCACCGAAGTGTTTGCCCAATCCAAAAAAATTTAAAGGAGTAACGAAAATGAACAAAGTTATTTATTCCATTCCCAACATTAGTTGTGGCCATTGTGTCCACACCATTCAAACCGAATTGGCAGATCTGGCGGGTGTTTCCAGTGTTGTTGCCAATAGTGTTACAAAAAGTGTAGAGGTGAATTTTGAAGCGCCTGCCAGCGAAAACGCCATCAAGGAATTGCTGAAGGAGATCAATTACCCGGTCTCTGACCTGAACGTACTCTAAGGTGCCCCAATCGATGGAACGCAGCATCAATTTGCCTATCACAGGCATGACATGTGCCAACTGTGTTGCGGCGGTCGAACGAAACGTGCGCAAACTGGATGGTGTGGGTGCGGTGACTGTCAATTTGTCATCAGAAAAGGCGACGATTGATTTTGACAGCGACAAAATTGACCTGCCACAGATTTTGGCCCGCATTGAACGTGCTGGTTACGGAGTAGCCAAAGGTACGGTGGCTTTTTCTATTGGCCGAATTGGCGATGTCAATGATTTGCACCGGATTGAAACCGCTTTGGCGAAAATGGAGGGTGTGCAACGAGCCAGCGCGTTGCTTGCGGCAGAAAAGGTAGAAGTAGAGTTCATCCCAACCATGGTCACCGCTGGTGAGATTCGCGGTTTAATCGAAAAACTCGGTTTTACAGCCAGGTTGTTGGGCGATGAATTTGCTGATGTAGAAGGAGAAGAGCGAGCCCGTGAGACCCGGCACCAATTAAAGTTGTTGTGGGTTGGCTTGTTCTTTACCATCCCTGTTTTTATTATTAGCATGGCACGAGACTTTGAACTGTTGCCTGCCTTCGTTTACAAACTGGACGACATGGGCATGCGCATGAGCATGGATGGCATGCCGATGGTGCAAAGTTGGTTTAACTGGCTGTTGCTGGCGTTGGCTTTGCCAGTTCAATTTTATGTAGGGTGGCAATACTATGTAGGAGCCTACAAGTCCCTGGCAAACCGTTCTGCCAATATGGATGTACTGATCGCAATGGGTTCCAGCGCGGCTTTCCTTTATTCCATCCCGATCACACTTGGTTGGTTCCATGGCCATGTGTATTTCGAGACCGCGGCAGTCATTATTACCCTTATCCGATTGGGCAAGTACCTGGAGGCACGCGCTAAAGGCCGTACCAGTGACGCCATCAAAAAACTGATGGGTTTACGGCCCAAACAGGCGCGCGTGCTCCGCGATGGGGTGGAAATGGATATTGCCATCGATGCGGTTGCGTTGGGAGACCAAGTAGTGGTTAGGCCAGGCGAGCGTATTGCCACAGATGGTGAAGTAGTGGAAGGCAGTAGTAATGTAGATGAGTCGATGCTGACCGGGGAATCCTTTCCTGTAGCAAAACATGCAGGCTCTCAGGTAAGCTGTGGGACCATCAACAAGGCTGGCCGCTTGGTTTATATTACTCAAAAAGTTGGCAAAGACACCTTCCTCTCGCAAATCATCCGAATGGTAGAGACTGCCCAGGGAAGCAAAGCTCCCATCCAAAAACTTGCAGACCAGATCTCGGCCATTTTTGTGCCGGTAGTTATTGCCTTGGCGTTGCTAACCTTTGCAGGTTGGGCAATGTTTGGCAAAGGGCAAGATCCGTTCACCACAGCGCTGATCAACATGGTAGCGGTATTGGTGATCGCTTGCCCGTGTGCAATGGGGCTTGCCACACCAACAGCTGTAATGGTTGGCACAGGAAAAGGCGCTGAGAATGGAATTTTGTTTAAGAACAGCGAAACACTGGAAAAAGCCGGCGGGGTCACAACAATCCTGCTGGATAAAACAGGCACAGTGACCAAGGGGCAACCTGCGGTGGTGGCAGTGCTGCCGGCAGAAGGGTTTGAGGAGCGTGAACTATTGCGCCTTGCCGCCAGCGTTGAAACCGCCAGCGAGCACCCACTGGCCGACGCGGTAGTAAGCCGTGCAACGGAGCTGGGAATTCCATTGGCAAGGTTGGCTGATTTTGCATATACCCCCGGATTGGGAGTAACTGCCATGGTGGAAGGTCGTGAGATTCTACTTGGAAACCAGGCTGTTATGGAAGAGATCGGTGCCTGGGATGGCAGGGATGCACAGACTGCCCTTGAACAACAAAAACAGGCACGTACCTTGGTGATGGCTTCAGTGGATGGGAAGTTTGCCGGCATGCTCGCCATAGCGGACCCTGTGAAAGACAACTCGGTTGAGGCGATCGGCGAGCTTCGAAAACTTGGTTTGCGTGTTGTGATGCTGACTGGAGACAATCAGCATACGGCCCGCGCCATTGCGAACGCGGTGGGTATAGACCAAGTGATCGCTGAGGTGATGCCCGATGGAAAAGCCGCCGAAGTACAAAAACTGCGCCACGATGGACAGAAGGTGGCAATGGTGGGTGATGGGATTAATGATGCGCCGGCATTGGCGCAAGCCGATGTTGGCTTGGCTATTGGTACCGGTACCGACATTGCCATTGCCGCCGCCGATGTGACATTGGTAAGCGGAGATCTGCGGGCGGCCGCCAAAGCGATCTTGCTCTCCCGAAAGACAATGTCGGCCATTCGGCAAAACCTGTTTTGGGCCTTTATATATAACGTGTTGCTGATTCCGGCAGCCATGATGGGGACGCTAAACCCGATGCTGGCAGCAGGTGCGATGGCTTTTAGCAGTGTTTTTGTGGTGAGTAATAGTTTGAGGCTGCGCAGGGCAAAATTGTAAGTAGGCAAACAATTGACGGTTTATAATTCAACGTACTTCATCCGCTGGGTGAAGTACGTTTTTTTGAAAGGGTTGTTATGAAAAATACTGGCAATTTGTTCGCAATGGGCGCTTATATCGCCTGGGCGATATTCCCAATCTATTGGAAGCAATTATCTGGCATCGATGCACTCCAATTGAGCAGCCACCGAATAGTATGGTCTTTGGTGGTGCTGGTAATATGGTTGGTGGCAACAGGCAAACTGGCCGATTTTTGGCGGGGGGCAGTTACATGGGCCAATTTACAGGTTTATGGTCTGGCGGGGGTGTTGTTGGCTGCCAACTGGTCCATTTATGTGTATGCTGTAACCAATGGGCACATCATCGAAACCAGCCTCGGTTACTTTATCAATCCATTGGTTAGCGTGTTGTTGGGAGTGGTCTTCCTGCGTGAACGTATGCGAGCATACCAGTGGGTGGCTGCTTTCTTGGCTGCTGCAGGGGTGTTGTACCTTAGCGTCACACTTGGAAAAATTCCAACCATCGCCCTGGGGTTGGCATTTACCTTTGGCCTGTATGGCTTCATGAAAAAACGTTCCAGCCTCAACTCCACGTATGGATTGGCGCTCGAAACCGGTGTATTGTTTATTCCGGCCTTTGCTTTCATTGCCTGGTCCGAAACGACCGGTGTTCCCAGTTTTTTACATAGTGATCTACGTACTGCCTTGTACCTAGCCGGTGGCGGCCTGGTTACAACCATACCATTGCTCATGTTTGCCCAGGCAGCTCAACGGATTCCACTTTCTCATTTGGGGTTTTTTCAGTATGTTACGCCATCGGCAACTTTTTTGTTGGGGGTATTTTTATATCGTGAGCCGTTCGATTCTACCCGCCTGATCGGTTTTGCATTGGTATGGGCAGGTTTGTTGGTCTTTGTGGCGGAGAGTGTATTTGTAATGTGGCGAACGGAGCAAACAAGATGACCAAGATCTTGTTCATCGGTGGAACCGGGCTGATCAGTAATGCCTGTACCCGTTATGCAGCCCAAAACGGTTTAGACCTTACCGTTTTAAACCGCGGAGAGAGCGGGCGATACCCTATGCCTTCTGGTGTTCAGGTTTTGCATGGTGATGTTCACGACAGAAAAGCATTGACCTCGTTGTTGCATGGCCAGAATTTTGACGTGGTTGTGGACTGGATCGGTTTTGAACCAGCGGATGTAGAACAGAATTTGCAGCTGTTTAATGGCAGGGTTGGCCAGTTTGTATTTATCAGCAGCGCCAGCGTGTATCAAAAACCACCTCGCCACTATTTGGTGGGCGAGGATACTCCGCTCGAAAACCCATACAACAATTATTCTCGTAACAAGATCGCCTGTGAGAACGCGCTTTGGGATGCCATGATCAACCACGGCTTTCCTGTCACCATTGTTCGCCCCTCAAGCACATACGGGCAAGGGCAAGTACCCGTGTTGCTCAACAGCTGGCAGGCACCGTATACCATCGTCGATCGCATTCGAAAAGGCAAGCCGATCATCATTCCTGGAGATGGTACATCCTTGTGGGTTCCCACTTGGAATGAAGATTTTGCGGCTGGTTTTATGCCATTGCTGGGTGATGAGCGTGCAATTGGCCAAGCTTACCATATCACTTCAGATGAAGTGCTGGCATGGGACCAAGTTTACGATCAGCTCGCAGATGCCGCTGGGGTCTCCCTCAATGGAGTACATATTGCGGCCGACTTTATTGTCGAAATCTTGCCGGATGAAAAGGGTTCACTTCACGGCGACCGTAGCCATAGTATGGTATTTGACAATCGAAAAATTAAGCAGATCGTGCCAGGGTTCGCCTGCAGTGTCAGCTGGGCTGAAGGAATGCGTCGATGTGTAGCTTGGTTCGATGCCGAAAACAGCCGAAGGCAAGTAGATGAGGGACATAATTCGCGAATCGAAGCAGTATTGGCCCGCTACACGCGAGCATAAGAATACTTGAAAAGCCCGATTGACTTTACGTGTAGCCAAATTTCCTAGGAATAATTGCGATAGATTAAAGCGAGAAGAAATTTCTGGAGATAGAACAGCAGAAAAAGTAGTATGTAAGCTTTTGCTACCTCAAACTGCATGTAGGGTTGATAAACCCGGAACACAATTGAATGAAATTAAAACTAAAATTACAGGATCCGAAAGATCGAGTTGCCTGGAATCGGTGTATGGTTTGTTCAAATTAAGCTGAGGGGGGGTTGATCAGTTGACGGGTGAACCAAGGATACCGATCAACCATATGGGTATGTCAGAATAGTTCAAAACACATGCTACTACCATACAACGAATGATGGTCCAGCCTCAATAATTGAGCAAGGGTGATGATGACTTGGCCTGCATTGTGAGGGCGGACTCGATCCCTTAAAAGTTGCGTAGGATCGAGGTGTTCCATTGCGTCGTCTATGGCGGTATGCAGATCATCAAAAATCA
>SXKT01000084.1 GCA_005778035.1 Chloroflexota bacterium
CCACAATGTCCCCGTACCACCCCCCTCCCGGGGGAGCAAGCGCCAATGAAAGACAAGTTTGTCCTTATCGATCGCAGATTGGGAAACAACACCAGGTGGAATCACCTGAATCGCAGACATATCCAAGCGGGTCTCAATCATTACTGCTTCCCATGCGGGGTTCCTGCGCAGGATCTCCGGTAGGGCTGTTGCCAATCCTGAAACTTCCAGCCGGATCGATCGTTCACCCATATCGGACAGGAACTCCGGTTGGTTTATGGCAAAATGAAGGCCATTGGCCAACGGTATGGTATCGATCTGCCTTCGATTGAGCCCCAACAACCCGGAAACCGACACAAGTAAACCCACAATTGCCACGCTTGCCACAACCCGCAGGGAAGTTTTATTGGTCATCCACACCAAATTGTGACATTGCCGCCTATCGTTCCACTTCTTCTACTTCTGCATACCAGCGAATTCTGGTTCCAACGCTGTCGCGGACCTTCCACAAAAAGGGCTTGTTAACCTTATTGATCAGGCTGCGCATGGTGTTGATCCTGTCCATTACACGCTGGCTTTGTTCCTCATCTATCCCAATTTGTTCTTCCAACAGAATTTGCTCAATCTTGGCCAAATTCAACACCAGGGTTTTATACAACCCCCAGTCTCTCAGGCACAAACGGGTGATCCGGTCAATGTTGATCTGGCAATTGTCATTGTATCCAATGCCATTGTCGATCAAAAGCGAGATGATGTCCAACGCGTCCTTGCGATTTAGTTCCACGATCTGGATCTTGGATAAAAATAGCTCTGCCAAAGGCACCGTAACAGGGTGATGCTCCAACCTGTTCGACATTGGCAGCTTGTGGCACATCTCAAAATCACCCACGAATACATCAACTCGCCGACCAGTAATGGCATGAATGTAGATCTGGCGTCGGTCTCCGTTGAACAAATTAAAGTTTTTGTCGGGCATGTATCCTACCGACGCGAAGAAACCAGGCAATAAATGGCGGCTATTTTTATCCACGACTACATCAATATCAGGATAATTTCGGCGCAAGGCGCTGTTGGCAGCCGTTGGGCTATGGTACTTCACTGCCAAGCCGCCAATCAGGCGCAGCTCCAATTGGCATTTTTTGGCTGCGTCCATCAGTTGATCCATTTCGGCAAATATGGCGGTTTGCCCGATCTGGCCGGCAGGTTCTACGGGCATAAGGTTTTTTTCATCCATTAGTCGATCGGGATCTCTTGGTGGACCTTGTCAATATCAATCCCGCGTGATTTGCGGTAGGCTTTGAAACCGAGGTAAATTGCAAGGGCAGTGCCATACAACACGCCAATGAATATGACACTGGGCGTATTTTGCAAACTAATGCCATACAACGCAGTTCCATTCAACCAAGGGTCAAATAGCCACTCTACCAACAAAAAGAGCAGAAAACTACCAAAAATCGTACCCGCTATGGTGATCAGCGGAATTCCAAGCACTTTGAATTTGGCGATTGGTGATGCGTTGTACAAGTCTGGCTTTCGGTACGGCAAAATAATTGCCGCAATCGTAGTACCCAAATAGGTTACCGCGATCACCAAAGTGGAATCCAGGGTGAGGGAACGGAATTCAAAAATGTTGTAGGCAAAAAGGAATGAAATAAGGATAGATGGAATGACCATTAGCAACAACGCATTGACCGGTGTATGGGTGCGTTCATCCACTTCAGAGACCTTTTCAGGCAGAAAGCGGTCAAAAGCGGCAGCAAAGATCACCCGCGTTGAGGAGAGAAACAGGGTTCCGCTCCATCCAAACCACCACAAAGACATCAGCACGATCAACAGGATCTGCAGCGCGCGGTTGGTGGTAAGAAATGCCGCCAATAAGGCAGGATACGGCCAAATGGGCAATGCCGGGGGTTCTTGCGTATATCCCCATGCATGGTTCCAATAGGCGCCACTTGCCTGCATAAAGAAATCCCAACCAATGGAACGGGATATGGCAAAAACAACCAACACGGCCAACAGTGTAGTGGTACCCAATGCCCAAGCCATGCCCGCCAAGTTGCGCTTAAAGTCGCTTGCGCCGCGCACTTCACCATATAGGGTTGCGCCCCAGTTTGGCCATAAGTTGAAGAAAACCAGGTAGGGCAGAGTGAGCATGATCAGTCCGAAGGAACCTCCGGTCAGGGGCATTGCCGCACCAGCCGCAACACCTTCGGCAACCACGGTATCGTAAACACTCTCACTCATACCAAACAGTTGGCTCAAGTTTGCGTCCATGCCTGCCCGGAAGGATTCTGGCGTACCTGTTAGCAATAAGACCAACATGATCGCCAATCCCAGCATTCCGCCAAAAAAACTAAACTTTTGAATTTGGGCATATTTTTTCATGCCCATCATGATAAATGTACTGACGATCGCCAACGTGATCAGTGAGGTAACAAACAAACCGAGCGGGCTTTGCCCGAACCATAAGGCAGCCTGGGGATTGCCAAGCAAAGCCAAAACCGGGGTGATCACGATATGGCGCAACATATCAGCGTACAGTGGTACCCACAGCCACAGGATGAACCACCAACCCGAAATTGCCAAAACAAATCCTACCCCGCCGCCCAAAATGCGGCTTTGCCAAACATAATCACCACCACTTCGGGGCATCACTGCAATCAGGCTGGAATAAACAACCACCTCAAAGATGATAAAGAGAGCGGCGATCAACAAAGCCGGAATCAACCCACCCTGGAAGTAATACATTTGGCTAAAGCTGTAAAAACCGAGCGTGACCAAATTGGTCGAAAACAGTGCGTACACAAACGCGTCAAAGACCGACCATGATCGGACCAGCCCGGTTGCTTTTCGGATAAAGAGATCTGTCATTTGGTTTCAGCTCCTGATGGAAATGGTTATTGTCATCCGCTTGTCAATACATAATTATCGATCTTGTCTTTGCCCAGGCTTACCAATGCACCTAACAAAGTTCCTTGCTCATACATAGAACCCGGGTTGATGCAAAGCGTTTTCCCGATCTTGCTTGTTCCGCGCCCTTCGTGGATGTGCCCATGAAGGCTTAGCATCGGTGCATAATGTTCGATCGCCTTGCGCAGTGCGGTAGAACCGGTTGGCTTGAGTGCATTGCCTGCGTATTTTGGGCGCAAATTTTCATCCAACTCCGGTGCTTCGTCCAGGTTGGTACCAAATGGTGGCACATGGATGTTAAAGATAGCACGGGCAGGATCCTGAAGGCGGGTGGCCATTTTTTCATATCGGGCTGCCAACTCTTCCTCTGTTTCCTCTCGATAGGTATTCCAGGGTGTCTTGTTAGACCAACCAGATGTGATCATTTCGTGGTTGGCATCGATCTGCAACACTTCGCCTTCCGCCAAGATCACAGCCGGACACGACTTAATTAATTCGTCAACCGAAAAATGGTCATCATTGCCTGGAGAAACATAGATCCTTTGGCCGGTACCATGCAGTTTTTTCTCAGCCATCTCCATCCATTGCTCCAAAACCTTCAAGGCTTCCTGCAGAAACAATTGGTAGACCTTGTCTGGAAATTTTTCCAGTTCGGCGATCTCTTCCTGGTTTGTAAGGTAAGGGTAATACCCCCGGCTGCGGATGCGGGCAAACATTTCATCCAGCTCTGCCTGGCTTGTAATCTCAAACTTTTGTTGTAGTAATGTGGTAGTGTACTTTCCATGGTTATGGGAGATCACAGGTACGATCGCTTTACCCGTCATATCGCCTCCCAGGATCATCACATCGGCGTTGTAAAACTTGCCGGCATTGAGGAATTTTTTCCAGCATATGTCCGAGCCATGGATGTCGGTCGCGAAAAACAAAGTCGTCAAAAGTCACTCCGGATGATTAAAAACAAAAGAAAATGTAAATTGCCGAAAAAATTTAAGCTTCGAAATAGGTAAGCCAAATTATACCTAACCTGTCAAATCAAATTCATTAGAATGTTGAATAGCATCTGTGACAAATGGCATGGCATTTTTTTGATAAAATTCGTAAAATTCAGGTATCACCTTACCCACAAAGGACCCGCCATGCCAAAATACATGCCAGAACCCTTCCGTATAAAAGTTGTCGAACCCATCAATCTGATCAGCCGCGAAGCACGCGAGGCAGCCATCAGGCGCGCCGGTTACAACGTCTTCGCGCTGCGCGCAACGGATGTGTTCGTAGATTACCTGACGGATAGCGGAACTGGAGCAATGAGCCATCACCAATGGGCAGCCATGATGGAGGGCGACGAATCTTATGCCGGCGCGCGTTCTTACTTTCGTCTAAAAGACGCAATACAGGATGTTTTTGGCTTCGATGAATTTTTACCAACCCACCAAGGCCGTGCCGCTGAAAATATTTTGGCCGCAGTTTTGGTAAAACCCGGCATGAAGGTGCCATCGAACATGCATTTCGATACAACAGATGCCAACATCCGCGCCAGGGGTGGCAATCCAGTCAATTTGGTCATCGATGAGGCTTTCGACCCATCGTGCATTCACCCATTCAAGGGCAATTTGGACCTGAAAAAATTGGAATCCTTTATCTCAGAAACCGGTGTCGAGAATATTCCATTCGGCATGATCACGATCACCAACAACGCCGGCGGCGGCCAACCCGTTTCAATGGAAAACATCCGCATGGTCGCAGAAATGTACCATCGCCACGGTCTCCCGTTTTTTATTGACGCTGCCCGTTTTGCCGAAAATGCCTATTTTATTAAATTGCGCGAGCAAGGTTATGGGCACAAATCGGTTCGTGAGATCGTCAAGGAAATGTTTGGCTACAGCGATGGCTTCACGATGTCGGCAAAAAAAGATGCCATCATCAACATCGGCGGCTTGCTGGCTTGCCGCGATAAAGAGGTGTTCCAAAAACTCTCAAATGAATTGATCTTGCGTGAAGGATTTGTTTCTTACGGTGGTTTAGCAGGGCGAGACTTGGAAGTGATGTCGGTTGGTTTGTACGAAGGTATGGATGAGGTCTACTTATCCTACCGCTTGGCCCAAACCGATTATCTTGCCCAATCGATAAAGCAACTTGGCATGAGTGTGATTGAACCAACCGGCGGCCATGCGGTATATGTTGATGCCGGGAAATTGTTGCCACACATTCCTGCTGCCGAGTTTCCAGGGCAAGCCCTCGCAGTAGCGATGTATCAGGAAGGTGGCATCCGCGCCTGTGAGATCGGGTCTGTGATGTTTGCCCACCCCGACCCTGAAACTGGGGTGATGGTCCATCCGCGTTTGGAACTGGTACGCCTGGCAATTCCACGCCGTGTATATACCCAAAGCCATCTCGATTTTACAGTTGAAGTTTTGGCTGATATTGCAAAGAAATCCGCATCATTAAAGGGTTTTCGGTTCAGTTACGCGCCACCCTTGCTGCGTCATTTTACCTGCCGTTTCGAGCCTATTGCGTAAGCAGGCATCCCTTCGTTAGCGGATAAAAACTCCAAGGTGGTTGGCAACATATCGCTCCTGGCCAGGGATGTAGCGGTCAATTGGTGAGTTCATCACCACTTGCTCGCCGGTTTTTGGTTCTTGCAACACCAAGGTGCTCGAACCACCGCCATCCAAATTAATTGCATTTTCGCCACCGTATTGCAACATGATGTCGGCCATCTCCTTGATGGTGACCCCATGGCTATACAAAGGTTGCCTGCCATCAACAACGATGAGAATTAGTTTTGAACCGCTGGCATCCAACCCCAGGCTGGTACGCGGCGCAACATACTGGTCATTCAGATCTTCAATGACCTGCCGATCTTTTAGCAACCAACCTCTACCACTGATGGCATTGTAAATCGCTCCTTTTGGCTCAACGAACGAGGCCGAATTTTGGCGCGAAAAGTAAGCGGTTATCCCATCGCGTCCACCATAGGTTTTTCCAAGCGAAGCGGAAAATCCGAGCGATGTTACATTATCTTCTTTATGTGGAAAATAATTGAATAGACCCTCTGACCACCAAGGGGAAAAAGCGTCGCCGTTAATGGCAACCTGGGTTGCAAATTTTTCAGCAAATTCTGAAGTGGTTCGCGCTTCCAAAGGTTCTGGACCTTTGGTTCTATCTGGCGGTGTCACCAACAACCCAATGTTTTGGCATGTAAGGTCCACCGTAACAATGTGCGCAATGAACAAGCGCGGCAGGAAGTGGACTTTGCGATAATAAACCACACAAGGATCAACCTCTTTACGCCGGTTAATGGGCAATGGTCGGCCCCAATAGTAAAGCACAGAGGTGATGAGCAAGAAACCCAGCAACCCCCAGCCAATTAAGCTTCTAAATTTTCGATTATCCAGCGTTTTGCACATCCTTGGTTTCAATCGCCATCATTTCATTAAAAGAACGAATGGCAACTTCGATCTGTTGTAGGTCCGGTTCGCGAGTGGTCAATTTTTGCAACCACAAATTGGGTTTGATCAATGTAAACACCACTCTGGAATCAAGATGATTCGCCATCCATCGAATATACTCCAGCGAAATACCGGCCAACAAAGGGATCAGCAAAATCCTTCCTGAAATTTGAATCCAGACATTGAATGAATGCAGGAATGAAAAAGCAAAGATCGAGACGACTGCCAAAGTAAGGATGAACGAAGTTCCACAACGTGGATGCTCCAATGGGAACTGGGCAACTTTTTCGGGAGTTAGTTCGCTGCCAGCTTCATAAGCATTGATGGTTTTATGCTCAGCGCCATGATACTGAAAGACACGGTAGATATCGGGCACGCGTCCGATGGCAGCCATGTATCCGCCAATAAGCACCAGCCGAAAAATTCCCTCAAATATATTGGCCGACAAGTTATTCAGGCCAGCCAATTTCACCAACTGGCTGACGCCGTAAGGTACCAAAAAGAATAAGCCAATGCCCAGCAACATCGAAAAAGCCATTGTGAGATATAACATTGGCCCTTCCAATTTTTCATCTTCACCTGTTTGTACGTTGGCGCTAAGAGTAAGGGCGCGCATCCCCAATCCGAGTGCATCCCACAATAAAATGCTTCCCCTTACAAATGGTACTTTTGCGATTGAAGAATGGTAAATGCCGCCCAAGGTTTCTGTGTGAACTTCAATTTCACCCTTGGGGTTGCGCATCGCGACTGCCATCGCTTTTCGGCCACGCATTAAAACCCCTTCAATTACGGCTTGGCCGCCATAGGTCATAATTCTATCTTCCATTATTTTGGCTTCCCTATACGATAATTTCTATAAATTGAAAAAGAAGTGGATCAAGGCTCTTGTCCCTCGAGACCAGGTCGGTAAATGCAGATGTTCATTTGGCGCATGCAGGTTATCATCGGGCAGGCCAAAACCTGTAAGCACTGAGCCAACCCCTACAATCTTCTGGAAGTACCCAACGATCGGAATCGATCCGCCTTCGCGTGGATATACCGGCTGTTTGCCCCATTCAGTTTCCAACGCGTTTGCCATCGCTTGCAAGCCCGGCTGGCCTTGCCTAACTACTGAAGCCGGCGAACCTGACAGTTTTTTTAGTTCCCACCGGATGGTCTTCGGAGCATGCTGGGATAGGAAATCCTTCATTTGCCGGTGCACTTGCTCAGGGTCTTGGTCTGGTACCAACCGGCAACTGATCTTTGCCATAGCCCAGGCTGGCAAGACAGTTTTTTGGCCTTCGCCAGTGAAACCACCAATAATTCCGTTGATCTCCAAGGTTGGCCTGCCACCCAGCCGCTCTGCGGCAATAAATTCCTTCTCGCCCCACAAGTGGTCTACACCGGCATATTCCTTAAAAAAAGCTTCGTCGTGCGGCAGTTGCGCAAACTCCTCATGCTCTTCAGGCGAGATGGTATAAACCGGGTCGTAAAAACCGGGCAAGGTTATTTTGCCATCTTCATCATGCATTTTTGAGATCAATTCGGCAAGAGCCTGCGCCGGGTTATGGATGATCCCTCCAGCCATCCCACTATGCAGGTCATGGTCCGGTCCGGTTACCTTCAATTCGAAATACGCCAAACCACGCAGGCCTTTGGTGAGGGTAGGGGTCTCTTTCGAGAGCATTCCGGCATCCGGGTTGAGGCACAGGTCCGCAGCCAGCAATTGCTTGTTTTCTTCCAGCCATTCCGCCATCGATGGCGATCCGATCTCCTCTTCGCCTTCGTAACAGAACTTGAGGTTCACAGGAAAATGGCCACTCTGCATGATCGATTCGATCGCGTTTAGGGTAGCCATTACTTGGCCTTTCATATCCGATGTACCCCTGCCATGCATGTAATCGCCATCTATTTTGGCCTCAAAAGGACCAGTATTCCACAGTTCGATCGGATCAACTGGTTGAACATCATAGTGTCCATAAACCAATACGGTTGGCTTACCCGGAGCATGCATCCAATCGGCATAAACGACGGGATGTCCCTTTGTAGGCATCACCTTGGCGTTTTCCAACCCGATTTTTCCCATATGCTCAACAAGCCAATTGGCAGCCTTGAGCATGTCATTTTTATTCTCTGGGTTGGTGGAGATTGAAGGGATGGATACAAATTGGCTGAGTGTTGCCAAAAAGGATGGCTGGTGCTCTTTTGCATACTTTATTGCGTTATTTTTATGGTCTGTCATGGTCGTCTCTTCCTGCATTCTTTTTCGGCACCAAATATAGATACCAAAAATCTCGGTGGTTAAAAATCCCTTGGTATTGGCTTGGCCATATAAATGCGCCATCTCCAAATACTTTTCCCAATCGGACATCGATGATGCTCACCATCTTCGAATACTCGTTATTTGTGTCGTATAAAAACAATAATTGCAAAATGGCACGGTTACGGGCATCTGTTTTGTAGGTCGTAAAACCTTCTGCAAGCCAATTCATCGAAGATTCCTGCCAAATTTTTAGCCTTACCGCGAGTTCTTTCTGGCTTTTTTGGATCCACTTGGCTTGCCACGCTTGTTGCACTTTGGCAACTTGCCCTTCCAAGATCACAGCTCCCTCAGGGTTGTCTACCTTTGCCAGTGCCAATTCCAACAACAGGTTGCCGATGGTTAGCGGATAAGCAAGGTTGCCCATTGGCCAAAAGATGGGATCGGAGAGCAGGTAATCTTTTAAGTCTACGATCGCCGATTGAAGAAATTGCTGCCTGGCCTGAGGAGAGATCATTCTTTCGGGCTAATGGACCGTCTGGTTACCAGATACCAATCGGTGATGGTCAGAAACCTGTCACTGGTATCAAACAGGGGAGGAATTTGGGCATTTTGCATGCTGGCGTTGATGCCGAAAGTAAAAACCGGGTAATACAACGGTATTGCCGGCATTTCCTTTGCGAAGATGACTTGGAAATTTTTATATAAACGGGCTCGTTCCACATAGTCCGGATTCACCCTGGCTTGTTCAATAAACTCGCTGGCAGAACGATTTGACCATTGTGAATAGTTTTGGCCACCGGTAGCTTCACTTTCGTGCCAAAATGGGTAGGGGTCCGGGTCAGGGGTTTTCATCAAGTTCAGGTCTACCAAAGCCGCTTCATAATCGCGTGTTTCCAGGGCAGTATTCTTCAATTGGTCGTAAGGCATCGGCATGAGTGTAACGTCCACGCCCAGTTCTTCCCAATCGGCTTTAATGGCAGCCGCAATTTCACTATGCAGGTTGTCATCGGGATGCATCAAAGTAAACTGCAACTTGTTGCCGTCCTGGTCTTGGCGTATCGGTTCTGTTTGCGAAGCAACGATATACCCTGCTTTTTTGAGCATTGAAACAGCCCGTTGCGGGTCAAAGGCAACCGGCTTGATCTGGTCATTGTACGCCCAAGTGCCCGGGAAAATTGGGCTCTCCGCCTGTATCGCCTGTCCGGCCAATATCTTTTCAACAATATATTTGCGGTTCAACCCTTGGTACAGGGCACTTCGCAACTCAACATCCTGAAAAAATGGCACTTGAGGATTGTTGAGGTTGAACAAGACCAAGCTAAGTTCCGGCAACCGGGCGCTATACAAATTGAGTGTTGGGTCTGCCAACGCGCTTGGTAAAATCGTTGGGCTGATCTGGCTAATGCCAAGCACTTGTCCGCTGGCGTAAGCATCATAGGCGGTTTCTGCGTCGGCAAAATACTTGAAGATGACTTGTTCAATAAAGGGAGGTTTTAGGTAATGATCTGGATTGGCTTTGAGTTCAACCCCGGCAATTCCACCATCCTCTATGATCAATCTCTCAAATTTGAACGGGCCGGAACCCACAGGAGCCAGATTAAACGGAGCCGCCGCCAGCGAAGCCGCATCTGTGCCGGCCAAAATATGGACTGGCAAAACCCCAAAGGTCAGGTAATCTAAAAATGGGGCGAACGGTTCTGGTAGAACGAATTGCAAGGTCTTTTCGTTCAGTTTCTTCACTTCGATCTTTTTCCACATTTCTTTGACCGAAGCCGGATAAAGCGAGGCATCCTCGCTGATCAACGCAATGGTGAAAATCACATCATCCGCGGTAACGGGTATTCCATCATGCCATTTGGCATTTTGTCGGATGGAAAAATTGTAAGTGGTCCCATCCTGCGATACCCCCCAAGAGTCAGCCAGTTCAGGTTTTGGCAATCCGGACGCATCGTAAGAGACCAAACCGGAGAAGATCAACCGGTCAATATCGCGGTCCGCCGAATTGGTTGAATCGAGTAAGGGATTGAGGCGGCTGATGGCACCCACCAAGGCCTCGCTGTAAACTCCGCCACCCGAAGGTTGGGGAGAAAAACCAACTTGGCTAACATCCGGCACTAACAGCAGCCCAACCACCAATAAAATGGTCACTGCCACAATGCCTAACTGCCAACGCAATTTACTGATCATATGAATAAAAAAGGCCTCCGCGCAGTTGGCTGGGAGCCTGCCGCGTTTTGGCCTTTATAAAAGAGAACGAACTAACCAACAAAAATGATGCCGATGGCCAAAATAAAAAACAGTGCAGCAAGGCCGATCGTCACATAAAAAAGGGTGCGCTCAATACCACGGCGTACGGAATAAACACCACCGGAATCCGCGCCAGTTAGCCCACCCAAACCAGCACCCTTGCTCTGCAAAATCACACTGGCGATCAGGGCAATGGAAGAAATGATCAAGCCGATCTCAAAAAAAGTTTTCATCAGAAGCGATCCTCCGTTAAAATTAACATCACGATTATACTTCATGTTTACATAACCCGTCGAATCAATAATAATTTATAGAATAAAGGGCCAACCGTGAACGAGATCATTCTTTCGCTCCATATGCATACCATCTACTCCGATGGTTCCGGCAAACACATAGATCTGGCTAAAGCAGCCGTTGCGGCAGGCATAGACGCCATTTTGGTTACCGACCACAACGTACTGGTAAAGGATTTTGAGCGGGTCTGGCACTTTGAAAACGGGAATGTGCTTATGTTGGTAGGGGAAGAAATTCACGACCAAACCTGCAGCCCCCAAAAGAACCACCTGCTGGTTTTTAACACCGAGGAAGAACTTGCCCACCTTGCCCAGGACACCCAAAACCTGATAGATACTGTTCGCCAGAAAGGCGGCCTGGCCTTTTTAGCCCACCCCTATGATCCAGAATGCCCACCGATCAATGAGGGGGATATTTCCTGGGAGAACTGGGATGTGCATGGCTACAACGGTATAGAGCTTTGGAATAGTTTGAGCGATCTCAAAATTCGTAGCCGCACCTTTACCGAGATCCTTTTCTACATTTTCTTTCCAAAAATGTTGAACATTGCACCGCCGAAACAACACATGCAAATTTGGAATGAGCTGCACTCAAAAGGCCAACGAGTAGTGGCATTGGGCGGCGCTGATGCCCACGCCATCAAGGTTCAACGTGGGCCCCTCAAGCGCGAAGTTTTCCCGTATGAATTCCACTTCAAAGGGATCACGACCCACCTGCTATTATCCGAAAGCCTCACCGCTAACGTAACAACCGACCGTAACCTGATCTTTTCCGCCATGGAACAAGGACACTGCTTTGTTGCAAACGATTTGTTTTCTCCCGCCAGAGGGTTTTCCTTCAAGTGCGAATGGCAAGGCGGTAGCGCCACCATGGGAGACGAAGTGATGATCAACCAACCCTTCACCTTAAAGATCAACCTGCCCAAAAAAGCCGAATGCCAATTGTTAAAAGATGGAATGGTTTTACGAACCTGGAACAACCACGAACAATGTGTATACCCGGCCAAGGAACCAGGCGTGTATCGCGTAGAGGTGTACCATACCGTAAACAGGCGCCGGTTGGGGTGGATATATAGCAATCCGATCTACATTCGACCAGCAAATTAGACCGTTATTTAGAAAAAATAAGGTACAATAAATCGTACTATTTTTTAACCGGGCAAACAGTTGCCTGGTTCTTTCCGCCCCTGGCCAGAACCTACGGTTCTATTCCGGGAGCTACCCCGAGGAAAGGAGGATTTCCGTTATGCGTAATTATGAATTGTTTGTGATTGTACACCCCGACCTTGATGAGAACAACTTTAAGGCTGTTATCGAGAAAGTTAATGGTTGGGTCACTGAACTGGGTGGCAATGTCGAAAAGATCGATGTTTGGGGCCGCCGCCGTATGGCTTACCAGATCAACAAGAACCGCGAAGGCCAGTACGCTTTGCTCCATCTCAACATGGATCCAAAGAGCACCGGGCAACTCGAGCGCAACATCCGGTTTCACGAATCTGTGATCCGCTCGATGATCACTGTTGCTAACTAAGAAGGGCTCGTTTATACCAAAGGAGTGTTTATGAGCAGGGGTCTTAACAAAGTGATGATTATTGGCCATTTGGGACGTGACCCGGAATTGAGGTACACCCCTTCCGGCCGCCCGGTTACCACTTTTACGGTAGCCACCAGCCGCAGTTGGAACACAGCTGATGGTGAGCGGCACTCGGAAACAGAATGGTTTAATATCGTAGCCTGGGGTAATCTTGCAGAGATCTGCAAGCAACACCTGACCAACTGCCTCAGGTTTTCCTGTCGCCGGATCGATGTCGCCAGATGCTAGAAACAGACACAATCCAGCAGCAACGCTAGACTTGCCGTTCTTTCTACCCATCGACCAGTAAATCTTGC
>SXKT01000085.1 GCA_005778035.1 Chloroflexota bacterium
CCCTTGCGGCAACATTTCATTTAGTTCTTGTCTGGCCAAAGATACCGCGTCCTGTGCTCGCCAATTCCCAACGGCGACCTGGTTGTAGGCATACTCTTGTATGGACTTGTTATAGAATTTTTGGTACTCATCCGGGCTCATTGGCGCTAATCGGATTCCCGTCATGCCTCCTAAAGATCAATGGCTTCTTTGCCGGCCAATTTCGCGGTAATGTGCCTGGATACAAGATCCAGTACCTCGGGTTTATTTACATAATCCAGGTTTTCTGTGTTCAACGTGAGTACCGGGCACATGTCAAAATTGGCCAGCCACTCATCATAGAAAGTGTCCAACAACTTCAAATAATCTTGAGTGATGCCGGTTTCCATCCCCCTTGCCCGTATATGGATCCTTTCCATCAAAACTTCAACGGGGGCTTTGAGGTAAATTAACAAGTTGGGGGTTGGCAGGCCATTCACCACTACATCGAATAACCTTTGGTATGCGTCATAATCGCGTTCGGTCAGGTTTCCCAAATGATGTAGTGCCCTAACAAAAATGTGCGCATCTTCGTAGATCGACCGATCCAGGATCGCCGATTGCTTCTCTCGCGCAAGCCGCAAATATTGCTCTGAACGATGCCCTAAAAAGTACATCTGCAAATGGAAGGACCAGGTCCGCATATCTGCATAAAAATCGGGCAGGTATGGGTTATCCGAAACAGATTCAAAGCCCGAAAGCCATTTCATCCGTTGGCTAATCCTTTCAGTAAGGGCGGTTTTTCCTGCCCCAATATTGCCTGCGACAACAACGATCTTTTTTGCGGGGTTCACATTTACCTCGTTACCGAACCAAAGCGTCCGAAATTGTAAGCGCCTGATCCAAAACCTTAAAACCTTCTTCCAGTTGCTCTTCAGTGATGATCAGCGGCGGAATGATCAGCAAAGTATGCCAATGTGCGTACACAAACAAGCCATTTTCCATGCACAGTTTGCGGATCTTGGCTACCTCTGGGCTGGATGTATTCCATGGTGTGATCGGTTCTTTTGTTTTCCTATCCCGCACCAACTCGATGATCCCGAATAAACCGATCGACCTTACATCCCCCACCGAGGGGTGTTCTTCACCCAGATCGGCTAACAACCGCGCTAATTTCCTTCCCACAACCTCGGCATTCTCTACAATATGCTCTTCCCGCATCACCTCAATATTTGCAACCGCGGCGGCTAACGAAACCGGGTGAGAGGTATAGGTTAGGCCCGATTCAAAGACAGTGTCATCGAACGTCGCAGCGATCTCGGGTTTCATGGCCACAGCCCCCAAAGGCGCGTACGCGCTTGTCAACCCCTTGGCCATCGTGATCATATCCGGAATAACTCCCCAATGCTCGATCGCGAACCATTTTCCGGTACGGCCAAAACCGGCCATAACCTCATCCGCGATCATTAAAATACCGTATTTATCGCACAATTTGCGCACACCTTGCATATAGCCAGCGGGTGGAATAATGATGCCATTTGTGCCTGTAACAGATTCCATCAGGATGGCCGCGATGCTCTCGGGCCCCTCGTATAGGATGATCTCTTCAAGGTGGTTCAGGTAATCCTGAGCAAATTCGCTTTCAGAGATATCGGGGTTGAGCCGATGGAAGGTAGAACGATAGCGGTAAGGGTCCAAAAAATGGACAACGCCGGTCATCAAATTAGGTTCCCATGCTATCCGGCGCGGGTCACCTGTGGCTGCCATAGCGCCGGCTGTCGCTCCATGGTAAGAGCGGTAACGGGTAAGGATCTTGTGCCTGCCAGTGTGGGCTCGGGCGATCTTGATCGCGTTTTCGTTGGCATCGGCACCACCTAATGTAAACAAAACTTTGCTCAATTTTTTCCCAGGGGTAATATCCGCCACCGCTTTGCTGGCAATCGCCCGTATGCGGGTGGTCATACCAGGTGCTGCGTATGGAACTTGATCCAACTGGGCTTTCATCGCGGCGATCACTTTTTTATTGCCATGCCCAATGTTCACGCACATCGTCATCGAGTTAAAATCCAAATAACGCTTGCCATCCAAATCCCAAAAATAGACCCCTTCAGCACGCTCTACGGCAATTGGGTTCACTTTGGATTGTGCCGACCATGTCCAAAAAACATGTTCTTTGGATAATGGAACGATCTGATCATCCGATAAATCAAACATCATCACCTCAGTGCCTTGCAAGTTATTGCTCCCTCTGCGGGAAACGCTTATCCTTATTGTACCCAAACCTCTTATAATATCGGAATATGTCAGACCTCACGATTTTGCCCGATGGAAGCTTGCCAACCAAGTTTATTGTTGTTGGTTCCACCGGCAGCGGCAAATCTACCATGGCACAGGCATTGTCGACCCGGTTAGGGCTGAAATATGTTGAGTTAGACGCATTGTACTGGTTGCCAGATTGGTCTCATATTGAAGTAGAGGTCTTTCAGCAAAGGGTCCGCGAAGCGATATCCGGGGAACGCTGGGTCGTCGCCGGCAATTACCGATTTTCTCGAGAGATCACATGGCCTGCCGCACAGGTTGTAATTTGGCTGGATTACGATTTTTGGACAATTTTTTGGCGCTTGTGGAACCGAACCTGGCGCCGGTGGTGGCATAACGAATTGCTATGGGGAACCAACCGAGAACGTTTATGGCCCCACCTCAAGATCTGGTCAGTTCAAGATAGCCTGTTTGCCTGGCTTTTTGCAACATATCGCCAGCGGATCGTGGAGTATACAGAGATGGCAAACGACCCAAAACACAAACATCTGCAAATTGTACGCCTCAAAGACCCGGGCCAGGCGGATCGTTTCCTCCAAAGGCTTTCACAATGAAGGAAGGGTGCGGCGACAGCCTGCCGGAAATCGTAGTTGAAGCCATCCGTTCGTTCAACGATGGGAAGTACTACCAGGCACATGAAGAATTTGAAACCGCGTGGCGGGAAGAATCAAGCGAGATCCGGGTAATGTACCAAGCGCTATTACAAGTTGCGGTCGTCTTCCTTCACATCGGCATCAGCAATTACCTGGGCGCTACCCAATTGGGAGAAAAAGCACTGGCGAAGTTACAAGTGTGGCAAGGCATTTGCCAGGGGATCGACTTGGACAAAGTGCACAATTCGTTTGTCGCAATCCTAAATGAGGTTAAAAGGCTTGGCCCAGATCACATTGCCGAATTTGACCAAAGCAAATTCTTCAAGATCCATATCGCAGGCGAACATTGACCGACTTAAGCCAGTTCAAGCCGGTTGAACAACTCGTGCATAAAAAAACCGAGGTGCATAAACCGCGGTTTCCTGTGATCGACGCGCATAATCATTTGGCCCAACCTTTTGGCGGCGGATGGGACCGTAAACCTCTCTCCGAATTATTGGATGCGATGGACCAAGCCAACATCACCCATTTTGTCAGCTTGGATGGCGGGTGGGGAGAGGACAAGTTCAATGATCAGATCGAAAACATCAAAAACAAAGCACCTGATAAATTCAGCATTTTTGCCGGCATCGATTGGACCCAATGGGAAAAAATGGGCGAAGCGTTTGTCCCGTGGGCGATCACTTCCCTCAAACGGCAGGCGGCCAATGGCGCCAGCGGCCTAAAGATCTGGAAGGACCTGGGATTGCACATTCGTGATGAGAATGGTGTACGCGTAGATCTGGACGATGAACGCATATCCGATATCTGGGACACCGCCGCGGAGCTTCGTCTGCCGGTCTTGATCCACACCGCAGACCCAGTAGCTTTCTTTACCCCGATCGACGAACGGAATGAGCGGATCGAAGAATTGGGGGCATATCCTGAATGGGCATTTTCCCCGCCTCAATTCCCATCCTTTTCGCACCTCATCGACCGATTTACCAGGCTCATAAGCCTCCATCCAAATACAACTTTTATTGGGGCGCATGTTGGGTGCTATGCTGAAAACCTGCAAATGGTCAGCCAAATGTTGGATCAATTTCCCAATTACTTCATCGATATCTCCGCCAGGATCGGTGAATTGGGCAGGCAACCTTACACAGCGCGCAAGTTCTTCATCCAGCACAGCGACCGCATCCTTTTCGGATTGGACATGGGACCAAAGGTCGATGGGTACAGGCTTTATTATCGTTTTTTGGAAACAGACGATGAGTATTTCAATTACAGCACGCGCGAGGTGCCAACCCAAGGACGGTGGTATATCCACGGCATCTATTTGCCAGATGATGTATTGCAGAAGGTGTATTCAACCAATGCCAGAAGGATCTTGAAACTTGAGCGAAATTAAACGGATCCCGCAAGTTTCCCTTATGGAAGTGGATGTGGCTATTGTTGGCGCTGGCCCCAGCGGTTTGATCGCCGCTGACATCCTTTCAGACCTTGGGATCAAAGTTGACATCTTCGAAAAAATGACATCCCCGGGCCGCAAGCTATTGATCGCCGGCAAAGGCGGCCTAAACATCACCCATTCTGAGCCCTTAGATAAATTTATTAGCCGCTATGGCACAAAAGCCAGCTTGCTTGCGCCTTTTTTACAAAAGTTTGGCCCAAACGAAGTAACATCATGGGCAAAAAAACATGAGGTTGATACTTTTATTGGTACAAGCGGAAGGATTTTTCCGACCGGAATGAAAGCTGCTACATTGTTATTCAATATCAAATCTTCCCTCAATCGCAAGGGTGTTATGTTTCATTACCAACATCATTGGCAGGGCTTCAGCCCAAAAGGGAAAGGATTGGTATTCCATAGCCCAGACGGCGAAATAACCGTCAACAGCAAGGCTTGTTTATTTGCCCTGGGGGGTGCCAGTTGGGGTTTTACCGGCTCAACCGGAGATTGGGTAGACGCTTTCAGCAAGGCAGGTATATTAGTAACCCCTTTTAAACCTGCAAATTGCGGCTTCGGCGTTCGCTTTTCTGAACACATCAAAAACAAGTTCGATGGTACCCCGCTAAAAACGGTTTCCATTGAGGTTACAGATAACACAGGCAGAGTTTATAAAAAACAAGGCGAATTCATCCTAACGAAAAACGGGATCGAGGGTAGCCTTATTTATGCTTTATCCGCGACAATTCGGGACTCATTCCTTTCCGGCGAACAGGCCACAATCTACTTGGACCTCCTTCCGGATTCTTCCATTGATCAGGTCGAAGCCAAATTAAGCCAACCCCGAAAAAAACAGAGCCTGTCTACTTATTTACAAAAAACCACCGGCATTGCAGGAGCAAAAGCCGCGTTGTTATACGAATTCACACCAAAGGCAAGCCTCTCTACCCCTGCGCTCTTGGCCCATTCGCTCAAGCACCTGCCGATCCCCATCAGCAGTATCGAACCATTGGACCGAGCCATCAGCACAGCCGGTGGCGTGAAGTTTGAACAACTCGACAACGATCTGATGATCAAAAAAATGCCAGCTGTTTTCGTTGCCGGAGAGATGCTGGATTGGGAAGCACCGACCGGAGGATACCTGCTAACCGCCTGTCTCTCCACCGGAGTTGCCGCTGCCGAGGGGATTGCCAAATATTTGCGATAAGCTAATGGGAATGCGGATGGTGGCTTTCCAACCCGGCCCCACCGAGGTAATCGTACCAATCACCCAGTTGGTGGCTATGTTTGGCAACATAAGCGGCCACCATCGAGGAAATTGGTACTGCAAGGATCAAACCGATCGAACCTACCAGGGTTCGAACGATCTCCTCTGTGACAAATTCAGCGTTAAGCAAATATGGGATATTTCCGCGTCCTAACGCAAATAGCAATAACAAGGGCAGCGAAGCCCCGGTATACGCTAAAAACAGGGTGTTCACAGTGGCTGCAATATGGTCCTGGCCAATTCGCATCGAGCGATAGAATAATTCGGAAAAACCCAGCTTATCATCGACGTTATGCAATTCAAACGCAACTGCGGTCTGTGAGGTGACCAGATCATCCAAAACACCCAGAGCTCCAATGATCATTCCACCCAAAAACAAGCCTTGTAAATTTATCGTGCGGGCTGAAACCTGTACCAAAAATAACGCGTTCTCATCGCCAAAACCGCTAAGCCTGGCGTAATTGACGAACAAGACCGATAACGCCCCCGTCAACGCCAGACTGATGAAAATACTGAACACCGCAGAATGGGTTTTTAAGTTCCATCCGTACGTAATGTACAAAGAAGCCCCCAACAAGATCGCAGAACCAGCCAAACTGACAGCCACCGGGTCTTTACCCTCAAGGATGCTTGGGACAATAAAACCGATGATAACCCATAAGCTGAACGCCAAGGAGATCAAGGCTCCGATCCCTTTTCGACGGCCCATCCATATGATCGCCACCACAAATAGCCCAAAAAGTACCCACAGCGCCGGGGACCGGTCTGTGTCGGTGTAGTATGCATTAACCACCCCGTCAGCCCGCACATCGATGGTGATAAATATCCGGTCGCCTTCTTTGAATAAACGCAAACCCGGCCGTTGTTGGAACTTGCCATACTCCACTTCCAAAGGGATCCCAGCGTAATCGCCTCCCAGAACCCTGACCAGCAACACCTGGTAAGGTTGGGTTACCTCCCCCAATGTGATCGCACCTTCCTCGATGATCTTTTCAACTTGCGCCGATTCAACTTTGGAACCAAATACATCAACGGACGCTGCTAACTCATTTTTGCCTGTTAAAAATGGCAAGCCCCACATCAATAAACCCGCAAATAACAAGATCAACAACAAACCTGAAAACAACAATACTGAACGGGTTTTTCTCATTGTCTATCTTTCCGAATGGTAACCGATATTTTCTCTTGGAATTGGAACCCTTGCGATACAAAATTATAACTTTTTGATCTCAAGGGCACCACCAATCACTGGCTTGTAAAAAAAAGAGGCCGGCCACAATCCATGGATAGCGGCAAGCCTCAAATCGACAACAATGAAGGTTGATGGACTAAGATTCGGGGGATGTTGTTGTCACTACCACCGGTTTTTCCTGGCCTTTTGCTTCTTCTGTGTTCACATTGATATTATTTACCACAGACGGATTATTGGACTTTACGGCCTCTTTTAAAACCTCGAGAATAGCGCTGGTATTAGCGGATGTATTGGCGAAAGAGATCAATAATTGTCCATTGGATGACACAGACAAACCAGCCAAAAAGAGGATCACCCCTAATGGTATTGAGTAAAACCGTGTATCCAATAACCGATAGCCAGTGCCAACCATAAAGGAGGCATTTGCTAATTCAACCAACTCCTGATTGTACGTTGCCCCAAAGATCATCACCGCAATGCCAAGGCCGATCAGGACCAAGCCAAAAGAAATGGAGATCACACCGTTTAACCGCACTAAAGAATACATACTGCCTCCGACAAGACCAACAACATTATTGTGTGCATACTATAACATTGAGTGAGACCGGCGAACACTTACAACATCATTGCAATCGCTACCAAGAGTACGCTTCAGGTGCCTCACCACCGGGGCCGGGAAAGATCTGATCAAGCCTTTGCAGAATTTCCTTGTTGAGATCGATCTCGAGCGCCCGTAGTGACTGCTCCAATTGATCGATGGTACGCGGCCCGATGATGGGCGCGGTAGTTACCGGGTTGGTGAACAACCATGCAAGCGCCACATCAGCGGGCAGATAGCCAATTTCCTTGCATAATGCTTCCCACTTCTCGATCTGGGGGCGTGCTTTCTCTAATTTGGCCAAATTATCTGCATTGGCGCGGCGGCCGGAAGTACCTTTTTCCAAAATTCCACCCAAAAGGCCACCAGCCAGTGGAGACCAAGGCAACAATGCCATGCCATAATCACGTACCGCCGGAATAACCTCCAGCTCGATTGTCCGGTCCTTGAGGTTATATAAACTTTGCTCACTCACCAAACCGAGAAAATGGCGGTTGAAAGCTTTTTCGTTGGCTTTGGCTATGTGCCAACCACCAAAGTTGGATGAGCCAAAATAAGTTACCTTGCCTTGCGCCACCAACACTTCGCAGGCTTGCCATAGTTCCTCAAATGGTGTTGCACGGTCTATGTGGTGAAACTGGTACAAGTCAATGTGGTCTGTTTGTAGCCGCCGCAGGGAATCATCGCAAGCCTTGCGGATATGAGCCGCGGAGAGACGCCCATTATTAGGCCAATCGTTGAATTTTCCATACACTTTGGTGGCCAAAACCACCTTTTCGCGCCTGCCTCCCCCTTGGGAAAACCATCTGCCAATGATCTCTTCGGTAAAACCAGCATGGATCTTACGCCCATATACATTGGCGGTATCAAAAAAGTTGATCCCTAACTCCAATGCTCGATCCATGATCGCATGGCTATTGATTTCTGCTGTTTCAGGACCAAAATTCATTGTGCCAAGGCATAACCGAGAAACTTGTAATCCGGTCCGTCCTAATTGCGTGTACTTCATGGCAATCTCCTGGGTTATTTGGTCAATTCCTCAAGGTGGTTATTGAGATCATCGATCAAATTGTTTGCTTCATAATAAGGGAAATACCGATTAAAAGAATAATAACCATCCCCAATGATCCAATTTGCTTTTTCACCGTTGGCTATCATCTGTATTGGAGATGTGTTTTGAATCAGGATAAGCCCCCAAATTTGCTTCACCAAAAGGTCTTGCCCAACAGGGCGGGAATTTTCCAAAACGTGACGGGTAACTGGTAACAAACCGGTTTGCTGTGCCCATCTTTGTTGCTGGGAATCCTGAAGCAACCACCGTATGAACAACCAGGAAGCAAATTGTTGTTGCGGTGTTGAACGAAAAACGACCAGATCTGGCCCATAGGGAATCAACATCGGTGTTGCCCCAGGGTAAGCAATCGCATTAAGCTGGTCTGGATTATTTCGTGTTGCCATCTCGGAGCGCAATTCAGCCACTTGTTGCAAGTCCAGCGAGACAAAGATAGCCTTCCGCTCGGCAAATTGCTGTTGGCCAGTACCTTGCGATGGCAACCACGAGCAACCTGTCTCTCGCATTTTAAATAATTTGCCAAATATCGCAGAAACCTCTGGCTGCGACAGATTCGACATTAAGGTTGTGTTTTGGGGTTGCCCAGCCACCAGCAGAGAAAGGGGGGTTTGCCAATTGACATCTGTATCCAATGCCCATCCACCCAAACCATCATTGGTTGGGTCTTCATCCAACCGCCAATATTGGTTCCCTATACATGCCTGTTCAATAAATTCATCCAGGCTTTGCGCGGAGGACTTGATGCCCAAATCGGCAGCAAAATCGCGGTTTTCAACAACCACCCTGACACTCTTTGCAAATGGAATGGACAAGATCTGATCTCCATTCAGGTTGAGCGGTAGCATAGCTGGTACAAAGAGGTCAGAACTCAGGCCAATATTTCCATCCCGCATGAATGGGGAAAGATCGATGCTTTTGCCGGAAAAAACCTGCGCTTGGCTTGGCAACATAAGCCCCAATTGGGGATATGCTTGGCCAGGATCTATATCAAGGGCTGCTTCAAGGTTGCGCATATTGCCATAACCAACAACCTCAATCTTTATCTCATACGGGTTGGTGATATTCCACTCGGCAACCAAGGCTTCCAACGACTTGGCATATTCACCCTCCAACCCATGCCATAATGTGATCTGTGTTCCCCTGATTTGCTCGTCACTCAAAATGGCTAAATTTGGGGTGGCCGTTGGCGATACAACTGTCTGCACTGAAGGCGCAGGAAGTTGAGTGGATGAGACCTGGATGGGAATTAGTGGAGCGCAAGCTGATAAAACAAGGCTTGCGATTGCCAATTGGTACAAGAGAAATGATCTTTGTTGCAATCGAAGGACCAAGAAATTCTCACGATCTCGTTTGTTGGATGAAAATCAGGAAACGATCCATTTGCGGGAGTGCATGGGAGTCGAACCCACCCTGGACCGCAACGCGACCCAATGCCGATTTTGAAGAACGGAAAGCCCACCGGGACTTTTGCACTCCCAATTTTGGTACAAAGAAATTCTAATACAGTTTTTTGGTGCTTTGATAAACGTAAAAAGAAGCACAGTTTATTTATATATGGCCAGCACTATAAATGCCGTTATTGAAACCAAAAAGAAAAGTGAAGACGTTGTAGCGGCATACGCTGCATTCTCCTCATCCTTGGCATAAACAGCACCCAAAAACATCGGTGGTAAAAAGGCATATAAGCCTATTCCGATCAGCATCGCCCGGTCGGTAATGAACCGCGATAAGACCCCGAATGAGATCACCAGCAACAAAGCTTGTAAAACCGCCCTGATGGCGGTGGTCCTAAGTGCCGCAGCCAACACTTTTTTATCAAACTTGAGGGTGTAGCCCACATAAACCAAGATCAACGCCGAAACCGGTGCCGAGAGCATATTTATCGTCGCAAGGTATAAATCGCCCACCTGGGATGCAATAAGCGCTGGTAACAATCCACTCCACCCGGCGATGATACCAAGCACAATGCCGTAGAGCGGTGTGGCGCGCAACGCAACCCCCAAAATTTCCTTGATGGATAATGAACCTTTCGTTGTAGCCGTCAGGAATGGCATAAATACCACCCACGCAAATATGCAGTTGGCAATATCGATGGTTGCGATATTGTGCAAAAGGCCAGGCCCCATCAGCACCATATACAGAGGATAACCAATCAATCCTCCCTCGAACCCGGCGATCAAAAATGGAAAATGGTCGCGCAGATCAGCATCCATCCACGGCTTTAGGTAAACACCCACTCCCAACGAGATCAGCAGTACCGCCATCATCACCAACAA
>SXKT01000086.1 GCA_005778035.1 Chloroflexota bacterium
AAAGCGCCGATCGTGATCGGCCGCGACCACCTTGATTGTTGATCGGTCGCGAGCCCCAACCGAGAAACCGAAGCGATGCTGGATGGTTCAGATGCCATCTCTGACTGGGCCATCCTGAACGCGATGATCAATATCGTGGGGGGCGCCACCTGGGTTTCTTTCCACCATGGCGGCGGGGTGGGCATTGGCTACAGCCAAAATGCCGGGCAGGTGATCGTTGCCGATGGAACGGACGATGCATCTTTGCGTCTTGAAAGGGTTTTAACAACTGATCCCGGCATGGGTGTTGTACGCCATGCCGATGCGGGATACGATATCGCTATAAACGCCGCAAAAAAACATGGCCTAAAAATGCCGATGTTAGGCTAATCCAGGCAGGAGTAGGAATAATGGCTCAGAAGAAAAAGATCGCCGTGCTTACCAGCGGCGGTGACGCACAAGGCATGAATGCCGCCGTACGGGCGGTTGTACGAACCGGAATTGATATGGGTGCCGAAGTATACGCTGTGTACGAAGGCTACCAAGGGTTGGTGGAAGGCGGTCACGGGATCAAAAAGCTGGATTGGAACTCGGTTGCGGGAATTTTGCACCGGGGGGGAACCATTATTGGTACTGCCCGAAGTGAAGAATTTAGGACCTACGAAGGCCGCAAAATCGCTGCTTATCACCTAATCCAAAATGGTATCGATGGTTTGGTGGTCATCGGTGGTGATGGTTCGCTTACCGGCGCGCACATTTTTTATTCCGATTGGCCAAACCTGGTAAAGGACCTTTTGGCGGAAGGCCGGATAAGCCCTGAAACCGCGGATAAGTACCCAACCTTGCGTATTGTTGGAATCGTTGGTTCGATCGACAACGATTTTTATGGCAGTGACATGACCATCGGCGCGGATAGCGCGCTGCACCGGATCACAGAAGCGATTGACGCCATTTCGTCTACCGCGGCAAGCCACCAACGAACCTTTATCGTTAAGGTGATGGGCCGTAACTGTGGTTACTTGGCCCTGTTTGGCGCCCTGGCAACCGGCGCCGACTGGGTATTGATCCCGGAAGCACCGCCCAATGTGGAAAATTGGCAAGAGGTGCTGATCGACAGGCTTAAAGCCGGCACCAAAGCTGGCCGACGTGACCACATTGTGGTGTTGGCCGAAGGTGCGCGTGACCGCGACGGCAATTACATTGGGTCTACCGATGTGCAAACCTTGCTTGAAGAACATCTTGGAGAGGAAGTTCGGGTTACCGCCCTTGGGCATGTTCAGCGCGGTGGCAAACCTTCCGCGTTTGACCGCAACCTGGCGACCCGGTTGGGGCATGCCGCTGTCAAGGCCTTGCTGGACCCCACCAAAGATCCGGCCCCGATCGTGATCGGTATTCGGGCAAATGCCATGTTGGAAATGCCATTGATGGAATGTGTGGAAAAAACGCAAGAGGTGGCCGAAGCGATCGCCAACAAAGACTACGAACGGGCGATCTCCCTTCGAAGCACCAGCTTTAAAGAAGCTTTTAGCACCTTAAAAACCATGGTTCGCGCCTTGCCCCACCAGGCAGACCCTGCCAAAAAACGGGTCCGCATCGCCATCCTCAACGCCGGCGCCCCCGCAGCGGGCATGAATACCGCTGGCCGTACTGCGGTTCGCCTTGGATTGGATATGGGCCATATTATGCTGGGTATCTCCAATGGCTTTGAAGGAATGGCCAAAAACCAGGTTCGCGAATTGGAGTGGATGAGCGTAAGCGGCTGGGCCTCTCAGGGTGGGTCGGTTTTGGGCACAAGCCGCAAGATCCCCAAAAGCAGCGATATTTATGGTATCGCGCGGACGATCGAAGATAACAAGATCGACGCCCTGATCGTCATCGGTGGATGGACCGGGTATGAAGCGGTCAACACCTTGTTGAATGAACGCGGCAACTTCCCGGCGCTAAACATCCCGATGGTCTGCTTGCCGGCTTCCATCAGTAACAATCTTCCCGGAACAGAGTTCAGCATTGGCGCTGATACAGCTTTAAACAACATTGTTGAAGCTGTAGACAAGATCAAACAATCTGCGGTTGCTTCACGCCGGGTTTTTGTGGTTGAGGTGATGGGCCACAGCTGCGGCTACCTTGCCTTGCTAAGCGGCCTGGCGACCGGCGCTGAACGGGTGTATATCCACGAAGAAGGTATCACGCTGAAGGACCTTGCCAGCGATATCGATACCCTTAACCGCGGTTTTGACGCCGGAAAAAGGCTTGGTTTATTCATCCGCGCCGAGAACGCGAACGCCATCTACACCACCGACTTTATTTGCTCCCTGTTCGAAGAAGAAGGGCGCTCCATCTTTGATGTAAGGCCGGCGGTATTGGGCCATTTGCAACAAGGTGGCGATCCATCACCATTCGACCGCATTCAGGCCTCACGATTGGCCAGGTTGTGCTTGGAGCATGTTTTGCTGGAGGTGGAAAATAAAACCACCAGCTGCTCTTTCATCGGCGTAGAATCCGGCAAGGTTATCTTTAATAACATGCGCGACTTTGACCGCTTGGTCGATTTCAACACCCAACGGCCGATCAACCAATGGTGGATGAAATTACAACCGATCGCCAACACGATGGCATTGTTAGCGCCAACTGAGCAAGAATAGCAACCAATCGTCGCGCTTCAACCGATTGGTTGAAGGAATTTGAATGGAACTAAAAACTTTAAAAATTCTTGAGTATCCTAAAGTATTGGCCAAATTAGCCGGGCATTGCTCTTTTTCGGCATCAAAACAACTGGCTTTAAATTTATCCCCAACACACGACCTTGCTTTGATCAGGCGGATGTTGGTTGAAACAAGCGAGGCAAGGGCATTGTTGTCCGTACACGACCTGGGTGTAGGTGGAGCCCACGATGTAACCGACAAAGTAAAGCTGGCTCGTCGTGGTGGTGTATTGGACCCCACAGACCTGTTGGACATCAAATATACCCTTATCGCCAGCCGCGACTTGCGGGCTTTCTTTTTTGGCAAAAAAAACATTGTCGAGAAACCCGATAAAAACAGCCATAAAACAACCAGGATAAATGACCCAGACGCAGATGTAGATTCAAAAAAAAGCCCATACCCATCCCTGTGCGTCCACGCCGAGCGCATAACTGTACCGGTTGGGGTAATAGACCAGATCACCAAGACCATTTCAGACAAGGGTGAAGTGCTTGATAACGCCTCTCCCAAACTGCGCAGCCTACGATCTGAACTACACATCGCAAAAAACCGCCTGATGGGCCGCTTGCAGCATTATTTGGGAGACGCCAAAAGCAGCCAAATGCTGCAGGAAAGCATTATTACCCAACGGGATGGCCGATATGTGATCCCACTTAAATCGGAATTTAAAGGCCAGATCAAAGCGATCGTGCACGACCAATCGGCCAGCGGCGCAACCTTGTTCATTGAACCCTTGGCTGTTGTTGAAATGAACAACGAGATCAAAGAGATCGAGATCGCCGAGAAGAATGAAGTTCGCCGGATCTTGGCTGAACTGAGCGGTTCGGTAGGCGCGCACGAGTATGACCTGATTGAAACCATGCAGGCTATCTCAGATTTAGACCTGATCTTTGCCAAAGCAAAATATGGCGATGAAATGAAAGCCAGCGAACCGATCATGGTTGCGTCTCCCGGTTCAAGCCCCAAACAGATCAAATTGCTCAAGGCCAGGCACCCCTTGTTAGACCCATCTACCGCGGTCGCGAACAATATTGACCTGCTTGAAGGCACGATGGCCATTGTGATCACAGGCCCCAATACCGGCGGAAAGACCGTGACCTTAAAAACGGTAGGCTTGTTAGTGCTGATGAGCCAAAGCGGCATGCATATCCCGGCCCAAAGTGGCTCGGAGCTTTCGGTTTTTGAGGAAGTGTACGCGGACATTGGCGATGAGCAATCAATCGAACAATCCCTGTCCACCTTCAGCGGGCACCTTACCAATATCGTATCTATCTTGCAAAAGGCAAACGACCAAAGCCTGGTGATCTTCGATGAACTGGGCGCAGGAACCGATCCTCAGGAAGGTTCCGCCTTGGCGATGGCGATCTTAAACCACCTGCTTACCAATAACATTACTACCTTTGTCGCCACCCATTACCCTGAGCTAAAAACCTTTGCCCACAACACCCCGGCGGTCACCAACGCCTCGCTGGAGTTCGATGTTGCCACCCTTCGCCCAACCTACCGGCTGACTCTTGGCCTGCCAGGACGCTCCAACGCTTTGGCGATCGCCTCCCGATTAGGTCTACCCGAACATATCATTCAGGACGCGCGGCAAGGGATTGCGCCGGAAAACCTTAAAGCCGACAAATTACTGGACGACATACGCAAGGAGCGCAACAAAGCAAGCAAAGAAAGAGACAAACTTACAAAAACCCGCCAGCGCAATGAATCGCTCAATTTGGAACTGGCATCGCGGCTTGAAAAGATCGAAGATGAACGGATGGATACGATCAACAAAGCCCGTGCCGAAGCTGAGTTGGAATTGGAGATCCTCAAACGCAATATCGGCAGATTGCGCGCTGAATTTAAAAAAATGCAACAGAGCAACCAAACCGCCACCGACTTGGAAAAACTTGAGAAGCGGGTCGAAAAGATCAGTGAAAAAAGCCAAAAAGCGGAAGAACGGCAGCAAACTGCTGAGGTGCCATCTGGCAATGTTCGATATAAACTTGGCGAAAAGGTTTACGTCCGCAATTTGGATAAGACCGGCATCCTGACCGCGCTCTCGGAGATAGACGCTGAAGTACAGATCGGCAGCATCCGCATCCGAACCCGGCTGGGTGAATTGCAAAAACAATCCGTGGCGGTGAAGGAAGCGCAAACCGCCAGCACATCTCGGACCGAGCGCATAAAAAAAATGGCCGGCAACCTTGGCAATGGCAACACCAGCGGATACAAGATGAGTTTTAGTATGTCGAGCCCCGGCATTGAATTAGACTTGCGTGGCAAGACCAGTGAGGAAGCGATCGACGCCTTGTCAGATTACCTCGACCGAGCTTACCTGGGCGGATTGCCATACTCCCGGATCATCCACGGTAAAGGCACCGGAAAACTGCGACAGGAAGTACGGGCGTTTTTAGCCAATAATCCTCAGGTAGATTCGGTGGAAGAGGGGCATCCGAACGAGGGTGGCGACGGAGTGACCGTCGTCAAATTCATCAAAGATTGATCTTGGGCAAAGATGCGTGCGCGTGGTGTTTCCAAAGCCGCTCAAATTGCTGTATTCTCGCTTTGATGTAGAAGATGTAAGGATCTGAGATCGGCCTTTGTTGCTTGATCACAGCCATGGCATCCTTTGCGCTATAGCCTTGCGCGATCAGGATCGATGCCCCCATGGCTACGCTCCTGTGCCTGCCTTTCGCGCAATGTGAATATACCTTGCCACCCTTCGAGATCGTTTCCAGTGCTTTGTGGGTCCCTGTAAGCAAGTATTTCTGCGGGATAGGCAAGAATGGATTGTCAAAGGTCCTCATCCACAGGATATCGATCGGCATTGACCCGGGATCGGGGTGCGGGTAGGGACTTTGGCCGAAGCGCATATTAATGATCAGCCGAACGCCATTTTCCCACAGTAAGGAATAATCTGCACTTTGGGGTGTGACACCAATGAATAGGTCGCGGGTAATTTGTGAAAAATCTAACATATTGTGTCGACATCCAGCCGTGAGAAAATTTTATCCTTTATTTTGTGTTAAACTTGGCTGAATATTTTTTTTAGAGGAATTGGGCATGGCATATAACGGACTGATCGAAAAATACGGAAGTTTCTTAAACTTACCCAAACACACCAAGACCATCAGCCTGTTAGAGGGGAACACCCCGCTGATCCCCGCGCCGAACTTGGCCAAGTATTTTGGCCTGAAGTTTGAGCTTTTCATCAAGTACGAAGGGTTGAATCCCACAGGCTCCTTCAAGGATCGCGGCATGACGGCCGCCGTCAGTGAAGCCGCAGGGCGTGAATCACACACCGTCATTTGCGCCAGCACCGGCAACACCGCCGCGTCAGCTGCTGCCTATGCAGCAAGGGCTAACATAAAATCAATCGTGTTGATCCCCCAGGGCAAGGTTGCCACCGGAAAATTGGCTGGCGCGATCGCCTACGGCGCCCAGGTTGTTCAGATCGATGGCTCTTTCGATGACGCGCTCACCATGGTGGTGGATATCTCCAACAAGCACCCGATCTGCCTGGTAAATTCCATCAACCCGTACCGCATTGAAGGCCAAAAAACCAGCGCGTTTGAGATATGCGATACCCTGGGAAACGCGCCGGATGTACTGTGTATCCCTGTCGGCAATGCCGGCAACATCACATCTTATTGGGCGGGTTTTCAACAATATCATCAGGCAAAAGGAACCCAACTTCCCGTGATACTGGGGGTTCAGGCAGAGGGCGCTGCTCCGCTGGTTTTGGGCCACCCGGTAGAAAAACCTGAAACGATCGCTACCGCCATCCGCATTGGCAAACCAGCCCGAGGTGAACAAGCTCTGGAAGCCGCCGACCAATCCGGCGGCAATATCACCGCAGTGAGTGATGATGAGATCCTTCACATGCAAAAACAGCTGGCCGGCCTGGAAGGCATTTGGGTCGAACCTGCTTCTGTAGCGGGCTTGGCCGGTTTATACAAACAAACCAAAAACGGCACGTTTGACCCCAGCGGGAAGACCATTGTTGCGGTTTGTACCGGTCATGGAATGAAAGACCCCGACATTATTACCCGCGGTTTTGGGCACCCCCAAGTGATCAGCCCCAACATAGCCGCCCTCGAAAAAGTGATCCTGTAGGATCAGTGAGACCAGCCATGAAGATCCATGTAAAAGTACCCGCTACTACCGCCAACCTTGGTCCCGGTTTCGATGCGATCGGTTTGGCGCTGAACCTTTGGAACGAAGCAGAGTTCTCACCGGCCTCGGATGGGAAAATAAACATCACTGTTGAAGGTGAGGGAGTTGGCAAGATACCCTTGGATGAAAAAAACAGCATTGCCGAAGCCGCAATGTTGATCTACGAAAAGACAGGCAAGCCATTCACCGGTTTACAGATCAGCTGCTTGAATCGCGTTCCGTTGGGTTCGGGCTTGGGTTCATCTTCGGCAGCCATGCTTACGGGCATGCTTGGTGCAAATGGCCTGTTGGGAAGCCCCCTGAGTGATGAAGAAATTTTGAAACTGGCGATTGAAACTGAGGGACATCCCGATAATGTTGCCCCTGCAATGCTTGGCGGTTTGGTCGCCTCAATCGTCCACGACGAGAGGGTGCTCTCAATCAAGCTGCCTGCACGCGCTAACCGTTCTCCCATCCACGTCACCATCGTATTACCCGACTTTGATTTCCCCACGCATCAGGCGCGCGCCATTTTGCCGCAAGAAGTGCAACGCAAAGATGCCATTTTCAACATCAGCCGCTCGATCATGGTCACCGAGGCTTTACGAACAGGTGACCTAAACCTGCTGGGCAACGCGATGGAAGACAGGTTACACCAACCTTACCGTTTGCCGCTCATCCCGGGCGCGCAAAACGCTTTGGATGCGGCTCGCGCTGCCGGGGCTGCCGCTGTCGCTCTTTCTGGCGCCGGCCCCAGCTTAATTGCTTTCTCTTCCAAACAAGACCCCAAAATTGGGCTTGCCATGCAAAAAGCCTACGCCAAGGCTGGTTTAAGCTCCCGGATTTTTGAACTTGAGCCAAGCACAGAAGGCGCGGAAGTGATGATCATCTGATCATGGCAGATATCCGAAATAAAGTTGTTTTGGTCACCGGCGCCGGGCGCGGCACGGGCAGATCGGTCACAGAATATTGTTCCCGCAATGGGGCTATTGTTGCCGCCGTTGATATCACGCCCATCAATGTTGAGCCGGTCATTGCCGCCTTGGTACAAGAAGGTCACCAAGCCTTCGCATATATCCACGATATGGCCAAAAAGGTCGATGTCCAGGCTATGGTCAACCTTGTTCAAAACCGACATGGCAAGATCGACATCCTGATCAATTGCGCCAACGTAAATTTTCCATCCGGCTTATTGGAGATCGACGAATGGGACCTTCACAGGGTCTTTGATGTAAATGCTATTGGCACATTGCTGGTGATCCAATCGGTTGGGCGGGTGATGAAACAGCAGGGGCACGGCCTGATCATTAATGCGATCAAATTGGATGGATCCTCATCCGAAACGTCCCTTGCAAGCCGAGGGGGGATCATCCAGGCACAGCCGATCATCCAAAAGGAATTTGCGCCGTTCGGGATAGAAATCCATACTTTTTCGTCTTCCGAGCCATTGATTGAAATTAAGAAAATTCTATAATCAGGGTTGAAAAAACAGTACCCCGTTGTACTATAATGTGGACAACAGGAGAAATATTATGATCACGAAAACCCTTGAATCAGCTCTCAATTTACAGATCAACAAAGAACTTTTCTCATCTTACCTTTACTTGTCAATGGCATATTGGTTCGATGGTATTGGGCTTAAAGGCGCGAGTGCGTGGTTGAAGACGCAATCGGAAGAAGAACGAGAACACGCCATGAAACTGGTAGAGCACCTTGCAGACCGCGGTGGAACGGTGGAGTTCTCCGCGATTGAGAAGCCGAAGAACAGTTGGAAAGACCCCATGGACGCTTTCCAAGAGGTATTGAAGCATGAGCAATTTATTACCAAGTCGATCCATGACCTTTATGCCGTTGCCGCCCAAGAAAACGACCTGCCGGCGCAGATAATGTTGCAATGGTTTGTTTCAGAACAGGTTGAAGAAGAGCGAAACGCCGCCGATATCATCAGCAACATGACCCGGATCCAAAACCACGAAACCGCGGTTTTACAGTTAGACCACCAAATGGGCAAGCGAGCCCGTTCTTAGTTGCTTCGCAGCCCCGGCATTCCCGGGGCTGTTCTTTTCTATCGATGAATATAACCATATCGCTGGCGCAAGAAATTGATCTGCCAGATTGGCTGGAGATGCGAAACCTGCTTTGGCCAAATCACGACAAGCAAGAGCACCTGGCCGAGATGCGCCAAATATTGTTGAAGTTGGACGTGAGCCCGGTATTTATTGCCCGCGCAAATGGAGCGACCCCGGTTGGTTTTTTGGAAGGGGGAACCCGCCCCTACGCTGATGGCGCGGACGGCAGCCCGGTTGGTTACATCGAGGGATGGTATGTTGGTGAACCATACCGAAGGGTGGGGGTAGGCAGGGCTTTGGTTGCTTGTTTCGAAGATTGGTGCCGCGAGAAAGGCCTGAGCGAGGTAGGGTCGGATACATGGCTGGAAAACGAAATCAGCATCTTGGCACACAACAAGCTGGGGTATACTGTCTCCGAGAGGTTGGTACACTTCGTTAAAAAGTTGTGAATTCTTGCGATCACCGATCGCTTTACCCCTTCCTCATCCCATATTTGTCAGGGAATCATCATGCCTTATCTTGGCGAGGCAGCCGCCTTGTTCACCTCTTTTTGCTGGTCCTTATCAGCGGTCGGTTTTTCAATGGCCGGCAAAACCTTCGAATCCACAACGATCAATCGGATACGGATCAGCTTGGCGTTTATTGCCTTGCTTGCGATCAATTGGCTTGCCTATGGGCAGCCTTTGCCGTTTAACGCCTCTGCATCCCGCTGGCTATGGTTGATGGCATCCGGAATTGTTGGTTTGGCGATCGGGGATTTTTTTCTGTTTCGCTCGTACCAATTGCTTGGACCACGGATTGGTCTTTTGATGTTAAGCCTGGCCCCGGTTTATAGCGCCATTATTGCCTGGCTATTTTTTGGCGAGTTGATGCTGATCAGGGAATGGATCGGTGTCGGTGTTACTCTGGCCGGCATTGGCTGGGTTATCCTTGCCAAGCCAGCAGCAAGCCAAAACGACGAGGAACAGCGAATTAGCCCCCAAGGATTATGGTTTGGCGCGATCGCCGCGCTGGGGCAATCCATCGGGTTGGTGTTATCCAAGCAAGGGATGAGCGGAGATTTCCCGCCATTCGCCGGGACAGTGATCCGCATAAGCGCGGCGGTGATCTTTTTGTGGGGGGTGGCGATCTTTCAGGGTAATTGGAAGCATACGCTGGAACAAGCCCGCCAGGAACCCAAGGCGTTTGGCTGGGTGGGCTTTGGGGCTTTTTTCGGGCCTGTCATCGGGGTCTCTGCTTCTTTGTTATCTATCCAGCATGCCAATTTGGGTGTCGCCTCCACACTTATGGCGTTGCCACCCGTGTTTATGTTGCCTATCAGCTACTTCTTTTTCAAGGACCGGTTTACCATCTCTGCCGTTATAGGCACTGCCATCGCGATCCTTGGGGTTTCCCTGTTATTAACCTAACCACCCTGAATGCAGTTAGCTCGAACTAAGCTTTGTCAAAATCAACTGGCGCAAGTTTTCTTGGATGGTTAGCCAGTCTGAGTTAGCGTCAATCACCCGCCATCGGCCGGGGTCTTGCTGGACCAATTGGTGGTACCCATCGCGCACTCGTTGATGAAACTCGAGGGTGAACGCGTCCAGCCTGTTCCATTCTTGCTGGTTGGCCTTTCGTTGTATCCCAACCTCAACCGGAAGATCCAGCAAAATGGTGAGATCTGGTTTAAGGCCGTTGGTGGCAAACTGGATAACAGAGCGTAATTGCTCTAGCGGAATGACCTGATGGCCATATCCCTGATACGCAAGGGTGGAATCGAAGTAACGATCGCACAGAACAATATAGCCAGAGGCCAATCGTGGTCGCAGTTCCTGCTCAACGATCTGTGCCCTGGCTGCCTGGTATAACAAAGCCTCGGTTCTTGGGTGCATTTCAGTGTTCTTTAGGTTATGGATCACATCACGGATCTGTTCTCCAATTGCCGTTCCGCCAGGTTCGCGTGTGGCAAACACCTTATGACCCAGGTGATCCAACCATTCTGCCAATGGTTTTATATGGCTGGTCTTGCCAGACCCTTCGGGACCCTCAAGTGTTATGAACATTATTCAACCCTTGCCTGTCAATCTCGGTACACACGCACATAACGACGTGGTTCTTTACCTATGGAATGGGAGATCAGATCCGCTTCCTTTACCATCTCGTGCTGGTATCGCCGTGTCACCGAATTGGCTGGTGGCAGGTCGATGTATTTTTCGCCATTAAGGACAGCCATAATAGCTTGTTTGGTGATCTGGCCAACTTCACGGCCTACATCGTCAAAATCGGTCACTTCAGGCATCGAGATATTGAAAAGGCCAGCAAGGAATTGTTCTATCTGGGTGATGGTATTGGATCGCAAAACATAGATCGGCAATCCACGATGTTCGGCCTCTACGATGGTTGCCTGATGATCGCGATAATATGACCGAAGGGTGATCAAAGATTCTGCCTCTTCCAAATTGCGAACGATCACTGCCGGCACATTGATCCTTTTTGCGGCTTGGAGCAATCGGTTTCGGGCAACCCCGTAGGGGAAGATGCGCTTGGCAAGTACCGGTTTTTTTTCGAGGCTGCTCCCTTCCGGGTGCAACGGCGCCACCTCCATGGGCTCTTTCTTGGCGGGGCTACTGGCTTGTCGTGCCCCCTGGGAGGCGTTTACTGCCTTTACAGATCCTTTGGGGCCACTTTTTACCTCAAGGTTGTGTTCCATGCTGGTTACAACCTCGTAGTTTTTGTTGATGGTTACCTTGCCATCCTCGTCGCAACTGCGAATCTCAGCGATCAGCGGGAAGCCACGCAATAGTTTGTCAACCGCTTCTGTCACATCCTGGTGGATGATGAAATCATACCGGGTTTGGATCTCGATCAAGACGTCAAATGTGGGGGGCGCGCGCCGCTCCAACACTGTTTTTTGTGTGCCGCGCCGCTTGGCTTCTTCATCTGAAAGTGTGACCGATTCAATACCACCCACAAGATCACTCAGGGTTGGATTCAGTAACAAATTTTCAAGGGTCTTACCATGGGCTGTGCCGATCAATTGCACGCCACGCTCAGCGATCGTTCTGGCTGCGTGGGCTTCCAATTCGCGGCCGATCTCATCGATCACGATCACTTCAGGATTGTGATTCTCCACCGCCTCGATCATCACCTCGTGCTGAAGGGTAGGTACCTTTACCTGCATGCGGCGTGCCTTGCCAACCGCCGGGTGCGGCACATCACCATCACCGCCGATCTCGTTGGAAGTATCGACAATGATGACGCGCTTGCTCTCTGCCAAAATACGGGCAGCCTCGCGCAGCAAGGTGGTTTTGCCCACACCGGGGCGCCCAAGGATCAGGATCGATTTGCCTGAATTGATCAGGTCTTCGATCACATCGATCGTCCCATATACAGCCCTGCCAACCCGCAATGTGAGGCCAACCACCGAACCCAGCCGATTGCGTATAGCCGATATTCGGTGCAAGGTGCGTTCCAAGCCGGCACGGTTATCCGCGTCGAAGGTTCCAATCGCGTTCACAATTCCGTCAAGCTCAGCCCGGGTGATCTCCTCTTCCGACAGCATCACTTCCTGGTCAATATAACGCGCGATCGGCTGGCGGCCGAGATCCAGAATGATCTCCAGAAGCTTTTCGTATTGGTTGGCACGGTAGACTGCTGACACCACCTTGTGTGGCAAAATAGCTAACAGCACATCCAAATCATCCGTAATTCGTCTTTGTTGGCTCATACCTTAACTTTAATCCCAAACAGAATGTTTTCGGTTAACAAGTGGGGAATTTGTTTGCTGAAACTTGGTAACCTACTTTTGAACGCGCGGGCTAAGAATGGAAGCAGGTTGTTTCTGCACTGCGGCATACGGATCCTTAACCATTACCTGCCTGGCCATGTGGTGTGCCATTACATTTTCCTTCCAGGCAGTTGTCTGGGCATGCTGTAACACATCAGGTTGGAACCAAGCCATGGCAGCCTTTAGCAAGAAATACAGCGTTGCCTTGTGCGGCTGGTAGAGGTAACTGGCCAAATCGGCAAACGCGCTTTCCGCTATTTTTTCTTCAGGGTGGGCCAACGGGATCACTACCACGCCATTACGGCCTTTAACCACCCTCGCGAATACCTGCGCCCCTTTTACCATAAGCCATTCTCCGTGGTGATAACGAAAAGGCTCAACCGCCGAAACAAGAGGGGAGGTTAACTGATCGTATAAAAGTTTCGCGGCCAATACGTCTTTTTGTTGAAGCGGCACCCAGTTGGCAGGTTTGCGTTGAGACGAAATTAAACCACCAGGCCGCATCACAACCTGAGTTGTGTATATTGTAAAACCCATATTGCGCAGCCAGTCTGTCTCCGAACTTTCCACAGGTACTTCAACCAATAAATGGAATGCGCCGCGATTGGCAGCGATCTTGGCTAACTCGGTAATAAGTGGTTGGGCTTGGGGAAGATCTTGCCTGGACTGGGTAATTACCAAAGAAACCCTTGCGGCAAGATCTTGGGGGTGATGTGTAATGGAAGCCAACAAAGGATGGCGCTGCGGATCAAAAACACTAACGCGTGGAGAAAATGGCAGAATGCTGGAAGCGATCCGCATCATCGGGTTTGCATCTCCCCAAACCAGGCGGTCGATCGTATCATATGTAGATATGTGGCCTGACCCACCCAGTTTGGCTGGCAGGTCAAACAGGTCTAACTGCCTTATCGCCATCTCTAAATGCCTATTTTACTTTTTGCACAGTGAGAGAAAATATTGATGGAATCGGGTATCTTTGGTCAATTCCGGATGGAAGGAAGTGGCCAGCAAGTGCCCTTCTATAGCAGCCACAATTCGGCCATCTGCCAGCCTGGACAAAACGCGGGCGTTGCCACGCACTGATTCGATGATCGGCGCGCGAATAAACACAGCCCTAAAGGGGTCATCGGTTCCTGTGGCCTTTTTTAGTTCATCGATGTCAAGGTCTGCTTCAAAGGAATCAACCTGCGCTCCGAAGGCATTTCTTTCCACCGTGATATCCATCATCTTTAATAAGGGCTGTTCTTTTTTGGCATTTTGAGAAAGAAAGATCGCCCCCGCGCAAGTACCCCACACAGGGAATTCGCGGGCAAAATGCCGAAGTGGTTCCATCAACCCAAAAGCCACAGCCAACTTGCCGATGGTGGTAGATTCGCCACCAGGGATGATCAGCCCCGACAAGCCAGCAAGATCTTTTGGCAATCGAACTTCAATCGTTTCCACACCCAATTTCTGCAGGATGACCTTGTGTTCCAAAAAGTCACCCTGCAGCGCAAGTACGCCAATTTTCATGAATTCTTTATTACCATCCGCGGCCGGCGATACGCTCGCTCTCAGGCATTTGCGAAACATTACGGCCAACCATCGGCTCACCAAGGTTCTTGCTCACTTCGGCCAAAATGGAAGCATCACGGAAGTGGGTAGTGGCCTTGACAATGGCAGCGGCACGCTTGCCTGGGTTGCCGCTCTTAAAGATGCCGGAACCCACAAACACCCCATCCACGCCCAACTGCATCATCAGGGCTGCATCGGCGGGGGTGGCAATGCCACCTGCCGCAAAATTGACCACAGGCAAGCGGCCAAGGCTGGCAGTTTCTTTTACCAACTCGTAGGGGGCGCCAATGTTTTTGGCATAGGCCATCAATTCTTCTTCAGGCATGTTTTGAATGCGGCGGATCTCTCCCAAAACAGTACGTGCATGGCGAACGGCTTCTACAACATCGCCAGTACCTGCCTCACCTTTGGTGCGCATCATGGCAGCGCCTTCACCTACCCGGCGCAATGCCTCTCCCAAATTTCGGCAACCGCAAACAAACGGCACTGTAAAGTTGTGCTTCAGGATGTGGTGTTCTTCGTCAGCCGGGGTAAGAACCTCGGATTCATCGATGTAATCGATCATCAGCGATTCCAGGATCTGAGCTTCCACAAAGTGGCCGATGCGGCATTTGGCCATCACCGGGATAGAAACAGCTTCCTTGATCGCGATGATCAACTCAGGGTCGCTCATGCGGGCAACCCCGCCTTGGGCGCGAATATCAGCCGGGACGCGCTCCAAAGCCATAACAGCACAAGCGCCAGCCTCTTCCGCGATCTTGGCCTGCTCCGGGGTGACCACGTCCATAATGACGCCGCCTTTAAGCATTTGGGCGAGCCCTTTTTTGACGGCAAATGTACCGGTAGTAGCTTCCATTATTGTCTTCTCTCCTATTATTTTTGTAACTCTACGCCCATGATTTTACCACGTTGGGAAAAGCCTTCAAGCGGCCCGGGCCTTTCCACAACCTTGACAACCCTTCAAGGGTGGTATACAATGATACAAAAATACAATTATACAATTATGTTTAAATTATTCATCGACCATCGGTCCGACACACCCATTTACCAACAGATCGTAGATCAGGTTGCTGCCCATATCCAACAAGGCACATTGACCTCAGGCGACCAATTACCGACAGTGCGCGCAGTCGCAACCGAGCTAAAGATCAACTTCAATACCGTATCCAGGGCATATCGGATCCTGGACGAGGCTGGCATCATCTGCACCCAACAAGGCAGAGGCACTTATATATTGGAGCTGCCCGCAAATGACTTAAACGCGTCGATCCTGTCTGATAAGGTCGACCACGAAATGCACACCTTCCTCACCAGAATGGCACAATTGGGTTTTACAGCCCACCAAGCGACCAATCTGTTAATTACAAAAACCGCATACAACAATGAAAGCGAGCATCCATGAATAACCGTAACAACGATATCAAATCTATTTGGGCCAAGCAGCCCGATCCACACATTCCAGCCATTGCCATCACCCTCTTTATACTAATGAGCACCGGCGCGGTCATTGCAGCCGTTATGATGGAAGGCATCTATCCAGAATGGCAGATCGGCCTGCTGATAAGCCTTACACTACTGGTTGCCACCGGGTTGCTCTATTCAATAAAAGTAGCCTCCCAGTGGGAAAAAGCGGTTGTATTGCGCTTTGGCAAATTCCATTCATTAAAAGGGCCAGGGCTGTTCGGAATTATTCCCCTGATAGATAGCATTCCGAGCTGGGTAGATCATCGCGTAATGGTCACCCCATTTGCGGCAGAAAAAACCCTGACGAAAGATACCGTGCCAGTGGATGTAGACGCGGTGCTGTTTTGGTTGGTTTGGGATGCAGAAAAAGCGGTCCTCGAAGTGGAGGATTACAAGATCGCCATTGCCTGGGCTGCCCAAACCGCCCTGCGCGATATTATTGGCCGAATGGTTCTGGCGGACATTTTGGTAGGACGCAGCGCAATCGATATCGAACTCCAGAAAACGATTGATGAAAGGACCACCTCGTGGGGAATCACCGCCCAATCCGTGGAGATCCGCGATATTGTCATCCCGCAGGATTTGGAGAACGCCATGTCTCGCCAAGCCCAGGCCGAAAGGGAGCGCCAGGCCCGTGTGATCCTTGGCGAATCTGAGGAACAGATCGCTGAATCCTTCGCGCGCGCTTCCAAAGTGTATATCAACAACCCTACCGCCTTACACTTACGGGCAATGAACATGCTGTTCGAAGGGCTGAAAGAAAAAGGCGCGATGGTCATTGTGCCAAGCTCAGCGATTGACTCGATGAACTTGGGCGGCCTAAGCGGGTTGGTTTCGCTTGGAAAAAGCCAAACAAGCCAACCAACCGAAACCGAATAATGTTTCACATGAAACAGGAGATCTTTCCATGAAAACCAAAACTACCATTACCTTATCCGTTATCCTGGTCCTCATTGCCACCGCGGCCGGCCTGGCTTTGTGGAACCAATTTCCGCCCGATATGGCCTCCCATTGGAACGCCCAGGGGATTGTTGACGGGACAATGAGCAAACCCTGGGCCATCCTGCTTTTACCGGCGGTTGCCACCGTTATGCTGGCCTTGTTCATCGTGTTGCCCGGATTAGATCCGCTAAGCAAGAATATTGCTGCTTTCCGCCCTGAATTCAACCTGTTTATATTTTTGATGATGTTGTTCATGGTTTATGTCTACGCACTCACACTGGTTTGGAATCTGGGCTTTAAGGCATTCTCGATGACCACCGCGATCTTGCCGGCAATGGGTTTGGTATTCATCGGTGTTGCGAAACTCATGGAAAACGCCAAAAGGAACTATTTCATTGGCATTAGAACGCCGTGGACCCTCGCGAGTGACCTGGTTTGGGATAAGACCCACAAACTTGGCTCAAAATTGTTTACAGCAGCGGGTGTGGTCACGATTGCCGGGATCTTCTTTGGAGATCTTGCATTTTGGCTGTTGATGGTTTCGGTCATATTGGTCACCATAACAAGCTTTGTTTACTCCTACATAGAGTACAGAAAGATACAGATGAACCAATAAGATCCTGGTACCTGCGCTGGCATACGAACCTGTTTCACGTGAAACAGGTTCTTTTTTTGGGTGGATGGGTATACAATGAATTTGGACAAATTCATGGAAAGGAATTTGGAATGAAAAGAGATAATTTTCTGTTGGGGATATTAGCGGGGATCGGAATCCTGGTGATCCTTGCTCTCGGTTTGTTTTTTATTCGGCAGGATAACTTGACCTATACCGCCGGGAAAACTCCGGATGAAGTGATCCAGAATTATGTTGTGGCGGTCCACAAGAAGGATTATGAAAAGGCATATTCTTACTTGGCGGAATTGGAATACAAACCCACCTATGACCAATTTAAAACAGCTTTTTTGGACCGTACCATTGACCCGGCCAGCGCAGGCATTGAACTTGGTGAAAGTGATATATCGGGGGACAATGCCAATGTAGAGGTTGGGGTTCTGTTTAACCCCGGCGATCCATTCTCTGGCGGATACCGTAATACCGAATATGGCTTGTTGGTGAAGCAGGGCGGTGAGTGGAAGATAAAACAATTGCCCTATACATTATGGGCATACGATTGGTACACCGAAAGTATGAAGTGGATCAAATAGGCAGGTCTTTATGAAAAGCGTCCGAAGGGTTTATTTTTATCTGGTTGCCTTGATCAGCCTTGAAGTGGTGGTATGGGGCGTGATTGGTTTATTGCGCACCATTTTCTCAACTGGTTTGGCTTTCCAAGGGGCTGACACCTTGTCGCAAGCCCTCGCCTTGGTTTTGGTGGGGATACCCATTTTTGCCCTGCATTGGACCTGGGCTCAGCGAGCAAGTGGCGAATCCGAGGAATTGGTGTCTCCGATCAGGGGGACCTTCTTGTACGCAGCCTTATTGGCGACCTTGTTGCCCGTATCGCAAAACTTGCTCGCTTTGGCCAACCGGGCGATGTTACAAGCATCTGGTATTAATACGTATTTTTCGTTTGTCGGAGGAAACCAATCTACAGTAGATAATCTGATCGCAATTGCCCTCAATGGAATTGTTGCGGTATATTTTTTCAGGGTTCTGCGAGAATCAGAGAAGCTATTTGCGCCCAAAGACCATTATGGCGAGATCGCCAGACTTTACGGTATCGTTTGGGTTGTTTATTCGTTATTTTTAGTTCTGTATGGAATCCAGGAGGTTATTCGTTTTATCTTTTACCAGCCCGCCAATATTATCGGCCCAGCCGGAAAAGAATTCTTTCTCAACGGTTTGGCGATGTTATTGATAGGAACACCCTTATGGGTGTACAGCTGGAATCACCGCCAAAAGGTAGATCAGGCAGAAACCCAACCCTCGGTCGTTCGATTGGTGTTCTTGTTTTTGTTATCGATCGCGGGGGTGGTCTCGGTTCTAACGATGGGTAGTTTGGTACTTTACCAGTTAATTTTATGGGCGTTGGGTTCAGCCATGGATGCCGGCACATTATTATCGCGCATTGGCAATCCGTTTTCTGTTGCGGTATCGCTGAGTGTATTGTGGTTTTACTATGGCAAATGGTTTTATGTTGAAGTCGAAAACCGATATAGTGGCAACCTCGGCAGATCGATCTTGCGCCTGCGAAATTATCTGTTATCCCTTATCGGCATTGTGGCGGTCACCGTCGCGCTGGTTAGCCTATCCAACTTTGTCCTCAATGTAACTTCCGGTGGCATGATCCTTGATGATGCCTTACGCTCAACATTATCGGGTTCATTGGCGGCATTGGCTTGCGCATTGCCGTTGTGGTATTTCATCTGGGTGCCTCTACAAGGAGAAGCTCGACAGGATACCGAGTTGGGGAGCGAAGCAAGAGAATCTGTTGTTCGCCGCGCCTACCTGTACATCGCCATTTTTGCCGCTGTGATCGCTGGTATGGTGGCAGCCATTAGCTTGGTGAACACAGTTCTATTTGGTTTGTTGGACCATCAAAATGCCACTTTTATCAAAAATGTGTTAAATGGGATCACCGATGTAAGCATCTATGGGATCTTGCTTGCATATCATTTATCCTGTCTCAAGGCAGACAATGCCCATAAGCGGGATGAAAAACTTGGAGAAGCGAGCCTTTGGCCAGTTCTGATCGTACTGGAGGAAGCGGATCCAAGGGGCGCAAGCCTGGCAGCGGATTGCGAAAAAAATCATTGGCCTCATAAATTTTGCCCTCCTTCAAAATTAACCCGGGAAGCCTTATCTGAGTCGAAAGTGGTCGTGATCGCAAGCCCATCGGAGGAGACATCCGAAGCGTTTAGGTTGGTCAGCGAATGGGAGGGATATAAGCTCATTCTTCCCGGAATACTCCCTGGATTCAACTGGATCTCGATCGCCAAATTTGACGAAAAAGAATTTAGCCACACCATGCGTTCAATAACGCAAGGGAAGGAACTGCGGCCGTATCAGAGGTTAACCACATGGCAAGTTATCGCTTACATCTTCGCGGTCATTTTCGGCCTCCAGTTCCTCTTGATGTTAGCCGCTATTGTACTTGGATCCATCTTTGATTAAGGGCCAATAGTACTTATTAGCCCCTTTTCAAAATAAATTAAGTCGTTATAATATTTGTTTGTGCCGCAAGGGATGCCCCCCTCATCCCTTACGGCACCTTTTCTGTTGCTCCTAAAAACCTCCTGCCTCGAACATGTTTCG
>SXKT01000087.1 GCA_005778035.1 Chloroflexota bacterium
GAGTGAGATCTTGCGCGGTGGCGCGGATGTATGCATTAATGCTGGTGTAGTGGTAGCCGGTGGGCACACTGTGCAAGACAAGGAACCCAAGTTTGGACTTGTTGTGGTGGGTTTTGTGGATCCAAGAAAAATGATCACCAAACGTGGCGCCAAGCCAGGCGATCTATTATATTTAACAAAGCCGCTGGGGGTTGGAATTTTAACCACTGCATTGAAGCGAGGGTTGCTCAGCGAGGAGCAAATTGATACTGTCAGCACTTGGATGGCTTCGACCAACGCAAAAGCGGGGGAATTGGCGGTGGGATTGGATGTTGAATGCGGTACTGATATCACCGGCTTTGGATTGCTTGGCCACTCCCTGGAAATGACGCGCTCATCAGATGTTGGATTCACATATTCTTACTCATCCATCCCAATGTTGCCCGGGGCGGAAGCGTTGGCAAAGGAATGGGTTTTTCCTGGTGGTAGTGCAGACAATAAAGCACATTTTGAGAATAGTGTACAATTCGACGAAACAATTGAAGAACATTCGAGAATGTTGTTATTCGACGCCCAAACTTCTGGTGGCTTGTTATTGTGTGTTTCGCCTGAAAATGAAAAAAAGTTTATTGAGCGCGCCCAGCAACTCGCCCAACCAGTTTGGAAGATCGGTGATGTTATTAATGGGAAAGGAATAAGAGTTACAAAGTAGAATCTTAAAATAAATATGGATATTGGCTTAGAAATCCTGATCATATTGGCTTTGGTAGTTCTGAATGGAATTTTTGCATTGGCAGAGATTGCTGTAGTTTCGGCCAGAAAAGCGAGATTACAACAGCGAATCAACGAGGGGGATAAGTCTGCACAGGCGGCATTACGATTATCGGAAAACCCAAATAATTTCCTTTCTACGGTGCAAGTGGGCATCACCCTGATCGGTGTTCTTGCTGGCGCAGTAGGTGGTGCTACCCTTACTGAATCCTTGGCGGCTATGATATCGACGATTCCGAATTTGGTTGCCTATGCAAATACGATCGCATTCAGCACTGTCGTGTTTATGATCACCTTCGTTTCGATCATCATTGGCGAGCTGGTTCCAAAAAGGTTGGCATTGCACCAACCTGAAGACATTGCTTCGGCAATGGCCGCGCCCATGCAAATCATCTCGATCCTTTTTTCACCCCTGGTGCGTGTTCTGAGTGGTGTGACTGATTTTCTGGTTCGCCTTTTGGGGGTTGACCCTAAGGAGCAACTACCAGTTACGGAAGAAGAATTGCAGGTATTGTTGGACCAAGGCACTCAAGCGGGTGTTTTTGAAGAATCCGAGCAGGATATGGTCGAAGGGGTCTTTCGATTGAATGATCGCCGGGTTGGATCGATCATGACGCCACGAGGTGAGATCGCCTGGCTTGACATCAATGATTCTCCTGAAGAGATACAACGCCAGATTGAAGAAAATCCTTATTCCAGGTACCCCGTTTGTTCCGACAGCCTGGATAACGTAATTGGCATTATGGAAGCACGCGACCTGCTATTAGAGAGTTTGCAAGGTGAGCCTTTACAACTAAAACATAACCTTCAAACTCCGGTGTATATCCCAGAAACGGCATTAGCTTCAAAATCGCTGGAAATGTTCAAATTTGGATCTGCTGAATTGATGTTGGTGGTGGATGAATTTGGTTCAACACAAGGTTTGATCACAATCTTCGACATCTTGGAAGAGATCGTTGGCAGTATTGATAGTGAACCCCAGGCAACCCAACGCCAAGATGGAAGCTGGCTGTTGGATGGCATGATGTCTATCGAAGATTTTAAAGAAATCTTTGAGTTAAAAGAAGTTCCCGACGAAGATGAGATTGAAACCCTCGGCGGATTTATTATGCTGCAATTGGGGAAGGTCCCTCAATCTGCTGATAAATTTGATTTTAATGGCTTTAGTTTTGAAGTGATGGACATGGATGGCAAACGGGTGGATAAAGTACTGGTTCAACAAAAAATCCAGCCTTCGGGTGGCTCTAAATGATGAGGTTGTTTTTATATTAGTGATTTTAACAAGACCATATCTTTTCCATCGATTTTCGTAACAAAGAGAAACCCTGATTCAGAAAGTTGATCCAGGGTTTTTTTAATGAAATGTGGCTGCCAGGCAAAGAATTTATTGGCTTGCTGCAAGCTCACCCCACCTACATTGGTGAGGTAAATACGCACCAATTCTGCCCGTGCGCATGATTCTGTGATCGTGCGCGCAGAATTCGGAATCTCGGGGAATTGGCGGTGGACCAGGTCATAAATGAAAGAATACCGCCATGCCCCTGCCTGGGCGATACCGACCGGTACCACTTTCATGTCACACTGGAGTTGCTCCATAGCACGATTAAATTCACTATCGGCTGAAGCAGATTGAAGTTTGGCTTTTTTCTTGAGGTCGATCGTATGCAAAGGTCCTTCGGCAAGCAAAGCTTCGTACACATTTTTTGCTGCATGGGTCATCCTGCCATCCGAATATTGCTGCAAATGGTCGGTATCTGGGTCTCCAAAATTATCGGTTAACGCATAAAAGAATGGAGCGACCGCCAGAGAAACGAAGGTGGCTTTTTTACGAACCAACTTGCTGTAATACCAGATCTTGGCGGAAAGGGATTGATCCTTCCAAGACCAGGTTACGTTCGCGGGGTCGTCATAGGTTACTGGGCGGTCACCAGCCACAGCATGCCAAAGGCTGGGGTAATCAAATCCTAAAATTGGCCAAAAGAAGATATATCCCATTGTGTCAACATATTTTTTTGCGGATCCCAAATCGAAAATGGGGGGAAACGAATCCCGTTGTTTTTTACGGTATGCATTGATGCGTGAGAGATGAGGATCTTGTTTGGAGGATTCCATTGCACTTCCTGAGGTTAAATTTGGATGGATAAAGAAGATTATACAGAATTTCATTAGTACTAACGTACTACTCCATTAAGTTGTACCGACAATTTATGTGTGTTATTATGTATTCAAGTCATACGAAAACGCAAAACTGGCGAAAGCCAGTGACGCAAAGCCAGTGGGCCTAACGCGAAAGCCAAGGTTGCCAGGCTACCGAACATAGATGAAATTCGTCTTTGTTTGGTCCATAAATCAATATGGACTTTTTGTGTTAAGAAAACGGAGCGAAATATGAAAGCAAGAACAAAAAACCTCATTCAGCCCATTTTGCAAATCATTATGATTGTTGTAATGATGTTTGGCGTTGCAGGGTCTGCGGTGGTTGCACCAGAACCGACGAGCCGGTACATCGTACAGGCAGGTTCTGTTGCCATAGCAAAGCAGGTGGTTATGGAGAGAGGCGGCGAAGTTGCCGCCGATCTTGAGATAATTCACGCTGTTAGCGCGGACCTGAGCGCGGCGGAATACGCTGAAATCTCGCTGGCCGATGGCATTGTAGCTATCACGGCCGATTATCAAGTGAGTGTTTCCTCAGCCGATATGGTTGGTGCCGCGGATGAAGGCAAGACCTCTACAGACTATCCTGAAGTGAGCGGTGCTGATGTCGTTTGGGAAATTGGCTATACCGGCAAAGATGTTACAGTTGCCATTTTAGACACCGGCATTGCCAAACTGCCCAGCCTAACAACTGCCGCCAATGGGAAAGCCCGTTTGCTGGGTTGGTTCGATGCCATCAGCGGAAGCAAAAAACCGATCGATCCCAATGGCCACGGTTCACATGTTGCCGGCATCATCGCAAATAGCGACCTTGGTGGTGATAAATCTTGGAATGGTGTTGCACCCGATGCCAATTTGGTGGCGGTAAGGGTTTTGAATGAAGAAGGCAACGGCACCTACGAGAGTGTTATCAAGGGCCTGCAATGGGTAGTGGACAATAAAGATAAGTACAACATCCGTGTTGTAAATATGTCGTTGGTTTCCACTGTGGAATCACCGTATTGGGCTGATCCTCTAAATCAGGCAGTAACTGCTGCTTGGGCCAAAGGTTTGGTGGTTGTTACTGCAGCTGGCAATATTGGCCCTGACGCGATGACCATCACAGTTCCAGGAAATAATCCATACGTCATTACCGTGGGCGCTTTTACTGATGCCTACACTGTGGATGATTGGAGTGATGATTACATTGCGGATTTCTCATCCGCCGGCCCCACGTTGGATGGTTTTGTAAAACCTGATCTGGTTGCCCCCGGTGGCCATATTTCCTCCATCACACCGCAAACCGCGATGCTGAATGACCTGTATCCTGACAATCGGCAGCCTGCCAATTATTTCAAGATGGCTGGTACCTCCCAGGCGACTGGCGTTGTTTCAGGTGTGGCCGCTCTGATCCTTTCGAAGAACCCGCAGCTGTCGAACAACGAAGTTAAGTATCGCTTAACCAACACGGCGTTGATTTGGTTGGATGCGGATGGCGTGGATGCCAGTTATTCCATGTGGCAACAAGGCGCTGGAAGATTGAATGCCGTGGACGCGGTCTTCACTGAAGAAGCTGGTTCTGCCAATGAAGGAATGAACATTCTTGCTGACCTGGCTGGTGAAGAGCACTACGAAGGCTACAGTTATTATGATGAGGCTACCGACACGATCCGTCTTTATGAGCCTTTCGATTTCATCACTGGCAAATACGGAATTTGGGATGGAAAGTACGGTATCTGGGCTGGCAAATATGGCATCTGGGCTGGCGAGTCTATGGCTTGGGCCGGTAAGTATGGCATATGGGCTGGCAAGTATGGTATTTGGGCTGGCAAGTATGGCATTTGGGATGGCCGAAAAGGTATCTGGGATGGCCGCAAGGGAATTTGGGATGGCCGAAAAGGTATTTGGGATGGCCGAAAAGGAATTTGGGCTGGTGGATATACCAACTGGTTTAGTGATCCTGACATCCTCGCTGGGCGCAAAGGAATTTGGGATGGCCGAAAGGGTATTTGGGCTGGATCTGAATTCATAAGCAACTTTGCTGCCGGGCAATATCCTCAAAATCCGATCGGTTCGGCAACAATCTCTAACTTTGTACTTGAAAAGTAAGTACGAAATAATATACAATGCCCAGCAACGGAGTTAAATTCGTTGCTGGGCAATCTCAGAAAATTCTATTCTTTTTGGTCTGGTACGAGAACCTAATGTAAGCTCCTTTGGCCAATGCTGCGCCATCGGACATTTATCCCTCAAGACTAAAAATTCAAGTCAGTGGTTTTCCTCCACTGATGTTAAATAATTCATAAGCTTATGGCTTATGAATCTTTTCACTTACCCATTCATCACTGTTCCTACTCACAGTGAATGGAGAAATGCAAGCGCAAATCATCGGGAGAAGTTGCGTTTGTTGTTCAATGGGGAAAGCCAGTCATAGACTCCATCATCTGTGACTGGCTAATTTTAACCTCATCAAATTTGCCTGATGGTGGTCCAACTTTGCGCCCAGTTGTTCAAATGTTTCCAGGCACTCTTGGCAATATTGTTGCGCCAGGATGGAATCACCATTCTGGAACAAGGCTTTACATAACGCCAGGAGGGCTCGTGCTCGTTCAAGTTGGTTCTCTTTTCCAATAAGGTAAGTGGTGGCAAGGGTATACTTTTCCACCGCCGTATGGTCGTCTCCGCTTGCGAAAGCAACTTCACCTGAGATAAATTCGAATCTCCCCATATTGTTCTCTTGCAGCTCTTTTTCGAGGCCAAGGAAAAATTTGGTCGCGGTTTTGAGCGTTTCGGTTGCTTGACTAACCTTTCCTTGCCTGGCTTGTGCCTGGGCGGTGTCCAATGTTACATCCAACAAATATTCCGGATCATCCAGCACCAACAGGTGTTCATGGGCATCGGCAAAATAACGCAGAGCTTGGTCCCATTCATGCGCTATCGAATGGCATTTTCCGATGTACAGGGTTGTAAGTGCAATGTAAGACATGTGACCGATCTCAATTGCCAAATTTCGGGCTGAATTGATCAATCTGATGGCGAGTTTGACCTCGCCTTTGTCCATATTGATCAAGCCAATATTTGTACGAACGATAACGATGCCCTCGATATTGTCGAGTTTGGTCTGAATCTCTTCGCTGCGGCTAAAATTAATGAGCGCTGTATCCCATTCACCCTGCTTCCATTCTAGCAAGGCTAAATTGTTATAACCCCGGGCAAGGCCAGTTAAATTGCCAAGATTCTCCCATTGTTCCAGGCTTCTGTTTGTATACTCTCGAGCTTTATGGATGTCATTCTTCTCAAAGAACAACCCACCCAAACGATTATAAATATTAGATATCACGTCTTGGTTTAATGACGCATTGGCATAAATTTCCGCTTTGGTAAGCGCACGTTCAGCATCTTCAAGCCGGCCCCTGCGAAAATCGATCCACCCTTCATCGCTGAGAATCTGGGCTCGTTCTTCATCTGCCTGGGTATCGCCCAGGATATTTTCCGCAAGAGACAATTTGTCCAGAGCGTTATCGGTTTGACCTTGTTTGTCCAAAGTCAATCCGATTCGCCGTAATAAGGAGCTGGACATTACGGCTTTGGAATGGCCATGGGGAATGGTTATTTTAAGGGCCTTTTCAAAATTAGAGCGAGCTTCGTCGTAATTACCTGTGATGCTGAGAGCGTCGCCGAGCCCGATGTAAATTTCCAAAACCTGATCATCGGTGTGGGTTACGTTTGGCAAAAGGCTGGCCGCGTTCTCAAAATATTCTTTGGCTTGGATGTTGCTAAATTTTGATAAACTTTTGGCACCTGCCAAAGCCTGATACTTTAACCCTTTGTCCTTGAATCCGCTCCAAAAATAGTGGCGTGCCAGAAGATCAACTTGTTCGTCCAAGGATTCGGCGAATAACTTCTCGATAGCATGGCCAACCATCCCATGGATTTCCCGGCGGTCTTTTTTTAATTGGGTACTGTATATTGTCTCGGAAATGACCAGATTTCTAAAAACATACTCTTTACCATGGGTTGTGTCCTTGAAAATAAACCCTTTGGTGAACAGCTCTTCGATCGCATTATTGATGCTATCTTCAGGCAAGGAGGGCAAACACTCAACGATCAACTCGAGGGTAAATGTTCTGCCAATTACACTGGCGGTTTTTAATACGGTACGGCTAACCGGATCCAAGTTGTCAAAACGGGTAAGGATCAAGCCTTCTAATGTGTCGGAATTGCCCATAAAGGTTAGTGGGACATTTTTTTGAATCTTCCACTTGCCATCCATTTTAACCATCGCCCCAGAATCACGAAGCATACGCAACATTTCTTCAGCAAATAATGGGGTACCGCCAGACCGGGTCACAATTTGGTCGACAAACTCATGTGGAAGGTGGGCTGAATCTGCGAGATGAACTACCAACTGCCTGGTTTGTTCGGTTTTTAGGGCATGCAAACTCATATCGAAAATTCGGCTTGGTGAGCCGGAAGTATTTCTTTGGAGGTAAGCGGTAAATGCGGGGTCTTCAAATGTGCGACCGATTGCCAAAACCATAATCGGAAGATTGGACAGCCTATCTACCAGATAGTTCGTGAACTCAACCGATGCCTGATCTGCCCACTGAAAATCTTCCAAGATCAATATGGTTGGTTTGTTGTCGCTAAATAATTGGATAAAATCGCGGATGCGCATAAAGAGTTGTGTACGTAGTTGGCTTGGCGGCAAATAGGTTAAAAATTTGGCCTTTTCGGGGGATTTGTGCTGTAAGGAGAACAAGTACTCGAAGTATGGCAGTACATCATCGGCTTCCGTAGAAAAAAACTGATCGATGGTCTGCTCCAATTTGTCATGGAGGATCGATGATCTTTCACCGGCGGGGATGTCTAATATATCTGTAATAATGTCTTGCAACAACCAAAAAGTGACCGCTTTTCGGTAGACATAACTTCGTCCGCGCATGATGGTGATCGGGAGGTGATTGATCTGTTCACAGAATTCGGAAACGAGACGAGATTTTCCAATTCCCGCTTCTCCCTGAATTGCAAAAAGGGAGCCAGATTGATTGGCCATCATTAGGTTTAAGGATTGTTGTAGCAGGTTAAGTTCCGCTTCCCGGCCAAACATTGGCGAATATAGGTCATCCAACAATTTTCCTGACCCAATAACATCTCGAAAACCGAGCACCTTGTAAGTCTGTACTGGCTCATTGACGCCTTTAAGCATCAATGGTGGTATTGCTTCTAATTCAAAAGTCCCCCGAACATGTTTGTAAATGCGTTCGCTTACTAAAATTGTGCCAGATGATGCCTTGTCCATAATACGGCTGGCGCGATTGACCACATCGCCGATGGCGGTGTAGTTCATCATCATATTTGAACCGATACCCCCTACGATCACCACGCCTGAATTTAAGCCGATATGAGCCTGGAGATCTTGCCCGATTCGATCGCGTACCGTAAGGCTAAATTGGGCCAGTTCAGACTGCATATCCAACGCTGCCCTAATTGCTAACTCAGCGTTGTTTTCATGGGCGATCGGCGCTCCAAACAAAGCCATCAATCCATCGCCCGTAAATTTGTCTACCATTCCCTCGTACCGGTAAACTGCATTGGCAAAGATGTGCGAACATTGCTGCACGATCTCATATAGTTCTTCTGGGTCAATACCCTGTGACAGGTTGGTGAACCCGGATAAATCTACAAACAGGATGGTTACCGAACGTTTTTGGCCGGTTGCTTGCAAGCCAGCGGCTTTAAACCGATCTAAAAGATCTGATCCTATCAGCGCTCCAAATCTGCTATCGGTGGAGGGGGAGGTAGAAGTGGGATCAACTGCCTGCTCGGCAGTATTTAGCAATCGCAAACCACAGCCACCGCAATACTTCATGATGTCTGGATTAACGAATTGGCAATTAGAGCAAGTGACTGGCATAGGCAAAACTGACTATGGTAATTATAGCCAGTAATTTCGCCAAAAAATTTTTAAATAATCGCGTCTGATAAAAAAATGTCTGTGTATAATCGTGCGGATGGCAAACTATATTTTTGTACGGCACGGACAGACCGACTGGAACATTGAGGGCCGCTGGCAAGGGCATTCGAATACAAACCTCAATGAAACCGGATTTCATCAGGCACAAAATGCAGCAGAAATCTTAAGAGATACGCATTTTTCGGCAGTCTATTCCAGCGACCTTTTACGGGCGATGAATACAGCAAAAGCGATCAATCAATACCATGGCCACACTATCATTGAGGAACCTCGATTGCGCGAACAACATTTGGGTAAATGGGAAGGTTTGTACGTTAAGGAAGTTCCGGACAAATATCCGGAACTATGGCAAAAATTTATTGACTATCCGATTGAGACGGTTATTACAGACGGGGAGTCGCTTCAACAATTGGTGGACAGGATGTGGGATTTTTATTTGGAAAAGGAAAAAATGCACCAACCCGATGAATCTATTCTAGTGGTGGCTCATGGACTGAGTTTGGCAGTTTTATTATGTAAATTAAATGGGTTGCCCCTGACCGAGGCGTACAAACAAATCCCGGCAAACGCAACGCCGATCTATTTCTCAGGAAAGATCATTGATCAGCCTCAATAGCTGAAAAACCCTCTGCTTTGCTGGATGCAGTGACCACCAGCGAATTGCGGACCAAACTTCCTTTGTATGCTTGGCTGCCATTGCGCACGATCCAGCCATCCATATTGAATGGGAGCACGGAATCAGCCAAGATCCACTCGCCATTGTATTTTCTGGCAATGTGGACGTGGGTTCCGGTGGAAGTGCCGCCTTCGCAGGAAGGAAGCCCCAGGTTTTGGCCTGTGACCACTTTTTGGCCAGCTTTTAATTGTCCGATGTTGGATAGGTGCAAGTAAAAGATCACCCAACCTGTTTGTTCCAATCCATCTCTATCTAGGTCTAACCACACCTCACCGGTACCGGTTCGCACGATCACACCATCGGCAACAGCTGTGACCCAATCTTCGGCATTGGAACACCCTTTTACCCCGCTTGGGGCAAAGTCTATTGCCGCAAAAGGTTGCCCCTCCCCCCAACCGGTGTGGGGGCCACCTGTATAATTCCAAACTTTTCCTGCTGAAAAAGGTAAAGCCATTGGAGGTTGTTGCAAACTGCCTTCGATGTGGATGGACGCATCTGCCCAAGGGTCACCAAAGAGGTTAGTGTATGTGGTGCTAAAACCGCCCTCATTAACCAAATATTGGTAGGTGTCATAATCAACGATCTTCGAAAGCGCATATTGAATTCCAACCGTTCCGGCGTTTTGCCAGGGGTCTGGGCGCTCTATGTGGCCATCCGGGAATTCAAATTCCTTCAACGTTCCACCACGCCAGCCATAATAACCATTGTTCAATTCGTTGGCCAGCCATACTAGCTGCATGTATACCCCTTTGTTATTGGGGTTGTTGTAACCGAAGAGATACTCTGTGTCGGGAGTTGTGGTATTGGTGGTACCTTCATAAAGCCCCTCAATGAAGAGTACCAATACCATTGGGCTGACGCTAAAATGTTGGCTTACCTGGGTAATAATTTGTTGCGATGTCAAATTACCTTCTGGCCGTGGTTCTCGGTAATTGTTAAGCCAGCCATTGGTGATCACCTTGCCGATATCCTTTTTTAGGGATACAGGACCGTAAACGAAATGGCTATCGGGAATGATCTGATGGGATGTTCCCCACAAAGGCAGATAATAGATCGGCATTTTCATTGGCAAACCGGCCGGCATGGTGGTCGCGTCAAGCGGAATGATCGGGTTCGCAGCACGGATCTCATCAACGCTGGTATTGAAATGGGAAGCTAATGAAGGCAGCGTATCTCCCGACTGGGCAACATAATCCACCAATTCGCCGGGTTCGTAAACTTCACGCGTTGGAGGAAAACCCAAGCGAGCCTCTGATGGTGAGGTGGTTGATTGGCCAATAACAGGGATTTGGTTGGACACCGGGAGGGTGCCAGAGCAGGATGTGGTAATAAAAGCCAGCAGTGAAACGATAAGGGTCAGGTTTTTCATTTCGCTCGAGGCTCTTACTCCCGAATGATGTTGGTGTTGTAATCTGAGCATGTGCAAGATGTTATCTCTTTATCGCCCTTGGTTAGGGTACCTTTGTATGGATAAGGGCCATTATGGGCGATCCATCCATCCAGGTTGAATGGAACCGGACCATCTGCCAACATCCATTCACCATTAAATTTGCGTGCAAAGTGCAGGTGGGTTCCGGTCGATACACCGCCTTCACAGGAGGGATGGCCGATCTTGTCGTCTTTGAGAAGCTTGTCACCGATCTTTACTTTGTCTTTGGTTGCGATGTGCAAGAAGAGTAATACCCAGCCAGTTTTTTCAGACCCGTCGCTATCCAGATCCAGCATAACTACTCCTGGTTCGGTGCGAACGACGGTGCCATCCGCTGGAGCCAGGACCCAGGCATCCGTTTCAACGCAACCACCTTCATTGGCTCCGGGAGCAAAATCCAATGCCGCCAAGGCTCCTTCTTTTTCCCAGGCGGAATGCGGGCCGCTGGTATATGCCCAAATCTTATTCTTTTCGTACGGCAAGGACAATGGGGGTTGCTGTAAACCAGCGGGGATAGTTGGTTCAAAAATGGAGGATCGACTGAAGGGTGAGCCAAACATTTGGTTGTACATAGAAGAAAAATCACCCGATGTGATCGCCCGCTCCCATTCTTCACGGGAGTGGGTTAGCGACAAGTAGTATTGAATGGCGACCGTCCCGGCGTTGAGCATGGGATTGATCCGGATCTTGCTCCCATCCTGAAAGGTCAATTCTTTTAAGTGGCCCGATCGCCAAGAATAGTATCCTTTTGAGAGTTCCCCCGATGCCCACATTAGTTGACGAAACAGGCGACGGTAGAGATAATCGCGGTAGCCAAGTGGGTATTCATCTTCTGAGAAGTTGGTGGGATTACCGAGCACCCAATTGCTTTCATATTCGATCACAGCCAATAAAACCCTTGGGCTGATCGAATTTTCATCCGCCAATCGTTGTACTGCCTCGGCGCCCGTTAGCCACCCGCCACTTAGTACATACTCTCTGTACGTTTTTAAGTGGCCATTTTTCGCATTAATATAGTCTGTTGTTGAAAATTGAAGGGTTGAAGGGCCATTGACGAATTCACTATCAGGGAACAGCATATCGCCGGAGGTACGCTCCCATTCCGTTTCTCTCTTCGGGATCAGGATCAAAGTCCCGGGGGCTAACAAGCTGCCAGGTTCTGGCAAAATGACAGGTGATTGGAACAAGCTTGAGGAAACATCGAACCTGCGCTCCAAAACTTCCAGGGTATCTCCTGATTGGCTTAGGTATGGGTCCATCGGTCCACCGGTATTGATGGGTGGCAGGGTCGCCAACGGGGTCGTGGAGTTGGAGTCGACCGTCGAAAAAGGCAAGGAGACAAACGGCGTGCGGGTGATCCCAATAGTGGCGGTTGGGGTTATGGTTGGTGAGCTGGCCGTATCTACTGCTGGTGGGGCAAAAGTGGCACTTGGAATTGGTTTGGGGGACGGAGTGGCAGTTATGGGAACGCCCCACAACGACGAATTGGCCGGGCTAACACAGCCAGTGACCAGGACGCAGATGTGGAAAATTACCGCCAATCGAAATTTAATACCTGAATGCATAGAAAAAATTATAACTTACTCGGGAAGAAGCAAAAATGCTGCCAATAACGGCAGCATATTTGCGAAGGGATTGCCAAATAAAGATTAGTAGGAGATCAGGTTCTCGTCCAGATAGCCATCCTGTGCTTCTATGGATTTGTCGCCGGCGCGCAGGAATCCATTGTATTCTTCACCGTCTGAAATAACCTGGTAACCGCCCAGAACAAATGGCGCCAGCGGATCCGTGGCAGAAATCCATACTCCATTGAACTTACGGGCAAGATGCAAGTGTGATGCTAACGATTCTCCACCCTCACATGATGGGTGCCCGATCAGATCCCCCTGGTTTAGGCTCGTGCCAACAGCAACTCTGCCTTCGGAAGCCATATGCAAATAGAGCACGGACCATCCGGTTTGTTCGAAACCATCTCCATCCAGGTCGACAACAACGGATCCATTGTCTGATCGAACCACCAACCCGGGTGCGACAGCTGTGGTCCAATATTCACTGGTTTGGCAACCGAGAGGGTCGCCAGGAGGGGCAAAATCAATGGCTGCCCAGGCAGAGCCTTTATCCCATCCAGCATGAGGGCCGCCAGTAAAGTGCCATTCTTCTGCGGGTTTGAACGGCAGGCTAAAAGTTGGTTGCATATAAGAAGTGGGCAGAAGGGGTTCCACACGAAGGTCCCACGGTGAGCCGAAGAGGGCATTGTAGGAAGAAGATAACCCGGATTGGCTGGTATCCACTTTCCATTGGCCAGCCTCATCGAAAAAAGCGAACAAATTAAACACTCCGACAGTACCAGCATTCGATCCGAGTGATGGGGTGAAGATATGGCCATCTACGGTATAGATATTGACCAGTTGCTTGTTTCTCCAACCGTAAAAGCCTTCGTTCAACAAGCTGGAGGTAAACATCAATTGTCGATATAAACCCAGATGGTAATCATCGAAATATCCGATGGGCATATCTTCGTTTAGATCAGGTGGAGATGGGTTCGTAACCCAACCTGATCGGTATTCCAGGATAGACAGCAATAATCGCGGATTGACAGAATAAGATCGTGAGACCTCTTCAATGATCTGGGCACCGCTGAGTGTTCTGCCTTCAACATCCTGGCTAAAGGTACTTAGGTAACCACCTTTTTGTTGGATGAAACTCGTAATCTCAAACTTGGCGGAGAGCGGACCATAGACCAATTCAGAATCGGGAATGATCTTAAAGTAAGGGAGTACCTCGCCGGCTGGGTCAATGGATGCGGGTATTCCGTTATCTGCAAGCGGGGCGATCGAACGTTCCGGGACTTGCAATTCATCGCCGGGGTAAATAATGTCATATTCGCTGGCATTATTGGCGGCCAAAAGGTCATCAACTGAAACGTTTAACTTGTCTGCAATTGATCCCCAAATATCATTCTCTTCAACTGTGTAGGTAACTTTTTTTGGCTCCGGTGTTTGTACGGCGCCATTCGCGGCGCGTATATCTGGAAAAGGGGTGAAGGTTGGATAATAATTAACAAAATCGCCCATGTCGGGGGTGGGTGTCCATTCCGGTGCGGCAGGGTCTCTTGTAGGTGGAAGATAGGTTGCGATCGGGTCCAGATTGGCAACCTGTTGCTGATTCTGGATAACCTGCTCAGTAGGCGGAGGAGTATTGGCACAAGCCTGGATCAGGAATATGGTGAGGAAGAGAAACGTGTAAAGTCTGCGCATAACTATATTCTATCAGACCAGTGGGCACTGCACCAAGCATCCCCATAATAAAAACATTTCAAATAGGGAACCTGTTGCTTGATAGAATCGATTGCGGCAGCCAGCCGATAAGAAAAACAAAGGTGATAATGAGAAACTCCAAATGGTCGATCTTGGCTTTTACGGTAGCCAATAACATGTTCAGTTTTGCTTTGCCATCCATGGCGTTGTCGGTACTTTCCAAGCAGATCTCAGAAGACTTGGGGATGTCAGTGGTTCAAGTTGGTATTTTGTGGGGTAGCGCTTCGGTTTTTGCGGTCGTGTGCAGTTTATTTGGCGGAATGATCGTTGACAGAGTTGGCCCGCAAATGGTGCTGACCATTTTGGGAGTGGCCACTGGATGTTTGGGTTTGGTGCGGGCAACCGCGTGGAGCTTTGAATCAATCGTAATTCTGACTGCATTGATTGGTGCGATGTCCCCTTTGTTGACACTTAGCAATTTCAAGGTGTTTCACCAACAGTTTCCGCGAGAGGAGATCGTGCTGGCGAATGGGATCATGTCAGCTGGAATGGCGTTAGGCTTTTTATTGGGGGCCCAGTTATCAGCGACATTTTTGGCCCCATTGCTGGGGGGGTGGAGAGCCGTATTTGGGTTGTATTCGATCTTTGGGTTATTGTTTTCAGTTGGGTGGTGGTTTGTATTACCGCCGTTCATTCAGCGGGCAGGGTCACGGGTTGCCCCATTAATGGAGGGGTTCTCTGTGGTTGTTAAAAACAAACGGATCTGGTTACTGGGGGGTGGTATTTTAGGAGTGAATGGGGCAATCACCGGTGTAATGGGTTATTTGCCATTGTATCTTCAAAATATCGGATGGCCGATCGCGAAGGCATCCGCTTCGTTGACTGTTTTCCATTTCACCAGCCTCATCTTTACGTTGCCAATTGTTTTCTACTCTGCCAGGTTTATGCAAAGGCGTTTCGCGACAATGTTCGCAGGGATCTTGGTTTTGGCTGGTTTTGGATTGTTATTTGTCGCTCAAGGTTGGATCGTATGGTTGGCTGTCATCCTTGCCGGATTGCCGAGGGATGGTTTTATGGCCTTGTTTTTTACACAGGTAAGTGAAACCGAAGGTGTGGGTGCTTCAACGCTGGCCACCGCAACAGGAATTACGATGATGTTTAATGGTCTTGGATCGATCATTGCGCCGCCGACAGGAAATATGTTTGAAGCTATTTCTCCAGCTGCTCCATTTGCGTATTGGGCAATATTGGCCTTGTTGGGCGTTGTATGTTTGGCTGTATTGGCTTTTTCAAACAGAGTGAGATTGGCGGTTAACACCGCATCCTAAACCCACGCGCGTGCTTTATAGATCGTTGTGCTACCCAAATCAACCGATTTTTTCGTCAAAGCCGCTGAAGAAGATCCAATTGACTTAGCCCCTAAAAAGTTCATGTTCAACGGATACAAGGGCAACCACTGGCAAATCGAGCATCCAAAAACCATTGAAAAGCGTTGAAGTTTGGAAGAACCGCAAAAATGCGCAAAGAAGTTGTGGGTTGTTGGGTTTTCAGTTATCCGATGGTATTGGACGTTGCCGGGTGGGAAATTATGGCAGAATACGGTGATAAAAGCACATAGCAAGGATCTTGAATTTGTATGTACTTTTCGATTTGAATAACTGCTTATTGGCCGCAAGCCAATTTTTTCAAGGCCAATTTTTTGGCAAAAATAAAAGGCCGTTTTCATCTAAAAAACGGCCTAATGGATTGATAAGAACTGAAAAATTATTGGCCGTAACCGGTGCCCAAAATGTAGTTTTCGAGCTCGGTGATGGTCTCTTTATGGTCTGCCAGAATTGTATCGGCAAGTTTGCGCAACGAAACCACACCAATGACCTTGTCATTTTCGATCACAGGAAGATGGCGGACATGGTATCGGGTCATCAGGTTGATGCACTGTTCAGCGGTTGTATCACTTTTTACCATCAACATCTTTTGGGTCATCATATCCTTGATGGGAGTATCCTTTGCTGAACGGCCTTTTATCTCGCCATTGCGGGAATAATCGCGTTCAGTAAAAATACCTACGATCTTGCCATTTTCGCTTACCAAAATTGCGCCAGTATCAGACTTGGCCATTACTTCCAAGGCGTCGTACACGGTCCCTTTTACATCTACCGTATGTAACACACCTTCAGGATTTTGATCAATGATCTTTTTTACGATGGTCATTTGTTTGCCCTTTCGTTTCTTCGTATGGTTGGCAGAGTTACCCCAGGCAACTCTTTTGTTGTTATTTTCACAAGTAAACTATATTTTACTCGCCAAGTAACAAAATTTCGAAACTTCCTAAAACCAATTCCGATTTTGTAACTTCGTTTGGCGCCCTTTGGGCACTGGAAAATATTATGGTTCTAAAACGAGTGTTTTTGCCAGCAAATTGCACCTTTTGTTGGCTGGCAGAAAAATTGATCGCGATTAGGAGTGCATTGCCCTGGAAGGCACGCGTAAAGCAAAATACTTTTTCGTTTCCCTGAGGGACCAAATCGTACTCTCCAAATTTGAGTGCGGGATGGTTTTTTCGCAATCGAAGCATTTTTTTATAAAAAGTTAGCAATGAATTCGGGTCATTCTCTTGCGAGGCAACATTGATGCCATTTTGAAAATTGGGATTAATCGGTAGCCAAGTTGTTACACCCTTGGCCGAAAAGCCCGCGTTTTCCTCATCATTCCATTGCATGGGGGTGCGGTTCTTATCCCGGCTCCTAATACCAGCTTTACGGGCTGCTGCGAGCTTGTCCATTTTCGGGTCTTTCACCATTTCGTTGTAATACCATGTTGCCATCGTATCGCGTAACAACCCCGCATCTTCGATGATCAAATCGGTCATGCCGATCTCTTCCCCATTGTATAAGAAAGGGGTGCCTTTGAGGGTAAGCATGAGTGCAATGGAGATCCTGGCCAATTCGGCATCGTGTTTTCCATCGCCATATCGGTTGTATACCCTCGGGCTGTCGTGATTCCCCAAGGTATTACAAGGCCAGGAAGCTGAAGATACATTGGCCAATTGGCTGAGCCTCTGTGTTTGGTTATTGATAATGTGCATTGGTGTAAGAGGACCATCCGATCGCATCATTGGAAAATTAAATACCAGATGTAATTCATCCTGACCGTTTCCGAGGTAGTCGGGGTTTTCATCCTCCCCAACAAGCATTCGGTCACCGTTGTATTCATCCAAAACAAGCCGCAATTCCTTCATGCGATCGTGCACATCGGGGTGACCGACCTGGAATTTGAATAAGTCTCCAAATACTTGACTGACCTTGGTTTGTTCTTCGGTAGTGATCGCGTCACCTTCCATCTTGCGGACATCCGCCAGAGAATACGGCAAGGAATGGGGTGTTAGGTCCGTGTCCTCATAGAGGGTGCCAATGGCATCCAACCGGTAGCCATCCACACCAAGGTCCAACCAAAAGCGAACCACCTGCCACATTGCATTGATCACCTCAGGGTTGCGCCAATTCAGGTCCGGTTGTTGTTTCATAAAAAAATGGTAGTAGTACTGGTCTCGTTGGGGGCAATAGGTCCAAGCATCGCCATCAAAGCAACTTTGCCAATTATTGGGCGGGGTATCAGCCCACACATACCAATCCGCCTTGGGGTTGTCGCGGCTTTCGCGTGATTCAACAAACCATGGGTGTTCGTCGGAAGTATGATTGGCAACCAGGTCCAGTATCAGCTTGATACCTGCTTGATGTGCTGCCGCCAAAAATTGCTTGAAGTCTTCGAGCGTGCCATACTCTGGGGCAACATCGCAATAATCCTTTATGTCGTAGCCTACATCCCAATTGCTGGAGGGAAAGTGAGGCGAAAGCCAAATCGCGTCGATACCGAGTTCCTTGAGATACCCGATTTTTTGAGTCATGCCGATGAAATCGCCGATGCCATCTCCGTTGCCATCGGCAAAAGAGCGAGGATAGATCTGGTAAAAAACCGCAGAATGCCACCATTTATAGTCCATTGTTCGCTCCATCCAAATCCTCTTCAAATCTGCCAACAACTTTCACGCAGGGGAAGCCAAGCACATGTTGTGTGTGTGGAGATTCTGCCATCTCTTCTGTCAGGTCTTGACCGGCGAAATGCAAATTTTCGTGCATCTCTTTTTGCCATCGGGGGCAATTTGTTACATCGTAGACGATGCTTTGATAAACCACCCATTTTGGCTGCCCCCGATCGCCGTTATTGCGTCTTAGTTGTGCCAAAGTGATCGTTTTTTGAGGTATTTGCATGAAACACTCCGTATGGATTGCTTGGTTGATCTCGAGGTGACGTTTGAACCATATGCAACAATTTGGCTTTCATTATAAAATCAAACCAGTTGTTAAATAAGGAGAACAAATGGCACAGCGCATTGTTGAATGTATCCCGAATATATCTGACGGCCGAAGGTCGGATGTGATCGAGCAGGTAGTGGAAGCCGCAAAAAAATGTGGGATCCAAATGCTGGACGTCTCATCAGACCCAGACCATAACCGATCCGTGCTAAGTTTTGCAGGTGATCCTGAATCCGTTGCCAATGCCGCTTATGCAGTGATCCAAACGGCAGCAACGCTGATCGACCTGAATAGCCATCAGGGTGAACATCCGCGAATTGGCGCTACAGATGTGGTTCCATTTGTTCCCATAAGCGGGGTGACGATTGAAGAATGTGCCCAAATGGCACGTGAGCTGGGCCAAAAGGTAGCCTCTGAATTGGGAATACCGGTATACCTGTATGAGGCAGCAGCCGCCAAACCAGAAAGAACCAACCTCGAGAATATTCGGCGAGGACAATATGAAGGCCTAAAAAGCGAGATCGAGCTCAATCCAGACCGACTGCCCGATTTTGGACCAGCGAAATTGGGACCTGCTGGGGCTACCGTCATTGGCGCCCGATCAGCCTTGATCGCATTCAATGTTTATCTTACGACCGGGGATGTATCCATCGCCAAAAGTATCGCCAAGGCTGTGAGGCATTCTTCGGGCGGTTTTCGATTTGTAAAAGCGGCCGGATTTTTGGTCGAAGGCCAAGCCCAGGTATCAATGAACCTGACTGACTTTCGGCAGACCCCGATCCACCGTGTATTAGAGACCATACGGTCGGAGGCGGGGCGGTATGGTGTAGGTGTGAAGTTCAGCGAGCTGGTAGGGCTCATCCCACAGGAAGCGTTGGTGGATGCCGCTGTTTGGTATACACAATTGGACATGTTCAGCCACGACCAAGTGCTGGAAACCCGAATGGGATCTGGGGCGGCCAAGAAAATAGATGGCCCAAATTCAGCCGAAACATTCTTAGATCAAGTTGCTGCCAATACTCCAACCCCAGGTGGCGGATCTGCCGCTGCTTATACTGGCGCGTTGGCAGCTTCGCTGGTAGCCATGGTGGCCGGCAACACAATAGGCAAAAAGAAATTTGAGCCTGTTCTGGCAATGATGCAAGAAGCATTGGTGGAGTCGATGGCGTTAAAAGGAGCACTCGAACAAGGCGTTACGCAAGATTCAGACGCTTTCGACAAAGTAATGGTAGCGATTCGATTGCCCAAGGAAACAGACACACAGGCAAAGGCGCGTACTGCTGCCATAGACCGGGCCACAATGGAAGCAGCACGTTTGCCGTTGGGAGTTGCACAAAAGTGCCTATTGGTGATGGAACTGGCCATTAAGATGATGATGCATGCCAATGTTAACGCCATTAGTGACGCGGCATCGGCTGTTGCGTTAGCGCACGCAGCCATCAACGCTTCGGGATTGAACGTGCGCATCAACGTTCACGGCTTGTCCGAACCGCAGACTGGCACGGATCTGTTGATGCAATTAGCCGGTATTGAAAGCAAAGCCCGCATCCTCAACGATGCTGTTCCAGCCATTTTGAAGGACCGGGCTGGTTTATAAGAATGTTCTTTCGGGCAGCGTCATTCATCCTCCTTCTTTGTGTTGCATGCTCGCCAATCAATGCATATCAGGAACAACCTGTGGCAACAATCCGGTCGGTTCATGCTCCATTGTTGTCTACCCCAACTCGCATTGCGAAACCCATAGCTTCGGTGACGGTTCCGCCAACCCAGGTGGCAGCAGTTGAGGCTGCTGAAAAGTGCCAACAGGAAATTTGCATTATGGATGGGCATTTCGCAATGCGTAATCCGATCTCCGCTTTTGGAAATAGATATTCTGATGACAGTTACCGCTACGGCTCTACCCAGGGCGGACTGCGTGAAACCCACCATGGCGTGGAATTCGCAAATAATCCAGGGATCCCTGTATTGGCGGTGGCGGATGGAGAAGTTATTTTTGCGGATAGCGATATTGATACAAAGATCGGCTGGGTGCCCAATTTCTATGGAAATGTTGTAGTAATTCGGCACTCTTTTGGTGGGCCAAACCATGCCATGTTCTCCTTGTATGCTCACTTATCGAGCATTACTGTTCAACGCGGAGAAATGGTTGAGACTGGAAAAATGGTTGGCACTGTGGGAGCAACAGGCACGGCGCGGGGAAGCCATCTGCACTTCGAGGTACGGTCAGGAACCAACGATAGCGAATCGAACCAGAACCCAATATTGTGGGTCATGCCCGAACCAGGAATGGGGGTGATCACAGGAAGGCTAACCAATAACAAAGGAGAAGATGTAGAGGGTGTTTTTAATGTGCAAGCCATATCTGAAGGGGTGGTTAACTCCTCTCCTACCACATCGATCACCACCTACGAGAGCAAATCTCTGCCTGTGGGTAATGACCACATATGGAAAGAAAATTTTGCCGCCGGCAATATACCACAAGGTACTTACCGGGTGAGTTTGGTATACAACAATAAAGTGTATGAAAAAACAGTCGATGTAAATGATGGAAAATTGACATTCGTTGTTTTTGTTGTACAGTAAAAAAAAGCGAAATGGAGACGACCACATGGGACTGAAACCTGACCGTTGGATCAAAAAAATGGCGATCGAGAATAAGATGATAGAGCCATTCATTGAAAGACAAGAGCGCAGCGGGGTGATCTCTTATGGTGTATCCTCCTATGGCTACGACCTGCGTGTAGGTAATGAGTTTAAGATTTTTACAAATGTCTACGGCGCGACGGTAGACCCCAAAAATTTTGATTCAAAAAGCATGGTGGATTTTGTTGGAGATGTTTGCATTGTCCCGCCAAATTCTTTTGCCTTGGCGCGGTCAGTCGAATATTTTCGTATTCCGCGTGGCGTTCTTACAGTTTGCTTGGGAAAATCTACTTATGCGCGATGCGGTATCATCGTGAATGTGACCCCCTTCGAACCAGAATGGGAAGGTTTTGTTACATTGGAGATATCGAACACCACCCAATTACCTGCCAAAATCTATGCAAACGAGGGATTGGCGCAGGTTTTGTTCTTCGAGGCGGATGAGGAATGCGAAATTTCGTACGCTGACAAAAAAGGCAAATACCAGGGACAGCAATCGATCGTGTTACCGAAACTATGATCAAGTAAGGGAAACCCACACCACAAATGCGGCTCGAAAAATTGCGAGCCGCATTTTTATTTTTAAAAAATCGGAAGACTGTCACCATGGCCTAATTATTTGAAAATAGTATATAATCCAAAATGTTGGAGTATTATCCATCATATTGGATTATAAAAATGAAAAATACCATTGCTGCCCCTACCGTACAAAGAACCATCCAGGTCTTGGAGGTATTGCTTTTTAATTCATCGGGGCTAACTTTGAAGGAATTGCAAGACAAAGTCGAGATCTCCCGGAGCACCTTGTTCCTGATACTTAACACCCTTAAGGCGATGGGATATTTGGATCAACAGGGAAAGCGCGGGGTCTACATTCCTGGACCGCGCCTTGCAGTTTGGCGAAATGGCTCTGCTTCCTCCAAACCCGGATTGGACCTTTTGTCATCTTTTTTTCAAGAAAATTATCCGGATGGTTTGGATGAGACCTTGTCGATCATTGTTCCAGCTGAAAATGGCGAGACCGTATTACTGGGTCAAATTGAATCGCTGAAGAATATAAAAGTGGCTTTCTCGCTTGGGCAAACATTTGCCAAGTCAACAGCTTCAGGAAGGATATTGGACCCATCTCCTGATGATAAATTGATCACAGATGGCTATGCATTGGGAAAAATCGAAGACAGGATTGACATCGCAGTGCCGGTTTGTACTGAAGGGGCCCATGTTGATGCGGCATTGCTTTATTCATTTCCGGCATTTCGAGGTTCTGATCATAAGGTTGAGGAAATCTTGCCGGTGCTGAGAGAGATCGCCGCCAGGATCTCATATCGGTGTGGGGCGCAGTTTTTTAGCCCTTGGCAAAATAGCATCAACCAAGATCTTGGAGAAACCATAGGTTTGGTAGATGCCCAGATTGACGCAATGCTGCGCTCTCCATGGATGGCCAGAATGGCTTGTATTAAACCGGATGGTTCTCCACATGTGGTTCCGGTATGGTTTGATTGGAATCGGCAACGATTGTTCATTCTTTCGTGGAATGGATCGCGGTGGGCGGATTATTTGGATCAGAATCCACAAATATCTCTTAGCATTGATGAGCCTTGGAAACCCTACCGACGGGTTTCTGTACAAGGCATTGCCGAAAAAATGGCAGCGAGCAATGATAAAGGATTTGCGGAACTCACTGAGCGGATAGGCACAAGGTATTTGGGGAACCGCTCTGGTTCAGGCTTGTTCAACCAGGTAGATGGGGCGTATGAGATCAAGATCAGCGCGCTAAAAGGCTGGAAAGGTTTATGAAGCCAGCGGGAATAAACCACTCGATGACCTTTTCCATTCTGATCTCTGTAATGGCTTTTGTTTTTTGGGAAGGATTTGTTCACATATCAGGATTGCCAATTTATCTTTTGCCTGCTCCTTCAGACGCAGTTTTGGAATTTGCCGGCGATCCGCTATATTTTACCTCTGCCCTGGGTATTACCTTGGCTGAAGCAGGGATGGGGTTGGTTCTTGGATTTACTGCTGGCTTCGTTTTGGGCAGCGTCGTTAGCGCGTTTCCTCAAGTAGAGGATGGAGTAATGACACTGGCTATTTTGGTTAAATCTACCCCGCTGGTTGCGATAGCGCCATTGTTGACAATTTGGTTGGGTTTTGGCTGGGTGCCAAAGGTAATTATCACGGGTCTTTTGACCTTTTTCCCCATTTTGGTCAATGTGATCGTAGGATTACAAAGCGGTTCGAGGGATTTAAATGACCTTATGTCTGTAATGAAGGCCAGCAAGTGGCAGTCCTTCCGGATGTTGAAGATTTATTTAAGCTTGCCGTTTTTATTTGCAGGTTTACGAGTTGCTGCACCACTTGCATTGGTTGGCGCAGTTGTCGCGGAGTGGACAGGAGCAAGCGGGGGATTGGGCAGGGTAATGTGGCTTTCGTATGCCAACCTGAATCTGCCGCCAATGTTTACTTCCATATTGATCCTGTCATTTTCAGGGATGGTTATTTACTCTGTGATCATTCTTTTAGAAAGGCGATTTATCCACTGGCATCATGCCCAGTTATCCTAAATTTGAGAGGTTTTATGATTAGATCCAAATGGTTGTTTGTTTTATTGGCAGGCTTATACCTCACCGCTTGCACCAACGTTACCCCGATTCCCCAGCCTGAGCAGGTGGAACCTACTGTAACAGCCCAAATGGCCCAACCTGAGCCGACAGCGACCCTGCCTGCGCCGTTTGCACTTACTTTTATGGCCGGATACAAACCACAGGCCAATTTGCCTTTCGTTGGTGCTTATGTAGCCAAGGAAAAAGGATTTTTTGAAGAACAAAATCTGGATGTCACGATTGAGCATTCGCCGGGCAAAGGTGAACACTTGCAATTGTTGGTTGCTGGAAAAGTACAGGTTACGACCATGGACGCAGCAAATGTACTACAGCGTCGTTCAGATTCCCAAGTGCCAGCTTTATCCATAGCATTGATCGGCCAGCGTGGACAGCAAGCTTTTGCTGCTTTGGCAGAAAGTGGTATTAATACCCCGACTGACTGGAAAGGCAAAAACATTGGTTTTAAGGGATCCCCGACAACAGATCTGCTCGCGCTGTTGAAGGCAAATGGTTTGGCTGAAACAGATGTAAATTTGGTAAACGTTGGTTTTGACCCGCGCGTACTTACAGAAGGCCAGGTAGATGTATATCCGGTGTTTAAAAGCAATGAGCCATTTTTGATGAAGAGTTGGGGAAAAGACGTGGTCCTATGGGACGCGGCAGATTATGATGTGCCAACTTTGGGCTTGGTCTACGCTGCCAGCGAACAGATGGTCGCGGAACATCCCGAAGAACTTGCGCGCTTCCTTGCCGCGGTCATCAAGGGGATCGAATACGCCTCTGAAAATCAGCAAGAAGCGGTTGATATTGTGTTAAAGTATGCCGGCCCTGAGACGGACCGTGGTCTGATGCAATACATGCTGGAAACTGAATTAAAGGATGCTGTTAGTGTCCACGGGTATGGCTGGCAAGACCAAGAAACATGGCAAGCATTGGCTGATAGCCTGACCCAATTTAAAACCGTGGAAAACCCGATCTATACCCCCAGCGCATTTACTACCAAGATTTGGGAACTAAGCGCAAA
>SXKT01000012.1 GCA_005778035.1 Chloroflexota bacterium
ATGATTGAGACCCGCTTGGATATGTCTGCGATTCAGGTGATTCCACCTGGTGTTGTTTCCCAATCTGCGATCGATAAGGACAAACTTGTCTTTCATTGGCGCTTGCTCCCCCGGGAGGGGGGTGGTACGGGGACATTGTGGGTTTGGTTGCGAGGAGTGGGGGGTGGAACACAAATGGCGGAAAAGCAGGTTTTGCTAAGCCGGCCTATCTCGGTTGAAGGTGATAAACTATGGGAAATCCAGGCTTTTGCGAAATTGATCGGCGGTTTGGTGCTGATAGGCCTTGCTGCCTGGGTTCAATTGCGCCGTGCCTGCCAGGGAGATCGGCAATAGCGTAGGTTTGGAACCTGCCAGGGTATATTGGTATTAAAGCTGTGTTATTGGCCATATCCTCAAAACCCACAGCACCTGATTGGTGACAAAAATCACAGAAATTGAGTATCATACGCCGTGCAGCCGGTCGTGTAGATGTGTTAAAATCTCAATGTGCCGCTATGCGCTCGGCCGTTAATCTGATTTAAAGGAGTACCTATGCACAATACATGGTTATACGTGGGATTGTTCTTGATCGTGGGCATCATATTCCCCGTGATACCTTTGGTGTTATCCGCTTTGGTAGCCCCCCGCAAGCCCAATCCCATCAAACAGAGTACGTACGAGTGCGGTTTGGAAACGGTGGGGGAGAGCCAAGTACAGTTCAAAGCCCAATATTATGTTTTTGCACTTGTTTTCCTGATTTTTGATGTTGAGACAGTTTTCTTGTTTCCGTGGGCGGTCAGCCTCAACATTCAACCATATTTTGTGGTTGTAGAGGGTATTCTTTTCATATCGATCCTGATCGCTGGGCTTAGCTATACCTGGCGAAAAGGCATGCTCGAGTGGGCGTAACTGAATTAATGTTTCGAAAGGCTGACCTGAAAAGATCAGCCTTTCAATTGAATTCTGAGGAGCATCAATGAACTTTTGGTCTGATCCGATCAATTCTGTATACGAGAGCTGGTTGTTAGCTTTCACAGGTTGGGGTTTGGATGCTACTTTATCCCAGGTGATCATTTACATCCTGGGCATCCTTATCCTGATCACCTTCGCCATGGTGATTGACATTTTATTGGTATGGGTAGAACGCAAAGTGGTTGCCCGATTTCAAGGCCGCCTGGGCCCGAACCGCATTGGCCCCTTTGGTTTGTTCCAACCAATCCCTGATGTCATTAAACTGATCATCAAGGAAGATACAACACCCGCGAACGCCGATAAATTCGTTTACAACCTTGCCCCGGTACTCTCTCTGGCATCCGTATTGTTTTTATGGGCGGTTGTTCCGTTGGCGGTAAATATCTTTGGCGTCGATTTGAACATTGCCCTGTTATATATGATCGCCACAGGCGCCTTTGGGACCCTCTCCATCATTATGGCCGGATGGTCTTCCAATAATAAATACGCCTTGTTGGGCGCATATCGCCAAGTTGCTTCCATGATCTCCTTCGAGATCCCGATGGTCGTTTCTCTCCTGATCCCCGCCATCATCACCGGCACACTCAGCATGAAAACGATCACTGAATACCAGGTCAATAACTTCTGGTTCTTTTTGGTTTCGCCACTGGGCGCGTTGCTGTTCCTCATCGCTGCCATCGCTGAGTTAGGGCGTTCACCTTTCGACCTTAACGAAGGCGAGTCTGAGATCGTCTCCGGTTACCATATTGAGTACTCGGGCATGAAATTTGGCTTGTTCTACGCGGGGGAGATGTTGCATGCCTTTACCTTCGGTGGTTTGCTGGCAGTGTTGTTCTTTGGTGGTTGGCACGGTCCCTTCTCCAGTGAATTTCCGTTGCTGGGGGTGCTTTACTTTGTAGCCAAGGCAATGTTTGGTTACTGGATCATTATGTGGATCAAGTACACTGTTCCCCGTATCCGTATCGACCACATGCTGTTATTCAACTGGAAATTCCTGACCCCCCTGGCGTTTGCTCTTTTGATCGTTACTGCGCTGGTTCACCCCTTGCTAAAGGATCAGCCCCAATGGATCTATATCCTTGGTATGTTCCTTTCCAACCTATTGTTGGGATGGGTAACGATTGAGATCCTGCGTGGCAGGTCTGCCAAAGAACGCGCAGCGGTTGAGCCTGTCGCGGCCGTGGGCCATCACTAAATCGGAGGATACCCATGGAACCCACACAGATCATTTTCCTTGTTACCGCCATCATGATGCTTTCTTCAGCAGTGATGGTTGTGTCGTCTCGCCATTTGGTTCATGCTGCCTTGTGGTTGATCGTGACCTTATTTGGAGCAGCGGTCCTTTTTGCCTTGTTAGAAGCAACGTTTATCGCGGTGATTCAGGTGGTGGTGTATATTGGCGCCATCGCGATCATGTTCATCTTCGCGGTAATGCTCACCCGCAGGGAATTGCGCGATAGCGCGGATCCTTGGAACAAGGGTTGGCCGGTTGCCTTGGCCTTGACCGCGGTTGTCGCTGTTACCCTTGGTTCCTTCTTGTTAAAGTGGGATGGGTTACTGAAAACTTCACAGCCAATGGCTGAAGGGTACGATTCGGTAGCCAGCCTTGGAACCGCCCTGATCTCTCCCGATGCCTTTGTGCTTCCATTCGAAGTCGCTTCGGTACTGCTATTGGCAGCCTTGCTTGGCTCGGTTTATGTAGCCATGAATAAGAAATAAGAGGTGGATTTGATGATCCCGATCAGCTGGTATTTATTCCTTTCTGCCGCATTATTCAGCGTTGGTTTGTTTGGTGTATTGGTGCGCAAGAATGCCATCGCCATCTTGCTTTCGGTCGAATTGATGTTGAACGCGGTCAATATCAACCTGGTATCTTTTTGGCGATATGGCAACACCGCCGATATGGCCGGGCAGGTGTTTTCGATCATCGTATTTGCCGTGGCCGCCGCTGAGGTAGCCGTTGGCCTTTCGCTGGTCTATTCCGTTTATCGCCGCCGCAATACTGTTATTGCCGACGAATTAGACATGATGAAGTGGTAGGAGAACCGAAATGTCGATAGAAAATATCATTTGGCTTATTCCGCTTCCGCCGCTTTTGGCTTTTTTCCTGATCGTCCTTTTTACCAATAAGAACAAAGCACTAAGCCATTCGGTTGGTGTATTTGCGGCCTTCTTGTCGTTTGTGGGCAGCATGGTGGTCTTCTTTAGGGCTCTGGGAATTCACGAATTTGGCAAAGAGATCTTTGCCAGCTCGATTGAGTGGTTGCCTACTGGTACCAGTTACCTGAAGATCGGCGTGCAAATCGATCCGATCTCGGCGGTGGTCTTGTTTTTCGTTAGCATTACCATCCTGATGATCTTTATTTACTCGGTCGGGTATCACAATTACGGCCAACCCGCTGGCGACCACGACCACAAGGGCTTGCCTCCGCACGGAGCAACGGTAACAGATGAACATGGCCACAGCCATACCGTCCTCTCCGTTGAGCCGATGTACTCCCGCTTCTTCGCGTTTTTGGCCTTGTTCGCCTTTGGCATGTACACGCTGGTAGTCTCCGACAACCTGCTCACCTTGTTCGTTGGGTGGGAGGTGATGGGCCTGTGCTCCTACTTGTTGATCGGTTTTTGGTACGCCAAACCATCCGCACGCGATGCCGCGGTAAAAGCCTTTATGACCACCCGCGTAGGCGATGTTTTTATGCTTTTGGGTCTGGCTTACCTTTACTCGCTTACCGGCACGCTTGGCTACCGTGAGATCTTCTACAACGAAGAAACCCTGCATATGTTGGCCACCACTGCCGCTCCTTTGTTCGGTATGAGCGCATCGGGGTTGATCGCCCTGCTGTTGTTCATTGGAACGGTTGGAAAAAGCGCACAATGGCCGCTGCATATTTGGTTACCCGACGCGATGGAAGGCCCCACTCCTGTTTCAGCCATGATCCATGCGGCTACAATGGTTTCGGCGGGTGTGTACATGGTTATTCGTATCTTCCCGCTACTCACCGCCGATTGGCATCATGGTGAACCGCTTACCACCACACTGACCATTGTTGCCTTCATTGGCTCCTTTACCGCGCTGTTCGCGGCGACCATTGCATTGGCGCAAAATGACATCAAAAAAGTGTTGGCGTACTCTACCATTTCCCAACTCGGTTTTATGATCGCCGCATTGGGCATTGGTGCGTATGTTGCTGCCGCCTTCCATTTAGTCACCCACGCTTTCTTCAAGGCTTTGCTGTTCCTTGGTTCCGGGTCGGTGATCCATGGGATGGAGCACGGTGTGATGCACACAGGTGACCACCACGTAGACCCGCAAGACATGAAGAACATGGGCGGGCTTGCCAAAAAGATGCCGATCACTTTTTGGACCTTTGTGATCGGTGGTTTTGCCCTATCGGGCTTTCCGTTGGTCACCGCTGGTTTTTGGTCCAAGGATGAGATCCTGGCTGATGCCTTTGCCAACGGTCATTGGGCAGTGTTCGCCACATTGGCCATCGCGGCGCTGATGACAGCTTTCTATACCATGCGGCAGATCACACTTACTTTTTTGGGTGAACCACGAACCAAGGAAGCTGAGCATGCCAGCGAGACCCCGTGGACGATGACCACACCTTTGGTGATCCTTTCTGTGTTCGCGGTGGGTTATGGTTGGGTAGGCATTCCAGAGCATTTCCCAGCCATCGGCGGTTTAATGCCCAACTGGTTCCATCACTTTGTGGGTGCCACTTTGCTACACGAGGCAGAAGCCTTGGAATTTGCATGGCCACCATTGCTGACATCCTTGGTCGTTGCCCTGGGAGGCCTTGGTTTAGGCTGGTTTGTGTACAAAGATTACAAAGCCGGACAACCCGACCCATTGGAAAAACCACTTGGCGCTCTCTACCCGGTTCTGCAGAACAAATATTACTTCGATGAGCTGTATATGGCTTTGTTTGTAAAACCGATGAACTGGGTTTCAGAGGTCTTTACACCCGCGATGGACCGCAATGTCATTGATGGCATCCTGCACTTTGTTTCCCGCAGCGCCTTGTTCATTGGCCATTCGCTGCGCAACTACATCGATAAACCCATCATCAACGAATTGATCGGTGATGGCAGCGCCGAAGTGGTCTGGAAAGCGCAAGCGATCAAGGTGATTCAAACCGGTCGTGCGCAATCGTATTTATTGGGTTCGGTCAGCGCTTTCCTGGTGATTGTTGCTGTGCTGTACTATTTCTTCTAACGGGAGTGGAACAATGGATTTTCTGAACACTCACCTTCTTACTACCATCTTGTTCTTCCCGGTCTTTGCCGCTTTACTGATCTTGTTCATTCCCAATGAGCAAGTGAAGGCGATCCGCTGGACCGCGTTGATGACCAGCTTGGTACCGTTCATCCTTACGATCATCTTGTGGGGTCGTTTTGATAGCACCGCAGCTGGATTTCAGTTCCAAGAGCAATACTCATGGTACGAGGCGATCCACTCGACTTTTCACGTTGGCGTCGATGGCCTCTCTTTATCAATGGTCTTGCTGACAACCTTACTGACCCCGCTTGCCATCCTGGCATCCTTCGGCATTGCCGACAAGGTGAAAGCCTACATGATGCTTTTCCTCTTTTTGGAAACGGGCATGTTGGGCGTTTTTCTGGCGATGGACCTATTGATCTTCTTTGTCTTTTGGGAGATCGGACTCGTGCCAATGTACTTCCTGATCAACCAATGGGGCAGCCCCAAAGGCGAAAGGGAGTTATGGGCTGGCGTGAAAGTTTCCGCACGAAATTATGCCTCGCTCAAGTTCATGGTTTACACCATGGCTGGTTCCCTGGGTTTGTTGTTGGCCATTCAAATGTTGGGCGTATTGTTCCAAAATTACGACTTGGCTTACCTAACCGAGCAATGGAACGCGCTGGATGGCAACGCCAGCTTGCTTGGGCTTACAGTATCTCAGGTTAAAACAGTAGCCTTCTGGGCCTTTGTGGTAGCTTTTGCCCTCAAGGTTCCAGTTTGGCCGTTCCATACCTGGCTTCCTGATGCCCACACCGAGGCTCCTACCGCCGGTTCAATGATCCTGGCGGGTGTGTTGCTCAAACTGGGCGCGTATGGTTTCTTGCGCTTGGTGTTGCCACTTTTCCCGGCTGAAGCACAACAATACGCCGGCTGGATGGCCTTCCTGGCTACCATGGCGATCGTATTCGGCGCTTTTGCCAGCTATGGACAAACCGACTTCAAGCGTTTGGTTGCCTATAGCTCGGTAAACCATATGGGATTTGTGTTACTCGGCATTGCCGCGGCAGCGACAGCGATCGGCACTAAGGAAGCCACCATTGCACTCAATGGAGCGGTGCTCCAGATGTTTAATCACGGCTTATCTGCCGCGGGCATGTTCTTTTTGGTGGGTGTGATTTATGAGCGAACCCATACCCGAAACCTGGAAGAATTTGGCGGGCTTTTCCCGCTGGTGCCGGTTTATGGTGGCATCCTGATCTTTACGAGCATGGCATCCTTGGGTTTGCCTGGCCTCAATGGCTTCGTTTCCGAGTTCATGGTGGTGCAGGGATCCTTCCCGCTCTTGCCAGTTTATACATCCTTGTCCATGATCGGCCTGTTGTTCACCGGCGCTTATATCCTAAAAGGGGTCCGCAAGATCCTACATGGCCCGCTGAACGAGCACTGGGCGCATGGCGAACACAAACTAACCGAGATCAATGGTCGCGAGATCATTGTAATGGCGCCGTTGATGGCATTGATCCTGTTCCTTGGCTTGTGGCCGATGCCCCTGCTGGATGTGATCAATAAAGCAATGGTCCTGCTGTTCCATTAGAGCGAGGTGACCCAATGCAATTTCCTATCATAAGTATCATCGTTTTTACCCCGCTGGTCGCCGCGGTCATCATGTTGATGATGAGCAAGGAGGCCAAGACCGAGGTTCGCGTACTCGCGTTGGCAGCCGCGGTTTTCGACCTTATACTTTCGGGCTGGCTGTATTTTCAGGTATATGCCAACCCAACCACCGCTTACCAATTTATCGAGAAAGTGGCATGGTTGCCGATCCTTGGTATCTCCTACCATGTAGGTGTTGATGGCATCAGCGCCCCTATGGTGTTGCTAACTGGCATCGTTATGTTCACTGGCGTGCTCATTTCTTGGGGAGTGGATGACCGACCTCGCGAATTCTTTGCCTTCCTGTTTTTATTAGCAGGTGGCGTATTCGGTGTGTTTGTCTCGCTGGACCTGTTCATGTTGTTCTTCTTCTACGAGATCGCGGTCTTCCCAATGTATTTGCTGATCGCCATTTGGGGATGGAAGGTTACCCGCGAGTATGCGGCGATGAAGTTGACCTTATACCTTTTCATTGGTTCAGTATTCGCTTTGGTTGGAGCCTTGGCAATGTATTATGCCAATTACCAGATGCACGGGGTACTTACCTTTGATATGCTCGAACTGGAAAAGGCAGGCTTCTCCAGCGCCTTCCAATACATTTGGTTCATGCCGGTGTTTATGGGTTTCGCGGTGTTGGGTGGTATCTTCCCCTTCCACAACTGGTCTCCCGATGGCCACGTGGCTGCCCCAACCGCGGTGTCCATGTTCCATGCAGGTGTGTTGATGAAACTGGGCGCTTTTGCTGCTTTGCGAGTTGGTATTATGTTGCTGCCAGAAGGCGCTAAGCAATGGGGATGGCTGATCTTTGGCTTTGCCATGGTAAACGTAGTTTACGGTGCTTTCATCGCCATGATCCAAACCGATATGAAATATGTGATCGGTTTTTCATCGGTCTCTCACATGGGGTTGGTTTCACTGGGTTTTGCAACGCTTAACCGCGAGGGCATGATCGGTGCCAGCTTACAAATGTTCAGCCACGGCGTAATGACAGCCCTCTTCTTTGCCGCAGTCGGTATGGTGTACGACAGGGCCCATACCCGCCAGATCCCTGAGTTGGGAGGTATGTCGAAACCGCTTCCATGGGTGGCGGTTGCCTTTATCATTGGCAGTTTGGTTTCCATGGGTATGCCTGGTTTCTCCGGTTTTGTGGCAGAGTTCCCCATCTTTATGGGGGTATGGCAGGTCAGTTCCATCGCTGCCATAGTGGCTTCCATTTCCATCGTAATAACCGCGGCGTATGTTTTACTGGTCGTACGCAAAGCCTTTTTTGGCGATATGCCTGAACATCTGGAAGGCCACATCACACCCATCCGCCCGTTGGACAAGGTTGCTCTGGTGACCTTGTGTTTGCTGATGATCACCTTGGGCACCTTGCCTGGAGTGATGGTGCCGATGGTCTCTCAGGGTGTTGAAAATGTTCTACGAATTTTGGGAGGCGCCTAATGAATTTCAATTTGATGGCAGTTTTTCCTGAATTGCTCTTGTTGGCGCTTGCTGTTGTAATTTTGGTGGTAGACCCATTTTGGAAAGATAGCAACCGCAAAAACAACCTGGGTTGGTTAGCTACCCTCGGTTTGTTTGGTGTCATCCTTGCCAGTTTATTATTCGCGGCACCTGCACAGGACCAATTGGCTTTGGGTGGCATGGTTCGTTACGACGGTTTGGGTTTCGTCTTCAAGATGTTGTTCATCTTTACGGCAGCTGTTTCTTCCCTGTTCTTTATGGATTCTGAGAAACTGGCTAACCGTGCTGAAGCTTATGTTCTTTTGATCGCGGCGACCATTGGTATGAACTTCATGGCCAGCTCTACCGACCTGGTGATGATCTACCTGGCTATCGAGACCACTTCGATCCCAATGTATGTTCTCAGCGGTTTCATGCTCGATGACAAGAGATCGACTGAGGCTGGGTTCAAGTATTTGTTATTCGGCGCTTTCACCTCGGCGATCTTCCTTTATGGCTTGTCCTTGGTTTATGGCTTCTCTGGTACTACCCAGATCAGCGATATGCGCGGCTTTTTTGGAACTTTCAATCCCGTCTCTGGCGGATTGTTGTTCCTGCTGATTGTTGGGCTTGGCTTTAAGATCTCTTTGGTTCCTTTTCACTTTTGGGCACCCGATACATATGAAGGCGCACCCACACCGGTGGCGGGTTTCCTCAGCACTGCGTCCAAAGCTGCCGGCTTTGCGTTGCTGATGCGCCTGTTTGTGATGGCCTTCCCTCAGATGGCGGAACACTGGCAGATGTTGTTGGCTGTGATGGCGACCCTCTCTATGACCTTGGGTAATTTGGTCGCTTTGGCACAAACCAACATCAAACGCCTTCTTGCCTATTCCTCCATTGCCCATGCTGGTTATGCCTTGGTTGGTTTGGTTGCCAATAGCAAATTTGGCATCGAATCGGTGGTGTATTATTTGATCGCCTACGTGGCCACCAACTTGGCAGCATTTGGCATTATCGCTGTGTTCCAAAAATCGACAGGCAGCGACGAGATCAGGGCATTTGATGGCATGAGCCGACGGTCTCCCTACTTGGGTTTGGCAATGTTGGCAGCCTTCCTTTCCTTATCCGGCATGCCACCCTTTGGCGGTTTCATCGCCAAGGTGTTGGTATTCGCCGCCGCTATGGAAGCCGGTTGGACCTGGTTGGTCATCGTTGGCGTACTCAATTCGATCGTGGGTGTGTACTACTACCTGACCGTACTTAAGTACGTGTACCTGTACCGCATGGAAGGGGAAGTGGAGGAGGGACACCCGATCCATTCCAGCCGCCCCGCCGTGATCGCATTATCGATCGCCTCACTCGGCGTGATCGTGGTAGGGGTCATTTTCTCGCCTTGGTTTGGGATGGCAACCCGAGCCGCGGCAAGCTTGTTTTAGAAATTTGTCCATCATCAACCGCTCTTCCGGGGTCACCTGGGGGAGCGGTTTGAGATTGACCAACGATTGTTTGTGATATAATACACGACCATGAATGAGCAAGAACGCAAAAACTCTGACAAACAGGCGCGATCCAACCTTGCCTTGGCAGCAGTTGCCAGCCAGGTGGGGGTGGTCACGATCGTAATTGTTTTTGCGGCACTTATTGGTGGTTTGTTGTTGGATAAGCAATTCGATACCAAACCAATGTTCACCCTTTTGTTACTGGTGTTCAGCATGCCGGTAACTGTTTTCCTAATGATCAAGATCGTCAAGAGTGCCACAAGTCGCATTCAGCCGGTCATCAAAAAAGAAGAATAGAAAATCTTATAAGGAGGTAATTCGTTGTGACAGGAACTCCAAAACAGAAAGTATGGGGCCGTTGGGTTGTTCTCGCGGCGTTCGTGCTTGGCTTGTACCTGTTCACCGGCTTCTTTGGGTTTGGCCTTGCCATCCCGGTTGTAATGCCGGCCGTTGTACTGCCTACCGAACCACTCACAGAGATCATCCACACCCCATTGGGCGAGTTTTTCCTTAGCGGCACCTTGGTTGCCTTGCTCATCGCAGATGCAGCCATCATCGCTATCGCGCTTGGCATCAGCGCCGCAGTAAAAAAAGGCGACCTGATCCTGACCGGTATCGTGGGTGCTGTTGAAGCCTTGTTGGAAATGCTGCATGGCATGACCGAAGGCACCGCCGGTAAATGGACCAAACAGATCTTCCCTTGGTTTGCTACCATCACCTTGCTGGTGATGATCGCTAACTGGACCGAGCTTTTGCCTGGCGTTGAAACGATTGGCCGATTAGTGCAAGATGAAAAAGGCCACTATGAGTTACAACAAGTAGGCCCGATCCAAAGCATCATTAATCCTGCCGAAGATGGCCATGCTGCTGAAGGTGAGCATCACGAAGGCTGGCACCTGTACCCATTTGTCCGTGTTGTCTCAACAGACTTAAACTTCACGGTCGCCTTGGCACTGGTCGCGGTGGTGATGATCCAGTACTTTGGCATCAAATCGCAAGGCCTGGCTTACTTTTCCAAGTTTTGGGCAACAGGCACGGTCTTCTCCAAACCGATCTTTGGTGTGATCGATTTTGGCGTTGGTCTGCTTGAGATCGTCTCCGAATTTTCAAAGGTCCTGTCATTTGCCTTCCGTCTTTTTGGTAATATTTTCGCTGGTTCCGTTTTGCTGTTTGTTATTGGCTCCTTGGTACCAGTATTTGCACAGTCCATCTTTTATTTGTTGGAATTTTTCGTGGGCGCCATTCAGGCGTTCGTGTTCGGTCTGTTGGCAATGACCTTTATGGCGCAAGCCACACAAGGCCACGGCGGCGAACATCACGAGGAAGCACACGCGTAAGCTTCGGGCGCTTGCCCGGGTAAACCATTTTACAATTGGCGGAACCCCCGCCCGAAACTTTAACGGAGGATTTGATCTATGGATGCAAATGCAGCTAAATTAATTGGTGCTGGTCTGGCTATGATCGGTGCCATCGGCGCAGGTGCCGGTATTGGTATCGTCGCGAGCGGCGCTGTACAGGCGATGGGCCGTAACCCAGATGCCACCGGTACGATTCAGACCAACATGATCCTTGGCATCGCGTTCGCTGAAGCCGTGGCCATTTACTGTTTGGTCGTCGCTCTCCTTATCCTGTTCGTTTTCTAAGATAACAGGAGGTACACCTTGGAAGCTTTAGGTATTAATGGATCATTTTTACTGGTTCAAATCGTAAACCTGATCATCGTTTATGTTGTTGTTAGCAAATGGATCGTCGGCCCGATCATCTCCATGCTCGAGAAACGCCGCGAAACAATTGCCCAAGGCATCGAAGATGCCCGTGTAGCCGCTGATGCCCGCGCCAATGCTGAGAAAGAAGCTGAGAAGATCATTGCCGAGGCTCAAACCAAGGCCAGCAAGGTTGTTCGTGATGCCAATGAGCGTGCCGAATCAGTGGCCCGCGATGTTAAATCTGCTGCCGAAGCCGAAGCTGGCAAAGCCCGTGAAAAGGCCCTTGCCGGTGTTGAGGAAGAACGTGCCCGTATTTTGGGTGATCTTCGTGGCCAGGTTGCCGCCCTTTCCATCGCAGCTGCCCAAAAATTGGTCAACGATGCCCTGGATGAGAAACGCCAGCGCGCCCTTATCGATGAATTCTTTACCGGCGTAAAAGCCGGCAAGATCGTCGTGCTCGAAGATGCCAGCCTTACCGGCGCTACCGCTGAAGTGACCAGCGCTTTGCCACTTACGAGCGCTGAACAGGAATCCGCCAAAAAAGACGTCCTCGCCAAAACTGGTGCCCAGGCTGTATCTTTCAAGGTAGATCCTTCCATTCTCGGTGGTTTGGTTATCAAGGTCGGCGACAAGGTCGTAGACGGTTCCGTCTCCGGCAAGCTCGAAGGCCTGCGCGCCAGCCTGCGCTAATTACAGTTTTTGCTTGAACCAAAGCAGCCCTGATGTTATTATTGGGGCTGCTTTCTTTTTAAATGATGACTATGAAAAGTAAAACTCTCCTCGATTTGCTCCCGGTTTTCACAAATGATTTTCCAGCCTCCTTCAACCTAACCCAGGTGGTGGCAGGTGTAACCGACGATTCGCGAAAGGTTATGCCTGGGTTCGTTTTTGTTGCATACTCGGGCGATAGTTCTGATGGCCACAAATACATCGAAACAGCCCAAAAAAATGGGGCCATTTTGGTTGTGGGAGACAAGCCTGCACAGCAACTGTGGTTGCCCAATTATGTGCAGGTAGAAAATTCTCGCAAAATGCTTGCCCATTTGGCCGCGGCATTTTATGGCCATCCGGCTCATCATCTTACCGTTATTGGGGTAACGGGTACCGATGGAAAAACCACCACCGCGAACCTGATTTACGCGATCCTGCGGCATGCGGGTATTAAAGCCGGTCTGATATCGACCGTCAACGCGGTTATCGGAGATCAGGTGTTGGATACCGGTTTTCACGTAACCACGCCAGATGCACCTGCTGTTCAGCAGTACCTGGCGAAAATGGTGGAAAGCGGATTGACACATGTGGTGCTCGAAACTACATCGCATGGGTGGGCGCAATATCGAGTGGATGCTTGTGAGTTTGATATTGGAACAGTCACAAATATCACCCACGAACATTTGGATTACCACAAGACCTATCAAAACTACCTTCAGGCAAAAGCGCGCTTGCTTGAATCTCTCTCAATAACAAAACCCAAATCCAGCGGGCAGATCGGCCTCGCTGTGATAAACCGTGATGACGCGTCGTACGAGGCGCTCTCGCAGGTGGGTGTGCCTTGGGCTGTCTCGTATGGTTTCAAACACGGCTCTACGGTTTTGGCCAGCGATTACACCGCTACTGAAGCGGGAATTTACTTTAAGGTTAAACTGGAAGACAGTGAAACGGAACTGACTGTGCCACTGTACGGGAAATATAATGTTAGCAATTGCCTGGCGGCGATTGCGACGTCCGTATATGGGCTCGAGGTACCCTTACAAACCGCAACACAGGCACTTTCCCGGTTTGGTGGCATCCCCGGTCGGATGCAACGGTTTTCATTGGGGCAAAATTTTCTGGCCTTCGTCGATTTTGCACATACACCCAACGCTCTTGCTGTAACCCTGCAAACCGCCCAACAAATTCGCCAAAGCATGGTATCGGCTGGAAAACCTGCTGGGCGGGTGATCGCGGTATTTGGATCGGCTGGGCTGCGTGATCGCGAAAAACGCCGCCTTATGGCTGAAGTAGCTGCCAAGAATGCTGATGTGACCATCTTGACCGCCGAAGATCCCCGAACTGAAGACCTTGGGGCGATCTTGTCAGAAATGTCTGCTGCGGCGATCAGCAACGGAGCCGAGGAAGGAAAGTCTCTCTTCAGCATTCAGGACAGGCCATCAGCCATTCGGTTTGCAGTAAGGTTGGCCACTGAAGGCGACATAGTTTTGTGCTGTGGCAAAGGACATGAGCAATCGATGTGCTTTGGAACTGTGGAATACGCCTGGGATGATGCAGCAGGGCTTCAGGCTGCCTTGGCGGAATTATTAGGCAAGAACGGACCCGCAATGCCATTGTTGCCCACGACTCCCGGTTTTATCGCGAGGCCCTGATGATGCAAATGCCGGAACCAACCATATTGAAGGGCAAATTTATCCAATTGGAGCCAATGACGCTGGAGCATGTGGGCGGGTTGGCTTATGCCGGCAGAGATCCATCGATTTGGACTTATATGCTGTATGGCTTGGTGAATACTGAGGAAAAAATGGCCGGTTTTGTGAAAGAAATTTTGAGCCGCAAGGATGCTGGAACCGATGAGCCATACATTGTTCGTGACCTGGCAAGTGGCCGGATTGCAGGTGCAACCCGCTACCTGGATATTCGTAAAAAAGACCACGCGGTTGAGATAGGCGGAACTTTTTATGATACAGATTTTCAACGGACCTATGTCAACTCAGAAGCCAAGTATTTGTTGTTACAAAACGCCTTCGAAAAATTAGGCTGCATTAGGGTTCAATTTAAAGCCGATTCCCGCAACCTGCGATCTTTGGCAGCCATTGAAAGGTTGGGAGCTGTGAAGGAAGGCGTTTTGCGTAACCATATGCTCCTTGAGGATGGTACCTACCGGCATTCGGTCTATTACAGTATCTTGCCTGAAGAATGGCCGGTGATCAAACATACCCTTGCAGAGCGTTTGCAACTTTCTTCCGATCCAATTTAAAGCAGTTGTTTTTTGCGGGCTTGAATAATTGCTTGAACCCGATTATTGACGCCCAATTTTAGGTAGATATTTGCGATGTGGGTCTTGATAGTGCTTTCTGAAACTGATAATTTTTGAGCCATCTCACGGTTCGAATCACCAAAGGCAAGTAACCGCAACACATCCAATTCTCGTGCGCTGATCATGCCTTCGTGAATCGCGCCAGAACTGGCCTCTATAACGGGGAATTCGCGGTGGGGGGCCAATTCTAAAAGATCTCTGACAAAAAAACGTGCCTGAGGTGGCAACCCTTCAACGCTTACCGACATCGATAACAATGGCTGACACAGGTCCAGGCGTTCAAAAAATGGACGAGTAATGTTTTCCTGGGCAGCGCTCTTTACAACATCGGTGAAGGCGATCTTGGCCTTTGAAATTTGGTCCGTTTCGAAGTATGAGATAGCACGCAAAAGTAAAATATCGGTGATCGGTTCTGATTGAATCATTCCGGGGAATTTTTCCAATAACTCATCCAAATAAAAAGCCGCCAAATCGGGTTGGCGCCGGCGAAGCAGAAATTCACTCTGGACCAATTGGGTTAGCATATGCCCGCTAATATTTTCATTCTCCGCCAATAATTTGCGGGTCTTGTCCATATTGCCCTCTCTCAGGCTTACTAATGCGGCGTAGGCTGTCAGATCTGGGTCTTGCCATTGGCCGGAAGGCCTCCGGGAATGCGCTTCGCGCAGGTTGTTAATCGTATCGGCCGCTGCGGTAAAGTTTTTTTCACCCAAAAAGATCCGGGTTTGCCAAAGAGCATGTAATACCGGCATGTTAAAGCTGGCAGGGTTTGGGTCCACCTCTTTAGATTGGTTGAGGTATTTTTGGGCAAGTGAGAGATCATTCCGCTCGATGAAAACCCTGCTAAGTCCGGCCAAGATCATGCTGGCAGGTTCGGGTAACTTGCCTCGTTTTTCCAGAACAGTTTCAAGCGTTTGTCGGCAGATCATCTCACTCTTTTTTAATTGCCCCATCTGAAAAGACAAACGTGCGTAGGCGTTTCCAGCCATCAGGTAAACAAAAAGATTCCCTTGTTTTATTGAGCGATCATAAAGGTCGACAATCTTGCGCTCATTTTCCATTGGGGATTCAAAATTGAGTGCACGCACAACGTGCAAATCGCTGAGTAATTTCCACCGTTCAGATGAATGGGTGGATCGGGCTGGAATGTTGAAGCCTTCATTTTCAGCCCAGTAGTTACGCAACACCTGAATCTCGGCGAGCATATCGCGCTCATCCAAGTTAAGGGTGTGGTCAGGTTTGCGGCGAAGGTTGTTTTCAATGTGCGAAACAAACCTTTCAATTCTTTGTGGTGGAAGGGCAACGTAGGCAAGCCGAAGGTATACGAAAAGCAAGTCTTTGTGGTTTTGAACAACATTCACTGGTAATTCTTGAAGCCAACGAAGCAATCGAGAATCCTCGCCGTATTGTTCCAGCTCTCGCATTGCCATCTCTTCGATCAGCAATGCTGCTTCATCCCAAGCCTTGGTAGCCAGCAAATGATGGATCGCATCCGCTGAGGCAACCTGATCGTGATACCACTTTGCGGCTTTTAAGTGAAGTTCTTCTGATAGTCCTGGAAATCGGGCGTTGAGCTGGCTTTGCAACATTTCTGCAAACAGGTCGTGGTATCGGTACCAGCCAGGTTGTTCCAGCCGGACAATGAACAAATTGTCTTGCCACAATCGATCCAACATTTCCGCCCCGTTAAAATCACCTGTTACAGCGCAACAAAGATCAGCATTTAAATTTTTTAAGATCGAGGTTTTGAGAAGGAAATTTTGCATTTCTGTTGAGGATCGATGTAAAACGGTTTCCATAAAATATTCACGCATATAAATATGGGCACCACTAAATGTCTCAACAAATCTGTGTGGGTCTTCGTGTTTGCCCAAGGCCATTGCCGTCAAGGTTAGGCCTGCTGCCCAACCTTCGGCATGCGAACTTAATTTTTCGTAATCCACCCGCTGCAAACTATCGATCCGCGAATACTTCTGTAAATAACTGACACCTTCATCAAGGCTAAAACGCAGGTCATTGACGTCAAACTCAGTCACCAACCCCCGCGCACGCATGTCTCCAAGCATTAAGGGGGGTTTGTTATGACCAGAGATGACCAACATGAAGTTTGATGGCAGTGATTGCAACCAGTGTTGGATCGCGTCAAAAATCTCGCTATTGTGGATGCGGTGAAAATCATCCAAAACAAGGCCGATCTTCCGGCCAATTTTCGACCAATTACTGATCCCGTTCGCAAGCCTGGAAACGATCTCGTCAATAGGTGTAGAAAGTCCGCTATTCAGAATTCCCACAATATCCATGCCAAATTCAGGGTCGATGGTTTGCAAGGCTTTTAAAACAGAATAAAAAAAACGAGAGCGGTAATTATCCTCTTTATCCACAGTTAGCCAGGCAACCGGGAAACCGCATTTTTGGCGCCATTCATTTAGTAAGGTACTTTTGCCAAATCCACTGGGCGCGTAGATCACCGTAAGTGGATTTTGGATCTGTTCCAGCAAATTGGGTCGTGATACCAAAATCCGAGGAAGCATGGGGACATCCACTTTGGAAAGTGGAAAGGATGGATGTTCGATACGCGGTTCGTGACGGGGAGGTTTCTCGTCTGGAATAATTTCGAGATAATTTGAAAGCAAACTTTGGCGGTGGAACGAGTGGCTAACTTGCACCAGCTTTTCTTTGGAGATTTGCTCGGATTTCCCCAAATATACTTTTTCTAACCGTCCGTTGACCTTGTGGTAAGCGTACCAGTACGAAGAATTTCGCCTTTGCTCCCTTTGGGCCAAATACTGGCCTTCGCTCCCATGATAATGAAAGCGGTCATTTGTTTGCAGCCAAAGAAACCATGCTGGGGATCCGATCTCAACTGGATCAGGTTCGATCAATAGTTGGTTTTGTCGGACGATGGTTTTATTTTTCATTTTTTTGCTATGGTATATAAAAATATTCCAAAGGATAGGGATATTATACATGTTGGGTAACTTTTTGAACCAAATTGGTGATAGAAGGACCATAGAAACGCAGAGAGTTACCCAACAACAAGGTAATAATTCATCCAACTGCCTGATTTCATTTAGAGCGTGGATGGCATAAACTTTTATTGCTTATATGGTGCCACCTAACGGCGTTCGATGATATGGATGAGGGGCGTAAACCATATGGCAAAAACCTTTGTGAATTACCAAGCAATTGGTAATAAATTTTGAGAGGAGAAAAGTAATGAAGAAAAATTTGAACGTTTTATTCACCTTGCTGGTATTGCTCGGCATCATGCTTTCAGCATGCTCCGCGCCTGCCGCAACCGAAGCTCCTGCTGCTGAAGCCCCTGCGGCTGAGGCTCCTGCCGCTGAAGCCCCTGCGGCCGAAGCTCCTGTAGCTGAGGAACCCGTCACCGCCGATACTCTTCCCCGTGAACAGACCATGTATTTCAATGGTTTACAGTGGGGCCCCATCACTGGTTGGAATCCCTATTCCTCCAACAACAACAATGCCATGGCTGTAAACCAACAGGACAATGCCCTGTTGACCATGTTCGAGACCCCCTATGCCTACAATATGCTTAGTGGTGAGTTCGTGCCGTTGTTGGCTGATGGCCCCTACGCTTGGGATGAGGGCATGACCGCCATCACCTTCAAGATCAAATCCGCTGCCAAGTGGAGCGATGGCACACCCATCACTGCTGATGACGCGGCTTACACATGGGCTACCAACATTAAGTATGAGACCAATGCCGGTGTTTCCAACAAGGAATACATTGACACCATTGAAGCTGTTGATGCGCAGACTGTGGTTGTAAAAGCCAAGTTAAACGCCGATGGCAAAGCTGTCAATCCTTTGTTGGTTGCCAACTACCTCACCAACAACTACATCATCCAAAAAGCCTGGACCGAGACCCTCGAAGCCCGTTCCGCTGACGCTGCGGCTTTCAAGGCTGATCCTGCCGAGGATGTGGTTGGATCTGGTCCTTACAAGAAGTTCTTTGCTGATGAAACCAAAGTAGTTTTGGAACGTGATGACAATTATTGGGGCCAGGATGCTTCCATGTTTGGCAAGCTCCCCACTCCCAAGTACTTGGCTCATATCATGTACAAAGACAACGCTGCCGGTTTCACTGCCTTCCAGGCTGGTGAAGTTGATGTGTCACAACAGTTCAACGCCAACATCCAGGATCTTTGGTTGAAGGATATGTTGCCTGTTTCGACCTACCTGCCCGAGGCCCCTTATGGCATCGGCGCCAGCTTGCCGACTGCATTCTTCAACGTTGCTTCCAACGGTTTGGATCAGGTTGCCATCCGCAAGGCGATCGCCATGGCTGTCGACTATGACACCATCATCGCGAATGCTATGACCAACCAGTCCGCTACCTTCACCCAGGTTCCTCGCTCCATCATGAACCCGACCGCTGGTGAGCAGGGTATGTACGACCAAGCCGCAGTTGCTGAACTCCAATGGACCGGTAAGGACATTGAAGGCGCCAAGGCCATGCTCGACGCCGCTGGTGTTGTTGACAGCGACGGCGATGGCTGGCGCGAATACAACGGCAAGAAGCTGAGCTATGTTGCTCTGTGCCCCAATGGTTGGTCCGACTGGCAAGCAGCCATTGAAGTTGTGGCCGCTGCTGGCAAGGAAATTGGCATCGAGATCACTACCAACTTCCCCGAGTGGGCAGTTTACCAAACCGTTGTTACCAACTGGCCGCTTCCCGAAGGTTATGACATCTTCATGATGTGGTCTGATGGTGCCGGCCCTGCCCAGCCTTGGGCTCGTGTCCGCAAGTTGATCGGTTCCGAATTTGCCCAAACCCAGGGCAACTGGAACGGCAACTGGGGTGGTTACAAGAACGCCGATGCTGACGCTCTCATTGCCGGTATCCCTGGCATGACCGACCCCGCTGAGGTAAAGGCTGCTTACACCGAGCTGACCAAGATCTACCTCACTGATGTTCCTTCCTTCACACTTATGTATCGCCCGCAGAACTTCCACGCTGTGAACGAGACCGTTTGGACCAACTTCCCGCACGACGGGGATGGCACCAATCCTCCTGTTCCCCCGATGGACCTCGTCTTCGGTTGGGGTATCGCTGGCCTCTATAACGTAGAGCTGGTGAAGTAATTCTTCCCTAAGCATCAATACAGCCATGTTCCAACCGTTGGAACATGGCTGTACCTTAAAAAAAGGAGATGAGGCCTTGAAAGGATACCGAAAGTATTTTCTCAACAAATTGTTCTGGTTTTTGCTAACTTTTGTCGCGGCTTTTTTACTAAATTTCATTTTGCCGCGCCTAATGCCAGGTGACCCTGTTGCGGTGATCACCCAAAAAGTGGCAACCGGCATGCAAAGTCAGGCTGCTGTTCAGGCTGTTTACCAACAATACGCCGAGCAGTTCGGTACCAATAAGCCGCTCCACGAACAATTCTTGCTTTACGTAACCAATGTTTTCAAGGGCAATTTCGGTACATCTTTCAGCCAATTTCCAAGGCCAGTATCTGAGATCATCAAAGCCTCTCTCGGTTGGACCCTCGCTTTACAGTTTCCGGCGATCATCTTTGGATGGATCGTTGGCAACCTGCTGGGTGCGTTAGCGGCATACCTTAAAGGTACTTTCGACAAATTTGTAATGCCTGTCAGCATTTTTATCAGCAATCTTCCCGCGTTTGGTATGGCAGTGATCTTGTTGGTGGTTTTTGCCGTCAACTTGCGCTGGTTTCCCACGTCTGGCGGCTACGGTTTCGATATGATCCCCAGCTTGAGGTGGGATTTTGTAAGATCGGTCATACATCACTACCAATTACCCTTCTGGTCAATTGTATTGATCATGATCGGTGGCCAGGCGATCGGCATGAGGTCGATGGCTATTTATGAATTAAACGCAGATTACGTAAAATATAGCCGTTTTATGGGTATCAAGGATCAAAAGATCATTGGTTATGTTTTTCGTAATGCCATGCTGCCACAGGTTACCGGGTTGGCCTTATCTATTGGTACCATGGTTGGTGGCGCGCTCATTGCCGAGATCATTTTCAGCTATCCTGGTTTGGGTACAACCATGCTTAGCGGAATTATGGGGCAAGACTATCCGCTGATCTCTGCAGTTACCTTGATCATTACCTTGATGACGTTGTTTGCCAACTTCGCCATTGAGATCATTTATGGCATCATCGATCCGCGCATCAAAGCGGCCCAATCGGACTAAGGGAGCCAAGCCATGATTCATACCCTTCAACAGATCTTCCATTCTGGAAAGTTCAAATTGGGCTTTGCCATTTTCACCTCTTTGCTTGCTTTTATTTTTATTTACCCGATTTTTATACCTGAAGCACCTTTGGCAATCCTCGGCCAAGGCACCTTCTTCCCACCAGGGATTTATGTGAATGTATACGATAGCCTCGATACTTCAAAGTACATCATCAACCAGGAAGGCGCGGCAAAACGGCGCATTGCCAACAAGCTATCTGAGGATGACAGGGTCGCGATCAAAGAGTATTTGGTTGCTGCCGGTGTTGACGAATCTCGAATTGACATCACCAACACCGATGAACTTTTGCAACAATGGAAGGCAACCTTTGACCCAAAAAGAAGTATCAAAGGCTTTACCAACGCAAAAAGAAATTACTATATCCGGTTGAATACCGCCCTTCAATCACTTTACTCCACAGGTCCGGCTATCATCGCAGTCAACGACCCTGAAACCAACACGCTTTTAGAATCCAAAAAAGTTACTGTCACTGAATATGTGAATGTAAACGAAGTCCCCACTGTCCGGATATTCCCCCTGGGGACAGACAATTTTGGCCGCGATATGCTTACGGAGCTGGTAGCGGCTACGAAAACATCATTGCAGATCGGTTTTATCGCCGGGCTAATAGCCACCCTTATCGGTCTTACTTTGGGTTTGCTCGCGGGGTATATTGGCGGTTTTGTCGATGACATCATCAATTTCATCAGCAATCTATTTATTGTAATTCCACCATTTGTTTTATTGGTGCTCATATCCTTCAGCATTGGCCAAGAGCAACGAGGGGCATCTACCGTGGCTGCAGTGATCGGTTTTACATCCTGGGTATGGACAGCACGTGCGGTGCGCTCGCAGGTCATTTCGTTACGCAACCGAGACCATGTCAACTTATCCAAGTTGTCTGGCCATTCCATCCCTCACATTATCCTGACTGATATTTTGCCCTACATCGCTTCCTATGTCATTATGGCAATGATCCTTCAGATCTCATCCGGCATTTTGGCTGAAGCCAGCTTATCCATTCTTGGTTTAGGGCCGAAAACCACCGAAGTGCCGACATTGGGCTTGATGATGAACTGGGCAATGATCTACCAAGCCCAACTGCAAGGCAATTGGTGGGCATACTTCCCGGTTCTGGCTGTGATCGCATTGATCGCTTTTTCCATGAACCTGATGAACACTGGTCTCGACCAGGTATTCAACCCCTCACTGCGAGATTAGGCGGAATCCATGGGAAAAGTTATCCTTGAAGTAAAAGACCTTACTACGAAATACATCACTCGTTTCAAAGAGGATGTCTACGCAGTGGACCACGTCTCCTTGAAAGTGGAGGAGGGAAAATCGCTCGGGATCGCGGGCGAGTCGGGGTGTGGAAAGTCCACATTGGCTCTTAGCCTGATGGGCTATTACTTCCCGCCCCTCTATTACACCAGCGGCGATATTATCATCGATGGCAAGCATATTTCCGGGATGGACCCTGACGAAGTCCGCAAGACTATCCTCGGCAAAGAGATCGCGTATATTCCCCAGGCGGCGATGAATGCGCTAAACCCGACCCAAAAGATCATCAATTTTGTGGAAGATGTTGTTAGGGCGCATAATCCGAGCGCGACGAAAAAAGATATCTATGATATGGCGCGACAGCGATTCGAATTTTTAGGCCTGCCAGCCAACGTTTTAGATAAATACGCGGTGGAGCTTTCTGGCGGCATGAAACAAAGGACGGTCATCGCTATATCGGTGATCCTCGGGCCAAAAGTGCTCATCGCTGATGAGCCTTCATCTGCTTTGGATGTAACCTCGCAGAAAATGGTCATAAAAATGTTGCGAGACTTGATGGACAAGGGCATCATCAAGGCGATGATCTTTATCACCCATGAGTTGCCGTTGCTATATAACGTCACCAATGACATCATGGTGATGTATGCAGGGCAGATCGTAGAACGAGGGTCTGCCAAGGAAGCAGTCTTTGATCCGCTCCACCCGTATGCAAAGGGTTTGATGGGCTCGATCATCGTGCCTGAGGAAGGATTGCGAAACGTCAAGCTTACCGCGATTCCAGGTGTTCCGCCCAACCTTAAGCACCCACCCGCGGGATGCCGTTTTGCCGAACGATGCAAATTTGCCAAACCTGAATGCCGGGTTATTTCGGTGCAAATTAAAGAGGCTGGCCCTGGCCGCACCTACCGTTGCATCTTTTCAGAATCTGAATTGAGGGAGGCGTATAAAAATGGCTGAAAAACGGAAATTGTGCCTTAGCGCCAAAGGGTTAACAAAGGTATTTGGTTTTGGCAAGACCCGCACAGTAGCGGTGGATAACGTGGATTTTAGTTTCTATGAAGGGGAAGTCATTTCAATTGTTGGTGAATCGGGCAGTGGAAAGACCACCCTGAGCAAGATGTTGCTCGGCCTGATCAACGAGACAGAAGGAGAGATCTTCTTCCTGGGTCAGAAGAGGGATATTCGCTCTCAGCGAAACAAACAAGAATACTGGAAAAACATTCAGGCGATCTTTCAGGATCCCTTTTCTTCCTACAATATTTTTAACAAGATCGATTCTGTCTTGCTGGACTGCATTAAAATGCGCGGTGGCGGTAATTTGCCCAAGGAAAAAAAGATAGAAATGATGCGGGAGGCATGCAGTTTTGTCAACCTTAAGTTCGATGAGTTGACCAATAAATACCCATTTGAGCTGTCTGGCGGGCAAATGCAACGGTTGATGATCGCCCGTATCTTTTTACTCAAACCCAAGATCTTACTGGCAGATGAACCAACATCAATGATAGATGCCTGTTCCCGTGCCACCATTTTGGATATGTTGATGGAGTTGCGCAAAGAGATCGGCATGACTGTAATCTTCATTACCCATGATATTGGCCTCGCATACTATGTATCGGACTCCGTTTATATTATGGAGCATGGAAAATTTGTAGAGTCGGGTACACCTGATGAAGTGATCTTGCACCCCAAACAACCCTATACAAAACGATTAATCAATGATGTTCCAAAGATCTATGAGGAATGGGACCTATCGACAGTTGGGTAACACGCCTGAATTTATAAAAAGTAGGTGACATTAATGATGGAAATTTTAAAATTGAGCGGGGCATGGCAATTTTGCCAGGCAGAAGAAAATGAATGGCACCCAGCCACGGTGCCGGGTGGTGTCCACACTGATTTGCTGGCTTTGGGGTTGATCCCTGACCCATTTTTTGGGGATCATGAAAAATCGGTTGCCTGGGTTGCCAAAAAGGATTGGCAATATCAACGGGAATTTGAGATCAGTCCCCAAATGATTAACAACGCGGGCATGTTTCTTGTCTGTGATGGTTTGGATACGCTCGCGACTGTGGCCATTAACGGTAAAACAATTGGTGCAGCCGATAATATGTATCGGCAATATCGCTGGGATGTGAAAGAAAGCCTAAAAGTGGGCAAGAATCACATTTCGATAACCTTTCATTCGGCTGTAAATTATATTTCCGAAAAACAGGCTAATTTACCGCTTGCCGGGGTGCCGCAGGCGATCGCCGGGGGGCCACACCTCCGCAAGGCACCTTGTCAATTCGGCTGGGACTGGGGTCCCCAACTTCCACCGATCGGTATCTGGAAGGATATTCGGCTTGAATTTTCCGATGGTGCTCGAATTGAGCAAGTATGGTTGCGGCAAACGCATAGATCAGGAACTGTGACCATTACAGGTGATGTACGGGTAGATGGTGATGTTGCGGGAAAAAATGTCAAACTCTTGGTCACCGGACCAGACGGCGCTGTATACCAAAGCCTGGCTGCCGCGGGCACGACACTATCAGTTGAAGTGGACCAACCGAAGTTGTGGTGGCCCAACGGATACGGCCATCAACCTCTTTACGATGTAAAGGTCTCCCTGATAAATGGAGATGACTCTCTGGATGAAAAAAAATTACGCCTTGGACTCCGAACAGTTGAATTGCGCCAGCAGCCAGACCAATGGGGCAAGTCTTTTACTTTTGTGGTGAATGGCCAGCCGATCTTTGCAAAAGGAGCAAACTGGATCCCGGCAGATTCTTTCCCTACCCGTTTGAATCGTTCGTCGATCGAAAGATTATTGCGCTCAGCGGTAGAGGTTAACCAAAACATGCTGCGTGTTTGGGGCGGTGGTTTTTACGAAGAAGACGCCTTTTACGACCTGTGCGATGAACTCGGAATTTTGGTTTGGCAGGATTTTATCTTCTCCTGCAGTATCTACCCGTTAGGTGATGCGGCCTTTTTGGAGAATGTGCGAATTGAGGTTGAGCAAAACGTTGCCCGAATCCGACATCATGCCAGCCTGGCTTTGTGGTGCGGAAATAATGAGATGGAACAAGGATGGGTGGAATGGGGTTGGAATAAACCAGAGTTGGCTACATTAAAACAAGACTACCACAACTTTTTCCATTCTACTTTGGCGGGTTGGGTAAAGGAATTGGACCCCGACCATAGCTATTGGCCAAGCTCCCCATCTTCAGATACGCCCTTTGAAGATCCCAACGGCCAAAAACAGGGTGACGCCCATTATTGGGACGTTTGGCACGGCCGTAAGCCATTTACCGCTTATCGCAACCAATACCCCCGCTTTATGAGTGAATTTGGTTTTCAAGCTTTGCCGCCGATTGAGACCATCGCGATGTATGCGGAACCTAAAGACTGGAATATGACCTCGTACATTATGGACCAGCACCAAAAAAATGCCAGCGGCAACTCCTTGATGGTAGGGCAGATGTTGGATACGTTTAGGATGCCAAAAGATTTTGAATCGTTGGCTTACCTTAGCATGGTGTTGCAAGCTGAAGGGATTCGATATGGTGTTGAACATTGGCGCCGTTATCCTGAACGTGTTTCTGGAATTATTTATTGGCAGTTAAACGATTGCTGGCCTGTAGCCTCTTGGTCCAGCCTCGATTATTATGGCCGTTGGAAGGCTTTGCATTATTCGGCAAAACAGTTTTTCGCGCCTGTTTTGCTCTCCATAGAAGATGCACCACCCATTCAAAAGGTATTCATCACCAACGATACTGGTTCAGCCTGGAGTGGTTCGATGGACTGGAGGCTTGAGACCTTGGATGGCGAGTTGATTAGGCATGGAACTGAGATAGTGGCATGTTTGCCGTACAGTTGTGCCAAAATCGCTGAATTTGATTTCTCGGCTGAGGTGGATGATTCCAGATCGCGGCAGACTGCCTTTATTGTGGATCTATATCAAAACGGCAATTTGGTCGCGACAAAAAGCGCCTATTTTCAGCCGACCAAACATGTAGAACTGGAAGACCCAAATATCATTGCCAAAATTGATACAACAGGAAATTCTGTCTTGGTGGAATTAACCTCCAAGAGTTTGGCTCGTTTGGTTGAAGTCAAGTTCGCCGGGGTGGATGGTATATGGAGCGACAATTACTTTGACCTTCCCGCTAACAAACCAAAGATTGTAACCTTCAACCCCCAAGTGGCCATGAATTCGGAAAAAGCGAAACAATTATTGCAGGTACGATCCGTTTACAACAGTTTTGCGAATTGACCATTTTGATGAAAGAGGAAAGCACAATGAGTAAAAACTTGGCGGAACTGATCTCACAAATGACCTTGGAAGAAAAAGCCGGTTTGTGTACCGGCGCCAGTGCGTGGACGACAACACCCATAGAGCGGCTTGAAATCCCTGAATTGATCTGTTCTGATGGCCCGCATGGTGTCCGCCGGCAGCCGAATGTCCACGATATGGGAGCGAAGTCTCTCCCGGCTACCTGCTTCCCTACCGCTTCGTGCGTATCGGCCTCCTGGGATGTTGACTTGATCCACGAAATGGGCCAGGCTCTTGCGGAAGAGTGCATCGCGCTGGATGTCGATATGTTATTAGGCCCCGGCACAAATATGAAAAGGTCTCCGCTGGGCGGCCGCAACTTTGAATACTTTTCAGAAGACCCGTACATGGCCGGTGAGATGGCTGCCAGTTTTATCAATGGTGTGCAATCACTTGGTGTTGGCACATCTCTAAAGCATTATGCCGCCAACAATCAAGAATTTCAACGGTTCAGTATCAGTGCCGAAGTGGACGAACGAACGCTGCGAGAGTTGTATTTGCCCGCTTTTGAGACTGCGGTAAAAAAATCGCAGCCTTGGTCTGTCATGTGCTCTTACAACAAAGTTAATGGCACTTTTGCCTCAGAGCATAAGGTTCTGCTTACCGACATACTAAAAAAAGAATGGGGATTTGAAGGCTTGGTAGTATCGGACTGGGGTGCGGTGCGTAACCGTGTTAAGGCGTTGCAAGCCGGTTTGGATTGGGAAATGCCCGGGCCTCAAGATCGGCGTGTACAAGCGGTCATTGAGGCGGTTCGTGCCGGAACTCTCGATGAATCGGTGTTGAATGAATCTGTGAGGAGGATTTTGCGCATAGTCTTTAAAGCGCAAGAAACACCCAAAACCGGAAAATTCGATATTGATGGACATCATGCCTTGGCTCAAAAGATCGCATCCGAAGGTATGGTTCTCTTGAAAAATGATGGAATTTTGCCATTAAAAGCTCCCCAGCATGTTGCTATCATTGGCAAAGCGGCAGAGCAAGCTCATTTCCAGGGTGGCGGAAGTTCGCATATTAATCCTACCAAGGTGGCTGTACCGTTTTCTGAGTTGCAATCACGCGGTGGGAATGCTGAATTTTCTTATGCGGAAGGGTACCCTGCTGACAATAGCTTCCAACCGATGATGATCGATCAGGCGGTTGGCATAGCCCGGTCTGCTGATGTGGCGGTTTTATTCATTGCGTTACCTACATACAAAGAGTCTGAAGGGTACGACCGAAAAGATCTGGATCTTACCGACCAGCAAATCGCCTTGATCAAGGCGGTGAGCGCGGCCCAACCAAAATGCGTGGTTGTGCTTAATAACGGATCTCCTGTAGTAATGAAGGAGTGGATAGACAGTGTACCAGCCGTATTGGAGGCTTATATGATGGGCCAGGCTGGCGGTGCTGCGGTGGCAGATGTATTGTATGGCAAGGTAAACCCGAGTGGAAAACTAACCGAGACATTCCCTCTGCGTTTGGAGGACACACCATCCTTTACCAATTGGCCGGGTGAAACAGGCACGGTGCACTATGGCGAAGGGATGTTCATTGGTTACCGCCATTATGACAAACGAAAAATCCCGGTTCAGTTTCCTTTTGGGTTTGGCTTAAGCTACACCACCTTTGATTATGCTGACATAACGGTGTCTGCCAAGAATTTTAGGGACACCGATGGCCTTACCGTCACAGCCAGAATAACAAATACTGGCAAGGTTGCCGGCAAGGAAGTGGTGCAGTTATATGTGCGTGACAATGAAGCAAGTTTGGTGCGGCCTGAAAAAGAATTAAAAGGCTTTGCAAAAGTAAGCCTAAACCCAGGGGAAAGCAAGATCGTTCGTTTCAAGTTGGATTTCCGCAGTTTTGCCTTTTACCATGTAGAACACAAGCAATGGATCACTGAAGATGGTGAGTTTGAAATCCTGATCGCAGCATCAGCTACCGATATAAGGTTGTCAGAGACGGTTACTTTAAAATCCAGCCTGGTCTTGCCATGTATTTTGGATATTGAATCCACCATTAAGGAATGGTTGTCGGATCCCCGAGGCAAGATGGTAATAAACCCGATTTACCAGCAGATTGAAAACCATTCACGGGCTATGTTTTCTCAACAGGATAGGTACGGCGATAACAAACCCGACACCACCGACAACCTTGGTATGGGTGATGTGATGGAGATGATGAATGACATGCCTTTGGTCAGCGTGTTGATGTGGCAACAAGGTACCCTTACCATGCCAGCGGAGGATATGGTCGAAGGATTATTAATGCAAGCGAGGAATTTGGGAAAGTGAACCAAATTGGATGAAAAAATAGAGCCTTGGTTTATTCCCAAGGCTCTATTTTTATTGCTACCGATCGTACCGTAAACATTCTTCACAAACGCAATAGGGATCCGATGCATTATGTTTGGTATTTGTCTTGCGTTTGGCAAACGCAGCTGCGCGGGCAGATTTCTTGGCAATGTGGGCTTCTTCTGTCTTGGATAGTTTAATAGGACCAAAGTCGCGCATTGGGTCTATGGGCAGACAATTTTCAGTGATATAAGTCGCCAACGTATCCAATTGTTCATCAACCAGATCTGCCAAATTTTGGATCTTGATCACGACTGTGTCTGTATCCCATCCTGCGGAAAAAAACGCATGGCTGGTCATATTGTATCCGGTCAACAATTCCTCCACGGCGGTATCGTCATCATCGAAGGCGACCATGATCAATTTGGGTTTATATTGGTCAAGTGCTTCCCGCAAGAATTCAGAACGTAATTTGCCTGCCTTTTGGCGATATGTAGAATGGTCAAGGAATTTGGGTAGTATGCTTGTTATCTGCTGCCTGAATTCCGGACCTTCAGGGATTGGATAAAAAGGTATCAGAAATGAATTGTGCTTGTCCGTGAATAATTTTTCTTTGGCTAATTTGGCCACTTCCGTGGCAGTCGGCTTTTTCCCCTCCAATAGCAGGTACAACTTGGCCAATGCGTTGCCTTGCCCCAGAAGGTTTTGTTGGTCAAACTTTTGCCAGGACATTCCAAGCACATCCAAGGCATCTTCCATGGAAACCAAGGAATCCAAGTTCAATCGTCGTTCCAATTCAGCAATTGAGCCATCGGATTCGTGGCCTACCAAAAACCATAGGTCTGATTCAGCCTGCCCATAACCAAAAAAGTTTAGCAGTTCGTACATTTCATCATCAGAAAATGCCATTGCGTAGGTTACTCCCACTCTTTTTTGTCATTCATGCAAAACCCTTCCAAAGGGAGTGCCTGAATGCTGGTTCGAAATCCATTTACTGTAGTAGCCATAAACAAAGAATTGAGGATCGCTTCTTCGGTTGCTTCGATCGCACCCAGAAACAATGGTGAAATAATATCGTTGCTCAATTCATCATACCGCGAAACCGCCATTATGCGTTTCTCAGCTGTGCGAATGGTGTTGGGGTGGGTGGAAAATGCTATCGCATAATCGCCGCTACCATTGGAAAACGCCGCCCCTGTACGAGCCAATCCCGCCATTGACCGCGCGGCCAACCTGTTTAAGTTCCGGTCTGAGACAGGCGCGTCTGTCGCCAGTATGATCATAACAGAGCCATCGGTGCGGGATGTAGGCGTGGTAGTGGCAGATCTTGGCTGCAAGGGTTGGTTGCCAACCCGTAATTGGCCACCGAAGTTGGATTGAACCAATACTCCAACCGTATAAGGGTTTCCATCGATTTGGCACACACGGCTACTGGTTCCAATTCCACCTTTGTATCCAAAGGCGATCGTGCCACTACCTGCTCCAACACTTCCTTCTTCAACGCAGCCACCATGCGCATTTTCTATCGCCTGAATAGCCATTGAGGTTGTGATGCTGAATTGGGTAATGTCATTAAGAATGCCGTCGTTAGTTTCGCCTACAATGGCATTGATCGAGCGTATGTCGGATTCTTGGTTGGTTTTCAGAGTAAATTCAATGATGGCTTGCATCGCTGTTGGAACTGCCAAGGTGTTGGTGAGCAAAATGGGGGTTTCGACCTCACCCAATTCAGCCAGTTGGGTGCTACCGGCCAATTTGCCAAAACCATTAGCGATATGGATGCCAGCGGCAACTTTGTTATGGTAAAGCGATTTTGAATGTGGCAAAATGGCGGTTACACCAGTATGAATATGGCTGCCCTGGTGTAAGGTGATATGACCAACGGATACCCCTTCAACGTCTGTGATCGCATTCAAGGAGCCTGTTGGTAATATCCCAATTGGACCGATCAAATTGCGTGCCCGGGTGCGTTCCATAACTAACCTATGCCTTAGCAGGCTGAACGTTAAAAGATTTTAAGCGGGAAATTGCAAACAAAATGGCAGTGCTGGCAAGGCCCAAAGCCAAGCCGCCCCACCATATGGCAACGGGGCTTACCTGGTCGTGCAAGGTGCCACCAACCAGAGGAGCAAACGCGCGAGAAATTCCCCATGAAAGCCAATACAAGCTCATGTATCTGCCACGCAAGTCTACAGGAGCCATATCGGCGATGTATTTGGTCGCGGTTGGAATCAAGATCAATTCTCCAATGGTCATGATCACCATGCTGAGCCAAAAACCCCAAAAGGAATTCATTACCGCAACCGAGCCGACACCAATCGCATAGGCAAACATCCCCAAAGCGATAGCAGATCGGGATTCCATTTTTTTAACCACCATAGTGACAGGATATTGGATGAACACGCACATTAATGCATTTGTCATCGGAATCAGGCTGTATTGGGTCTCTTTGATACCAAAATATTTGTTGGTATACACGGCCAGTAACATCCACAATATCATTGGCGCCATAATTCCGACGGTAAGGGTACCTAAAAATACCAGATATTTGTGGTTTCGGAGAACCAGTGCGTATCCTCGGGGTTGTTCGGCAGATGAGGCAGTGGATGTCGCGCGTTCGCTTTTTTGGAGGGTTTCGCGAGTGAACAACCAAAGGTAAAAGCCGTACAATGTCATGGCAATTGCAGCAATGATGAACCCAAGCTGATAAGAGCGAGCGACGATTAAACCACCGATGGCCGGGCCAATTGCAATGCCGGTGTTGTTAAACATCCGCAATATGGAATACGCTGATGAACGTTTTTCAGGCGGGATCATGTCCGCCATCATAGCATCGGAACCGACAGAATAGAGCGGCATTGCAGCACCGATGAGCGTCATGGGGACCAAAAAGGCCACATAACTGCCTGCCAAACCCATTAACAGGTAAGCAAACCCATGTGAAATTTGGGCAAATATCATTAGGTTGCGCCTGCCGAATCGGTCGGCAAAAAAACCACCCAATGGCGAGGCCCCCAAAGCGGTAAGAGAGCTGATGGTTATGATCGATGTGACCGTGGAGATCGGCATATCCAACGTTTGGCTAACGTAAATCAGTTGGAATGGCCAGATCATACTTGAACCGGCAGAGCTGATCAATACACCAACAGTTACGATCCAAAATTGGCGGGGATATTCATGGAAGAGGTTGTGCAGTTTTTGGTACAAGGCAGGTTACCAGTGGTTATGAAAAAACAAGGGCGGGTTTGAACCCGCCCTTGCGTACTTGCTTGTTGGGTTCTTGTGGATCACTTTCTAAAATTCGAACGGCCGCGATCACCACCACGGTCTCCACCGCGCCCGTGGCCACGGTCTCCACCGCGTCCACGATCACCACCCCTGTCACCACCGGGGCGGGGGCCGCTCTTCTTGGAGTCTTTTTCCTGGGCTTCTTCCAGTGTCCAGCCTTCCAAAACGGCTTGTCGGCTCAGGCGGATCTTGCCGGCAGGGTCAATGCCGGTGACCATTACGGTAACTTCATCACCCAGGTCGTACAATTCCTCAACCTTGTTAACACGTTCGCTGGCCAGTTGGCTAATATGAACCAAGCCATCGGTGCCTGGCAGGATCTCAACGAAAGCTCCAAAATCGGCAATGCGAACGATCTTGCCGGTGTAGATACGGCCCAGCTCCACTACCTCGCCCAAGGCCTCAACCCGTTGACGGGCGATCTCGGCGTTTTCACCATCGGTGCTGGCAATGTATACGGTACCATCCTCTTGCACATCGATCTTGACCTTAGTCTCTTCTTGAAGCGCGCGAATGTTCTTGCCGCCGGGGCCGATCAACGCACCGATCTTATCGACAGGAATCTTGACGGTGATGATTCGGGGTGCGTGAGGTTTAAGCGATGCGCGAGGTTCAGGAACGATTTCAAGCATTTTGCCCAAAATGAACAGTCGGGCTTCGCGTGCCTGTTCCAATGCTTCTTTCATCATGGCAGTGCTCAGCCCGCTGATCTTGATGTCCATCTGCAGGGCGGTAATGCC
>SXKT01000088.1 GCA_005778035.1 Chloroflexota bacterium
AATCAGCAAGATCATCTTATCCGCCATACTGCCCAAACAGGTCAGCTTTGTCCATTGCCAGGTCGGCGCTGTAAGATAGCCCGGTCCGGTCACGGACAATTTCCATGGTCTGTTTTGCTTCGCGTTGCATCACTTTTATCCCGTGGTTCAATACATCTTGAACCTGCATGGGGTGGTTGTGATAATAGTCCCGTCTTTCACGGATGGGGTCCAAAAAATTATTGAGCGCGAAGATCAGTTTTTGCTTCACTTCAACATCACTGACTTTACCTGCGGTATAGCGCTGCTTAAGTTCGGCCACTTCCTGCAAATTTGGATTAAATGCATCGTGATAAATAAACACTGGGTTGCCATCCACGTGGCCAGGGTCGGTGGCGCGCAATCGGGTTGGGTCGGTGTACATACCCATAACCTTTTCTGAAAGGGTAGCTGCATCATCTGCCAAGTAAATGGCATTATGCAGGCTTTTACTCATCTTGTTCTTACCATCGGTACCAACCAGCATTGGAAGGTCGCTGAGCAGGTCTTGTGGTTCATCGAATGTTTGACCGTAAATATGGTTAAAACGGGCGGCTAACTCGCGGGCTAATTCTACATGGCTTTGGTTGTCTTTGCCTACCGGCACCACCTGTGCGCGGGGCAGCAGGATATCTACGGCTTGCAATACCGGGTAACCAAGCAAGCCGAATGGCATACTGCTGATATGGGCATCTCGTGCCATTTCCTTGAGGGTAGGGATCCTTTGCAAACGGCTAACCGAGACCAACATTTCGAAGATAAGGTTGAGTTGGAAAGTCTCTGGAATGGCAGATTGGACATAAATAGTGCTTTTATTGGGGTCGATCCCTACTGCCAAATAATCGATCGCGATCTCGCGGATGTAGAAGGGCAGGTCTTTGATGTAGTTGGGTTCTGGTTTGGTAGTTAGCGTGTGCAAGTCAGCAATGATGAAGTACGATTCGAATGAATCTTGGTGAGAGAGGCGGTTTGCGAGCGAGCCTACATAATGACCCAGATGCAGGCGGCCGGTTGGTCGATCGCCAGTAAGCAACCTTGGTTTGGGAGTTTGTTGTGTCATTTCTTTTCATTCCTTTCTTCGAATGATTTAGCCTAAAAATTATTTTCGGCAAGATGGATTGCACGCAGGGTGGCGGATGCCTTGTTGATTGTTTCCTGATACTCATTGGCGGGAATGGAATCAGCTACTATACCTGCCCCGGCTTGTACGGTGAAGCGGTCGCCATCGGCTACCAATGTTCGGATGGTCAGGCAGGTGTCCATCGTGCCATCGAACCCGAAGTATCCGACCATACCTCCATAAGGACCGCGGTGGTCCAATTCCAATTGGCTGATGATCTGCATGGCACGGATCTTGGGGGCTCCGCTGACAGTGCCGGCCGGAAAAGCCGAGCGAACGAGGTCGAAAGCTGTCAGGTTTGGTTTTAGCTTTCCCTCTACATTCGAGACCAAATGCATCACGTGGCTGTATTTTTCGATGGTCGCATAATCGGTGACGTTGACAGTACCAAATTGGCAAACACGCCCCAAGTCATTTCGGCCCAAATCAACCAACATCACGTGTTCAGCGGTCTCTTTGGGGTCGGTCAACAGGTCGGCTGTTAAGGCCTCATCCTCGGCAGGGTTAGCTCCGCGCTTGCGTGTACCTGCAATCGGCCTCACAGTTGCGATGCCGTCTTCCAATCTCACAAACATCTCTGGACTGGCGCCAACGATCGCAAACGGTCGCGGTAATGCCTGGCCAAGGTCAAAAAAATACAGGTAAGGCGATGGATTCAACTGACGAAGGCGGCGATAGACGTTGAACGGATCGGCGTCTGAAACTTTGCTAAACTGTTGAGATAAAACCACCTGAAAAATATCTCCGGCACGAATGTGATCCTTTGCAGAATGTACCATCGCGGCAAATTGATATTCGCTCATATTGGGTTTTTCATCCCAGGCTGCTACTGGTGTTTGGATGGGTGGACTAAACGATGCGTGGAGCAGGCGCATTACCGCATTGATGCGGGACTGGGCTTTTTGTTCATCACCATCGAGAAGGTGGGTAAGAATAAACAGACTGTGGCGGGCATGGTCAAATGCGATGATCGTATCTGTTAGCAGGTAATGCCCCAAAGGCGACTGACCAGGGTGGATATGAGGTTTTAGGCTGGGTTCAAAGTAGCGCACCATTTCAAAACCCATATATCCTACCAAGCCGCCAATAAACCTCGGTAAACCGGGAATGTGTTCCACAGGGTATTTGGCCAACTCAGATTGCAAAAAGAAGGTGGGATCTTCATCCGCAGCGAGCGGACGTATTTGGCTGCCATTCTCGCGGATGATCTCGATTCGGTCATGATACAGGATATATTGCGCCACAGGATTGATCCCGATAAACGAGTAACGGGCGATCTTGTTGCCGCCCTCGACAGATTCCAGCAAGAAGGAGGGGGCTTCGTTCTTGAGTTTGAGATAAACACTGATGGGCGTATCGAGGTCGGCGGGAATCTCTTTAAAAATGGTACGTATTTTGGCTTTTGCCATATGCAGCCTCCTGGGTAGCACGGAATAAAAAAAATCCCAATTCGTCCAAAATTGGGACGAGAAAGGGATTCCCGCGGTGCCACCCAGATTGGTACCTTGAAAGATACCCGCTTGGTTCATCAGCATCCCATCATTAGGGAGATTGATGCTGCCAGATAACGTTGGCAGTTTACGGGAAGGTGTACTTGGCTCGCGCCGTTCTACCGCCCAACTCCATGGTCCATTCTCGCCTTGCGCTTTTACCCTGCTCACACCTTCTGAGGGCTCTCTGAAAATCGCTTTAGGGGATACTCGTCCACATCTGTGTTTTTATTTTTTATTGTTAAGTTTTTATTATAACCAGCGGAGAAGGATTGTCAAGCAGGGGTTTGTGGTTTAATGAAAATAAGAAATGGAGGATGAAAAAAATGACAAAACAGGAACAAGTTTCTTGGTTGGCCATTGTGATTGTACTATTGGCTGGTGCGGCACTGGCATTGGCCGGCAGCAGCCAAAGCGTTTTTGTTTTTGGGCTACCTGTTTTCGGGCTGAGTGTTGCACTGGCCATTGGCATGCAATGGTTGGCGTTTGTGCCTGCATACTTGCGGCAAACTGAACGATTTTACGACCTGACGGGCGGGCTTACATACCTGGCCACCCTCAGCTTGGCATGGTGGGTTGGTGGTCGCGATGATACACGGTCCATGGTGGTATTTGCTTTGTGCGCGATTTGGGCAATTCGTCTGGCGAGCTTTTTGTTCTTGCGGATTCACCATGCAGGCAAGGACAGCCGATTTGATGAGATAAAACCCTCATTGCCGCGATTTTTAATGGCTTGGACGTTGCAAGGCTTGTGGGTATCGCTTACGGCCAGCGCAGCCTATGCCATTTTGGCTGATCCCGCCAAGGTTGGCCCCGATATTTATTTATGGGTAGGTGCCGCTGTATGGCTGGTTGGTTTTGCGATAGAAGTGATCGCTGATGCCCAAAAAAGCGCCTTCCGTGCTGATCCCGCCAACCGCGGACGTTTCATCGACAATGGATTGTGGGCGGTTAGCCGCCACCCGAATTATTTGGGAGAGATCATTTTATGGGTGGGTGTATTGATCATCGCCATTCCGGTTTTACAATCGTGGCAATGGGTGGTTGTACTTTCTCCATTATTTGTGTGGTTGTTGTTAACCAAGGTTAGTGGCGTGCCTATGTTGGAAGCCAAGGCAGACAAGACGTGGGGAGGGCAAACTGATTATGAAGAATATAAACGCTCCACTCCCATTTTGTGGCCACGAATAGGCCGTTGACATTTTGTTCCAATGAGGACTGGTTTTGCTACCAGTCGAACCAGTCCTCATTTCCAGGGCTTTCGTTGATCTCATGCAGGCCGGTACCATCCACGTTGAGTACAAAGATTTGTTGGCCGTTTTGCTCCACCCCTTTGCCTACACCATAAAAAGCGATTCTTTTGCCATCCGGTGAAACACGCAGGCAATGAGACGGGGTGATATGTGCAGGCAAGTTGGTGATCTGCTTAAGATCTGATCCAGTAACGCCGATCGACCAAATCTCAATTTTACTGGAACGGTTGGAGAGGAAGAAGATCGTCTGCCCGTCGGATGACCAAGCGGCATCAAGTTCTCCCAAATTGGCGGCCTCGGGGGTTAATTGCTTATTCCCGATACCCTCGGTTCCTACCAAAAATAACCTGCCTCCGGGGTTTGGGTTGCCGATGGCATTTTGGGTATAAACCACCAGACCACCCAAGGGTGATACTTGTGGCCATTGGCTGAATTCTGGCCCATTGAAAGTTAATTGCCGAACATCGCTTCCATCAGCGTTCATCACAAATAGGTTGCGTGTGTCTTGCCATCTGAAAGATGTAAAGACGATCTGATTGCCGTCGGGTGTCCAATCGGGGAACATATCCTTGGCTGGGTCGGAAGTCAGGCGGGTTAGCTGGGTTCCATCGGCACTTATGACATAAATGTCATTGTTTCCATCTTGGGTGGTTCCGCTAAATGCAACCCTGCACCGCTCAGGAGACCAAGCTGGTTCGCTCTGGCGGAAGGGCTGCGGCGCGCCAAGAATGTTCATATTTCCATCCGTTGGGTTCAGCAAATATAAATCTGTGAGGGTATCCAGGGTTGGATCATCGTATGCAACCACCATCCAATCAGCGTACTGTGGGCAACCACCGTCTGGCCATTGAATGCTGGCTGGTGTTGTTGTTGCAGCAACGTCGCTGGGTATGCCTGGGGTATTGCTGCTATTCCTGGCCAAAGTCGGCTTTTCTGGTTGAGTATTTGTGGATAGCAATTGGAAAGGTGCCTTGCAGCCCAACGCAACAAGGACCAGAGACAAGGTAAGCAATAATAACGATATTGGTCTGGCCATATTACTTCCAATGTGGAATCAAGTGGTCATTTGCGACAGTTGTTACCTTCATTCGTATCTTACCTCCATTATGGCATAAAAAACGCATGAATTGGGAAGATATGTCTTATAGGCGTGGTCCGGAGGCAACTACCTCCGGTGGTATCCCGGTACCAAACTTTGCGAAGTTATCCAAAAAGCGTTGGGCTAAGTCGCGATATCGACGATCATACTCTGCCCGGGTTGGCCAGCCATTGTACGGTACCAGAACACTATCTGGAACATCAGGGCAATGGATCGGCACCTCGAAGCCAAATAATGGATCAGTAGTGAAATTATCCTTAACATCCAAATTGCCCGATAAGGCAGCTTGAAGTAACTGACGGGTGTAGCGGATTGAAATGCGTTTGCCAATTCCGTATGGGCCGCCAACCCAGCCTGTATTCACCAACCAGCAACGCGAATGGTAACGCTCAATCTTCCGACGAAGCAAATCAGCATAGCGGTATGGGTGATGTACCATAAAAGGACCGCCAAAACAGGCACTAAATGTGATCTCAGGATCTTTGCCAAGCCCCACCTCGGTGCCTCCAATTTTGGAAGTGTACCCGGAAATGAATTGGTACAACGCCTGGTTGGGGGTAAGGCGGGCAATCGGCGGTAATACACCGTTGGCATCACAAGTAAGCAAAATGATGTTGCGGGGGTGTCCGGCTTTCCCTGCCGGAACAGCGTTTTCAATGTATTGAAGAGGATACGAGGCACGGGTGTTTTCGGTGAGGCTGTCATCGTCCAGGTCAAAGCGGCGGCTGAGGGGATCGAAGGGCACATTTTCCAGAATTGTGCCGTATCGGTGGGTAGCATTATAGATCTGGGGTTCAGCTAAAGGTGATAGGCCGATCACTTTGGCGTAACAACCCCCCTCGAAATTGAAAACCCCGTTATCACTCCAGCCATGCTCGTCATCTCCAATAAGTCGACGGGTGGGGTCTGCCGAAAGTGTGGTTTTGCCGGTTCCGCTTAACCCAAAAAACAGGGCTACATCGTTTGGATCAGTGGGGCTTACATTGGCGCTGCAGTGCATTGGTAAAACTCCTTGCAACGGCAGCAAGTAATTGAGAATAGTAAAAACCGATTTTTTAATCTCGCCGGCATAGGCGGTGTTGCCAATAATGGCCAACTTGCGTTCAAATGACAGGCAAATAAATGTATCGCTGTTACTGGAATCTACCGAGGAAGAGGCCGCGAAGCCTGGCAAAGCCAGCAAGGTAAACTCAGGCATAAACGATTTGTAATCATCCAGTTTTTGAGGATGCAAGAACATATTACGCGCAAAATGGCTATGCCAAGCCAATTCGGTGATTATCCGAACCGGGTATTGGTGATCGGGATCGGCGCCAGCAAATATATCCTGCACGAACACATCGCGTCCCTGCAAATAGCCCAACATTCTTTCGTACAAAATGTCAAACTTGGCCGGTTCAAAAGGGCGGTTATACGTACCCCACCAAATATTTCCTTCGCTATTGGTTTCTCTCACTACAAATTTATCGTTGGCGCTGCGGGCTGTATGTTTGCCAGTGTAGGCGCAAAGTGCTCCACCTTCCACCAGGTTTCCCTCGCCCCTAAAAATTGATTCCTCAACCAACGCTTCTGTGGGCAAGTTCCAGTAGGCCAAACGCAGGTTCGAAAGACCATGGTTGGCCAATGCAAAATCGGCTTTACGCCGCTGGGCAATCTCTTCGGCAGGGGTTTTGATCTTCAGCAGGTTGTTCATATCCGCTCCTATTCAAGTAAGGGCTTTATAACCAGTCACGAACTACACGTCGGTCGCCAATATAGATCTCGTTGGGGCTTTGCGGGTCCAAAGCCCATTTTAGGCGAGCGACGCCTTCGGTCACATCTTTGGCAGACCCGGCAAGAGAAAGCCTGATGTGACCTTCCATGCCAAATTCTTTACCGGGAACGGTTACCAACATGGCTTTTTCCAACAAAAAGCGGCTTAGGGCAACCGAATCATGGTTGTAAGCGCGGAAATCTGGCAGTGCGTAAAATGTACCCATTGGAGGTTGTAAGCGGGCGCCGGAAAAGGTACGCAGTTCTTGCAAAAAGATCTCTCGGTTGTTCTGAATCTGTAAGCGAAGCGCTTCCACGATCGCTTGCAGGCCATTCAAGGCACCTTCGGCGGCAGCCTGGCTGACGGCCGACACTCCCGAAGTGGTTTGGACAGTTACGTTGGCCATAACCCGCACCAATGTTCTGGGCGCTATTACCCAACCTACCCTAAAACCTGTCATGCCATAGATCTTGGCCACACCATTGACAACCACAATGTGCGTCTCATCAATATCTTTGTTGGTATATCCATATGCGGGTGGGGCAGTAATGCCATCAAACACCAGCTTATGGTAAATATCGTCGCAGATCATGAAAATGTTCTTGCTTTCACAAAGCTGGGCAATTTCTTGGATCAGCTTGGCTGGATAAACAGCGCCAGATGGGTTGTTGGGGCTGTTAACCACGATAGCCCGGGTATAAGAGGTAATTGCGCGTTCAATTTCTTTGATCTTAGGGGTAAACCTGCCGTCCTCAGGTGTAACGATCACGGGTCGGCCGTAACACATCTTTACCATCTGCGGGTAACTTACCCAATAAGGCGCTAAGATGATCACCTCATCTTGAGGATTGAGGATTGAGTAAAACAAATTGAAAAGGGATTGTTTGGCTCCGTTGGTTACCAACACATTTTCAGGAGTTACTTGGCGAGAATAATTTTCTTCAGTGTATCGAATGATCGCTTTTTTTAGTGCCAGGCTGCCATCGGCGGGCATATATTTTACTTCGCCACTCGTCAGTTTGGCTGCGCCAGCCAAAACAGCCGCAAGGGGAGTTTTGTTTTTCGGTTCGCCAATACCCAAGTGGATCACAGCCTCGCCACGCTCTTTTAGCAAGCGGGCTTGATCGTTGAGTGCAAATGTAGGTGATTCGGCAATTTCACAGGCAACTTTGCTGAATTTCATGAATGCCTCCTTTTTTCAAACTTCTCTAACTTCCATTATAGGGACTAATTACCCCCCCAACGCAATGTGTAATTAATCACTGTTTTTGATGAATTGTCGTATGATTAATATATGTATAGAAACCCAAATCGAATACGAGTCCTCTTAATTGAAGCCAATGTTGGTGATGCAAAATTGGTAACCGAGTATTTGACTGAGGATACCGTAAGCGATTTTGTACTTTGCCATGTGGTGAGCCTGGCTATGGCGATGGAAAAATTGGCCGCCCAGGAAGTAGACGTAACCTTGGTGGACTTATGTTTGCCGGATGCCAACGGATTGGAGGTAGTGCACGAAATTAACCTCAGATTTCCTGCAATTCCAATATTGATCCATACCGGACTTGAAAATGAGAAATTGGCATTGGCTGCTATTGAAACCGGAGCTCAGGATTTTTTGCAAAAAGGGAAGTGTAATGGCCAGGCACTTGCTCAGGCTATCAGGTTTGCCATTCAACGGAAACGCGCCATGGAGCATTACCGGTTTCAGGCGACGCACGACCCCCTTACCAAACTCCCGAACCGTGTGTTGTTAAAAGACCGATTGCAACATTCGATTGAGCGTGCGGATCGGCACCTTCGTAGCAACAAGAAAAACTGGCATTTGGCTGTTATGCTATTTGACCTGGACCATTTTAAGGATGTGAATGATACGTATGGCCATCTATTTGGGGATCAACTCCTTAAGTCAGTCGCCAACAGGCTTATAGAATCGTTTCGGAAACCAGATACGATTGCACGGTTTGGTGGAGATGAATTTGTGGTAATTTTTGAAGGAGTAAAAGGCCGCAAAGAAGCAATCAACCTGGCCGAAAAATTACGAGAAACTTTTACGATCCCATTTTTGGTAGAGGGACGAAAAATTTTCATTACCTCCAGTATTGGGGTGGCTTGTTTTCCGGAATCCGCTATGGATGCAGACGAATTGATCCGCATTGCCGATTTGGCAATGTATACTGCAAAACAAAAACGGAATTCTTTTGCTTTTTCGTAACCAATATTCTTAAACGGCTGTAAAGTTTTTTTTGTGTAATCTATAGAGGTTTTGGTTTTGGGTCAAACGCGTAGACCAGAATACTTAGTTTAAAAAAGAGGCTTCCAATTAATTATTGGAAGCAGCTTTTTAACAATAACCCATCAGTGGTTAGATCGCCGGGACCTGCAGATAGGCGATCACACCCGAAACAAGGGCAATGATGCCAAGCGCGGAAAACAAAATGCGCATCTTGCTTTGTTCTGACAACAACGAAGCCCAAGCCGCAAAGGCCAAACCCACAGCGGTGATCAACATTACTAATTGCAGTCCATCACCACGTTCATCGTAAGCGCCAGCGAATGCAAAATTGGAATCCGCTTCGGCAAATTTTTCATTGGCAGATGCGTACATCGCTTCGTAATAAGCGTCGCTAAAGGGCTCATCTGGGTTGGCGGCGATTGCGTCAGTCAGTTCCTGAGAAAAATTGGCTTGATAGTACTCACTTCGTTCACCATCGTTATCCAAAGCCCAACTATCGAAAAGTGAATAATCGTAAACGATAAATTGGTTGGCTGTAAGGTATTCGGAGTTTGCATCCGTAAGAGCCTGCATGCCTGCAATCTCATTCTTATTCTGGTCGCTATCGGCCATGGCACCCTGATAGCTTGCGATACCGGTAAAAATACTTAATAAGGCAATCAGGGTGCCCAATATGATCTCACTGCCCAATTTTTGCAAACCGAACTTGTTTTCCATAAATTCACTTCTCCTTATGTTAGGTTGTGTATTCGATGGGGTTCAAAAATACTGTTCAAATGGAGCAGGGTAACACATCTGAGGCGACTTGCCAAATATTGGCAAAAACGAACCTCCATAATAAAAAGGGCATCTCAAAAAAAATTAAGATGCCCGTAATTCATACTTCAATCCCTCTGCTGTGCGTTAAGCCTGTTTTATGGCTTCCCAGCCGGCATATTTGGCGGTGCTTCCAAGCTCAGCCTCAATGCGAAGAAGTTGATTGTACTTGGCAACTCTGTCAGACCGGGCCGGCGCGCCTGTCTTGATTTGGCCGGTATTAAGAGCGACAGCAAGGTCTGCAATGGTAGCGTCTTCAGTCTCTCCGGATCGATGACTTGTTACAGCTCGCCATCCGTTACGGTGGCAAGCTTCAACAGCTTCGATGGTCTCGGTGAGTGAACCGATTTGATTTACTTTTACCAACAAGGCATTGGCAGCATTCTCTTGGATGGCGCGGCGTACACGTTGTGGGTTAGTCACCAATAAGTCATCGCCGACGATCTGGCATTTGTCGCCAAAGGTCTTTACGGCAAGCTTCCAGCTCTCCCAGTCATCCTGGGCAAGGCCGTCTTCAATTGAAACGATCGGGTAATCCTTGACCCATTTTGCCCAAAATTCTACCATCTGCTCGCCGGTCAATTTCTTGCCTTCCTTGCGCAGGTTGTACATCTTGGTGTCTTCTTCGTAAAGTTCGCTGGCGGCTGGGTCCAGGGCGATGGCAACATCTGCGCCGCGACCAGCCTTAAAGCCTGCCTTTGCAACCGCGGCCAAGATCACCTCAAGAGCTTCTGCATTGCTCTTCAAAGCGGGGGCGTAACCACCTTCGTCACCTACAAGAGTGGCGTAGCCTTTTTCTTTCAGTACGCTCTTTAATGCATGGTAAATCTCTGCACCCCAGCGAAGCCCTTCGCTGAAGGAGGGAGCGCCAAAGGGCATTACCATAAATTCTTGCATATCGGTGCTTTGCCAGGCTGTGTGAGCACCACCGTTGAGAATGTTCATCATAGGAACTGGAAGTACATGGGCATATACACCACCAAGATAGCGGTAGAGCGGCAAGCCGAGGCTGTTGGCAGCGGCTTTGGCTACTGCCAGGCTAACGCCTAAAATGGCGTTTGCACCCAGCTTGCTTTTATTGGGGGTGCCATCCAATTCCAGCAATTCAGCATCAATGGCCTTCTGGTCGGTGGCATCCCAGCCGAACAGAGCGTCGGAAATGGTGTCGTTGACGTTTGCAACTGCATTGAGGGTGCCTTTGCCCATATAGCGGCCATTGTCGCCATCGCGAAGTTCGAGTGCTTCGTGGATGCCTGTGGAGGCGCCAGAGGGAACTGCTGCGCGACCCCAAGAGCCATCACCCAACACCACTTCTACCTCAACGGTAGGGTTGCCGCGGCTGTCGAGGATTTCCAGCGCGCTAATGCTTTCAATTGTTGTATCCATATTTTTTCTCCTTCGAGTTTGCCTGCGCAGACCTATGTGCGGGCTTAATGTTGTTGTTTCGCGTACTCAACAATGGCGCGCAAAAAACCTAAAAATAACGGATGCGGCCGATTGGGACGGGACAAAAATTCGGGGTGGAACTGGCTTGCAACCATGTAGGGGTGGTCACGGATCTCACTGATTTCTACCAGCTTGCCGTCGGGCGAAAGACCGGAGAAAACCATTCCTGCATTTTCGAAATCTTCGCGGTACTTGTTATTAAACTCCCAGCGGTGCCGATGTCTTTCATCAATATGTTGGGTCTGGTAGGCTGAGGCAGCCTTTGTACCAGGCTTAATTTCGCAAGGGTAAAGGCCAAGCCGCATCGTTCCACCCATGTCAGTTATTGAACGTTGGTCATTCATCAGATCAATAACAGGGTGGCTAGTCGAGCGGTCAAATTCGCTGCTATTGGCATCGGCAAAACCTAACACATTACGTGCAAATTCGATACACATCAGTTGCATTCCCAAACACAAACCCAAATAAGGGATCTTGTTCTCTCGGGCATAGCGCGCTGCCATGATCTTGCCTTCAGTTCCCCGGCTGCCAAAACCACCGGGAACAATGATGCCGTCGACCGCGTTGAGCCGGTCGAGATTTTTATCCCGCTCCAACTCGGCGCTATGGATCCACTCAATACTCGCTTCAACACCGGCTTCTAACGCGGCGTGCTTAATTGCCTCGCGGACCGACATGTATGCATCTTCCAATTCAACATACTTGCCCACCAAAGCAATTTTTACCGGTGGTTTGGGCATGTTTACTCGCTGAACGATCGTCTCCCACTCACCATAGTTGGGCTTTTGACGCGATTCCAATTTTAACAAACCAAGAACATAGTCCGGCAGGCCACTTTTTTCAAGCAACAAAGGAATTTCGTACAATACTTTACTGGTGACCATCGGAACAACTGCTGCTTTATCCACATCGCAGAACAGCGCAATTTTGTCGCACAAGTCGCGGGCAACAGGGTGGTCGCTGCGGGCAATAATAATATTTGGAGAAATACCGATAGAGCGGAGGGCGGCTACGGAGTGTTGGGTTGGCTTGGTTTTTAATTCGTGTGTGGCACCAATATAAGGTAGCCAGGTAACATGCACAAATAGGACGTTTTCGCGACCGACTTCGTTACGAAGTTGGCGCAACGATTCAAGAAATGGTTGTGATTCAATGTCACCTACTGTACCACCTACCTCGCAAAGCACTATATCGGGTTTGTGAGTTTCGGCTACCAATGCAACGCGTCGTTTGATTTCATTGGTGATGTGCGGAATGACTTGAATCGTACCACCGAGATAATCTCCCTTGCGTTCTTTTGTGATGATCTCGTTATAAACCTGTCCAGCGGTAAAGTTACTCACTCTGGTGGCTCGAATATCAATGAAACGCTCGTAATGGCCAAGGTCCAAGTCAGTTTCGGCGCCATCATCCAAAACAAAAACCTCACCGTGCTGATATGGGCTCATGGTGCCAGGATCAACATTGATGTAAGGGTCCAACTTTTGCACCGCAACGGTAAGACCGCGTTCTTTCAGGGTCCTGCCCAATGCCGCAGCGGTAACGCCTTTGCCAACTGAGCTTACTACTCCGCCGGTGAAAAAGATATACTTGGTAGCCATTTGTCCTCGAGTGCCTTTTTGCGGTTCAAAATTTTGGATATACAATAACCTAAAAATTATACCGCTTAAAAAACCATGGCTCCGAAAAATGGAATTCTTGCTTCTATTAAAAAGGAGGGCAGATTTTAAAGTTCTGCCGGCCAATGGCTTTAATAAACTGGAATAGGTGCCAACTTGATTCCTTTAATAAAATAATTTCAGGCTATAATTGGCAACAATAATTAACATTCAAACCAACGGAAACTCATTATGCCAGATCTGGAACTTGCACCTATATTCGACGCCTTGCCAGAGATCGTACTAAGCATTGCCAAGACACCCCAACCGGTAATCTTGTATGCCAATGGAGCTTTGGCGCTGCATACAAAATACTTGCCTGCGGATTTAATGGGTAACCCCGAAGCCTTGTCGGCACTGGTGCATCCGGATGACCGCCAGGCATTTATAGCCATGTTACAGCCAGGGCCACCCCGCTTGGGTCGTTTCCGCCTGATCTCGAAGGATGGAAAAGCATTACAGGTGGAGGGAAGTTTTTCTGATATTCATACAAAAAATACAGAATTATCCAGTACGCAGGTAGTGCTTCGGGTTTTGAATCTCGGTGTGGTTTTTACCGCAAACAAATATATTCATGGCGCCGAAGGCACCAGCGGGCAATTTAAGGAACATTACCTCGATCAACTCGCCCTTGTTGCCGAAACTGGCCGAACATTCGGTGATGCTGCCACTTTGCAAGATATTTACGAATTCCTTGGCAACGCTGCATTACGATTATTCCCTGATTGCGCCATTTGTTTTGTTTCCCGCTACCTTCCGGCCCAACAGCAAATTGCAATGGTTTATGGCATGGTAGATGGTGAGCGACAAGACATCACCGCGATCCCTAATGCAGAGTTGGATCACTCTGCCCAGGGCACCCAAAGCAAAGCGATTTTGGAAAAAAAGCCGATCATCATTCCTGATTTGGTGGAACACCGTGGTGGCCCAGCCAATATTGGAAAATTGCTTGGAAACGAAGAAAAAGGTCAAATCCCAAGATCGTCATTGTTGGTTCCCATTATGTGCCAAAACCAAGTATTGGGTGTGGTTCAGGTGCAATCTGCCATTGTGGAACGATTTAGTTTGGAGGACGCAAATTTATTGTTGGTAGTAGCCAATACTGCCGCAAGTGTGATGTTGGCAATAACCAAACAAAACCAAATGGCAGAAGCCTATGACCGAACCATTGAAGGTTGGGGCCAAGCAGTCGAGTTGCGAGACCGTGAAAGTATCGGACATACTTTGCGCGTAGCCGAACTTGGTGTTCGCTTAGCGAAACGATTAGGAATTGGCGGAGAGGAATTGGTAAACCTGCGCAGGGGCGCGTTGATGCACGACATCGGCAAGTTGGGTGTATCTGATTCCATTTTATTAAAACCCGGGCCATTGGATGTTGACGAAGTGCACGAGATGCGAAAACACCCGCAATTCGCTTATGACATGCTCAAGAACATCAGTTTTATGAAGGACGCATTGGATATTCCGTACGCCCATCACGAACGATGGGACGGCGAGGGGTACCCTCGCGGTTTACGCGGAAACCGAATTCCGATGGCAGCGCGGATCTTTTCTTTGGTAGATAGCTACGATGCCATGTTGTCAGACCGACCTTTTCGCCGTGCCTGGTCTATTCACCAGGTCATTGAATACATAGAGACCAGTGCAGGAAAACTGTTTGATCCCGACATCGCCAAGGAATTTCTGGCCATGATACGCGAGGAAATGGCCGAAAAACGGAAAAAAGCAGACGGGAGTTAGCGAAAAGGTCTGCTTCACCTGGTTGCTCGCATACCAGAGGATTTTTCTCACTACATAATTTTTAAACTGATCATCCAACCTCCCCTTGTTTTGTGAGGACACCCGAAATTGATTTGCTGGGAAACCCCCAGCGTGTATTTCGGGTTTCGATTGGACCCGATGCAAAATCTGTGGTTTGGACCAATCTTGGAGTTTTGGGCCCGAGCCAATATGAGGGGATCTAAAGGTTGATGCTGCCAGACAAGATCTTAGTGGTAGAGACGTGTTGGTGGCGATAGGTAAGCATGTGTGTTAAACTTAATAGTTGCCGCAAATCGGCATTTTCACCATGACTGATAACATCCCTTTCCTTATTACCGGCCTGGGTAACCCGGGCAAAGAATACGCCGCAAACCGCCATAATATTGGTTTTATGGCTGTCGATGCCTTTGTAAAACAGCATCGCCTGCTCAATATGAAAGTGCAAGCCAAGGCAATCGTTTATAGCGGTATGTTGGAAGGCCATAAAGTGATCTTGGCCAAACCGCAAACATTCATGAACTTGTCAGGCCAATCGGTGCAAGCCCTGGTCAATTTCTACAAACTGCCATTGGAGAATATCATCATCGTCCACGATGACCTGGACCTGCCTTTTGGAATGTTGCGAATCCGCCCGGAAGGCGGTGCTGGCGGCCAAAACGGTATCAGATCCATTATTGAGAAGTTGGGTACCAACATTTTCCCCCGAATGCGTATGGGTATAGACAGGCCTCCTGGCCGAATGGATGCCGCCGCCTTTGTGCTGCAAGACTTCAACAAAGAACAGGCTGAAGCGTTGCCAACTTTGTTGGAGAAAGCAGTCGATGGGTTGAACACATGGTTGATGGCCGGCATAACCGAAGCAATGAATAAATTCAACAATAAGTAGCCATGCAAAAGATTCTGGATGCCATTCGCGGTCTGCCTCCTTTTGGGCAATTTGCCGATGCTGTACAAAAAGATCAGGCGATGTATCCGATCTCGGTACCCCGATCATTTCGGTTGCCCTTATTGGCCGCATTAGAGCCCAGCCTGAACCGCCCGTTGGTAGTGGTTAGTGACCGGTTTGACCATGCGACACGCCTTTATGAGGAGATGAGTGTGTGGCTGCCCGAGGGCAATTGCTACTTGTTCTCTGAACCTACTCCACTTTTTTACGAAGACTCAGCCTGGGAGATGTCTACCCGTCGAGACCGCATGCAGGTGTTGACATTGCTTTCAGCTTACAACATCCCCTTCGCAAAAAAGCCTGCCCAACCCCCCATCATCTTTACCACTACCCGCGCGCTGATGACCCGAACGATTCCGCGCCGGGATTTCATCAGAAATATCAAGAAGTTGGCCCTAAATGGCCAAATTAACCCCGATACTCTATTCACCGATCTTTATGCAATTGGTTACCAAACAACCGATATTGTGTTGGAACCGGGGCAGATCAGCCGCCGTGGTGGGATTTTGGATATTTGGGTGCCGAGCGCTGCGTTTCCTTATCGGGTGGAGTTTTTTGACATCGAGATAGAATCGATCCGCGAGTTTGACCATGCCAGCCAGCGAACCTTGCGAAAATTGGAGGAGATCTTCATCACACCGGCACGTGAGTTCATAGCTTCCGCCGGAAGCATTACCGCTGATGAACCCGATCCTGTACGCGAATTTAATTTACCACTTTACCACAGCGCGGTGGAATCAATGATTGACCATTTGCCGCGGCGGAGCCTAATTTTCCTGGTAGACCCACACATGATCGAGGGTACTTCCCATGAGATCGAGGAGCAGGCGGTGCGGTTGCGTACTGAGTTGGTAAAGGACAATCTTCTCGATGCTGAGTTCCCTGTGCCATACCTTGCATGGGGCGAAGTGTTAGACTCGATGGCCGCGCTGACAGTTTACAAGTTTAGCCATGAAACGGAAGGTGAGCCAGCCAACCCTTTTGGAGAAGTGCTGGCTCATGATGAGCGATTTGCCGGGAAATTAAAACCGTTCATGGAGTATGTGCTTGAAAAAGTATTGGTCCGGCAACAAGTAGTGATAGCCAGCCGGCAGGTGGAACGACTACGTGAGTTGTGGCGTGAGACTGCACGCAATGCAGCTTTGCAACCAGGGGAGCTGGACCAAGTCGTGGATAATCCGCGATTCCATCACACCGAGGTGTCGGAAGGTTTTGTGCTGATGACCGGCCAGGTTGGCCTGCATTTGTTAACTGATTCCGAGATCTTTGGTTGGGAAAAGGTGCACACACGCAAACCCCGCGGTGCCGCTTATCAGGCATCTCCAGAAGCCAATTATGGAGATTTGAAGGTTGGTGACCCTGTTGTTCATGTAGATTATGGCATTGGCCGCTTTACCGGCATGGTAAAACGCATGCTCGATAACTACGAACGGGAATATATCGTCGTGGAGTACAAAGGTGGCGATCAGCTGTATGTACCCATCTTCCAGGCAGACCGTATCACCCGCTATATTAGCACCGATGGCAGCCTGCCAGACATTACCCGCCTGGGCACAAACGAGTGGAGCAACGCCAAGGCCAGTGTAAAAGAGGCGGTAAAAAAGGTGGCTGAGGAGCTATTACAACTGTATGCCACTCGCCAAACTGTAACAGGCTATACATTTAAGCCCGATACCGCATGGCAAAAAGAGCTGGAGGATAGTTTTCCGTACGTTGAGACAACTGACCAACTGAAAGCATTGGCGGATATTAAGAAGGATATGGAATCGGCCCGTCCAATGGACCGCTTGTTATGTGGCGATGTTGGTTATGGCAAAACCGAGGTCGCCTTGCGTGCTGCCTTCAAGGCTGTGCAAGACGGCAAGCAGGTGGCAGTGCTGGTGCCTACCACTGTCCTGGCGCTTCAGCATTTCGAGACTTTTCGTCAACGTTTGGCGGCTTTCCCTGTCAGCATCGAGATGCTCTCCCGGTTTAAGACGGCCCAAGAACAAGATGCGATCATCAGACGGTTGGGCGAGGGAAGCGTGGATATCGTGATCGGTACTCACCGCCTTATTTCTCAGGATGTGCGATTTAAGGACCTTGGCCTGGTTGTAATCGATGAAGAGCAACGATTTGGAGTTACCCATAAAGAACACCTAAAGAACCTGCGGGTAGAAGTGGACGTGCTTACATTAACCGCCACACCCATTCCGCGCACATTATATATGGCCCTTAGCGGTGTACGCGACATTTCCAACCTAAACACTCCGCCAGAAGAGCGCTTGCCGGTGATCACGCATATTGGCCCGTACTCACCCAAAGTGGTGCGCCAGGCGATACTGCGTGAGATGGAGCGTGGTGGCCAGGTCTTTTTTGTTCACAACCGTGTGCAGACCATCTACTCCATGAGGATGCATCTGGAAAAGCTGGTGCCCGAAGCCAAAATTGGGGTTGGCCATGGCCAAATGGATGAAAAAGGATTGGAAAAAGTAATGCACCAATTCTCTGAGGGGCATCTGGATGTATTGCTTTCTACAACCATCATTGAAAGCGGATTGGATATTCCCAATGCCAATACCTTGATCATAGACAGGGCAGATACCTTTGGGTTGGCGCAGTTGTACCAGTTGCGTGGGCGGGTTGGCAGGGCTGCAAGCCGCGCTTACGCATATTTCTTTAGGCACCGTAGGCGGCTACCCAGCGCGGAAGGACAAGAGCGGCTGGATGTGCTGGCCGAAAATACCCACCTGGGTGCCGGTTACTCGATCGCCATGAGGGATTTGGAGATCCGCGGGGCGGGCGAACTATTGGGAATGCGTCAGTCTGGCCATATTGTAGCTGTTGGTTTTAATTTGTACACCCGCATGCTGGCCAGCGAAGTAAAGCGATTGAAGTCTGCCATGCGTACACTGGCGAAAGAATCCGGCCAACCTTCGATGGAGATACCGGATGAGAGTGGCACACTGTTTGAGGAAGAACTGCGAGAGCCGGTAACTGTTGAGTTGCCATTGGCGATAGGCCTGCCCAGCGCATACATTCCCAAGCAAGAGATGCGCTTGCGCATATACCGCCGTATAGCGAGTATGCGCGACCCTGAGGAGTTGATACCATTGGCGATGGAATTTGAGGACAGATTTGGCCCCATGCCTGAGATGTGCAGCAATCTGTTTTTCCAGATGCGCATAAAACTAATGGCAGATGCGGTGGGGTTGGCTTCAGTGAGTGTGGAGAATGGCCAAGTAGTGCTTAAATTCCCGGCATTAAGCGAAAATATGGCCCAGCGGATGCTTGGCGACCTTAACCCGCGCATACGCGGGGGAAAAAACGCTTATTGGTGTAATATCCTCAAATTGGAGGATTGGAAACCAGCCCTGATCGACATCCTCTCCACCTTGGCTGAACGTACCATAACCGTGGGTGGATAGCCTTTTAGCATCTTGGCCTGAACCAGATCTTTTCTTGTTGCATGCTCGCTTTTTTTGGGGATTGATCAATTTGCATGCTTTGAATCTGATGATTATTGGGAAACCTCATAGACTGATGGTTTTTTTCGGGAACTTTTTTCCCCTAACCGCTGTGCCGTGTGTTGCGAAGTCGCGAAGCGTCTGTGGAAGGAGAGATGGAATTAAATGAAGACCCCGCTGTGCCGTGTGTTGCGAAGTCGCGAAGCGTCTGTGGAAGGAGAGATGGAATTAAATGAAGACCCCGCTGTGCCGTGTGTTGCGAAGTCGCGAAGCGTCTGTGGAAGGAGAGATGGAATTAA
>SXKT01000089.1 GCA_005778035.1 Chloroflexota bacterium
GATATAGTACCCGAACACTTTGTTATATCCAACCTTGAGTGTTTTGATACCGGTCCGTTCTTTTTCTTTATTTTCGAGCGCATTGATCCACTCTCGGGCATGGGCAGATGCGCTCTGGATGTTGTCCAACTCGCTTGAATAACCCGCCCGAATGACGCCGCTGTTCTGCAGGGTGGCAGGTGTATCCTCCGAAATGGATCGGTCAAGCAGGGCCAGTTCCTGTTGGAATGCGTGGATCTGTTGCGCCAGCCCCCCAAAGGTGGACGTGCTGCCTGCTAGGATGGTTTTAATTTCAGGCAAACAAGTTAATGTATCGCGCAGTCGTAGCAGCTCTCTTGGCAAAATGTTTCCAGATGCAACCTTGTTGATCAATCGTTCAAGGTCCGAAACTTTTTTAAAGGCAGCACGGATCTCTGCCCGTAAAAATGCGGAGTCAAAAAAAACCTGGATCGAATCCAATCTGTTTTGGATCAGGGTTAGGTTTAATAATGGTTGCGAAATCCATTGCCTTAAAAGGCGTTTCCCCATGGGTGTGACCGTTTGGTCGAGCAAACCAAGTAAGGAACCCTTGATTTCGCCGCGCAAGCTCTCGGTCAGTTCCAAATTTCGCCGAGTAGCGGCGTCCAGGATCATAGTCTCGCTGAGGAGAACCAGTTTGATGTCGGCAAGGAGTTTGAGCGCACTCGGTTCGGTTTCGGCGACATAGTGCAAGATAGCCCCCAAGGCGTTGACGGCTACACTATGGGTGGATATGCCAAACCCGCTGAGTTCACTCACCTGGAAGTGGTTAAGCAAAGTATTGTGGCACTTGCCGCTCTCAAAGCGCCAGGCAGCAAGGCGGGTGACATGAACATCGACACCGGCTGGGACTTCCATTCCTTCAGGCAAGATCAATTCAGCGGGGTTTAGCCGGTTGATCTCAGCACGAATAAGGGTAGGGTCGGAGGCGTCGGCTTCGCAAACGAAAAACTCGCCAGTGGAAATATCGGTAGTGGCGATGGCAAATCGGGAGCCATCCGTGTAAAATGCGCATAGGTAATTACTGGCGTCACCCGGCAAAAGGGAAGAGTCCAATACTGTTCCCGGGGTGACCACCTTGACGACTTTTCGGGGAAAAATACCCTTTTGTGGCTGGTCACCCAATTGTTCGGCAATGGCCACGTGAAAGCCGCGGGTGATTAGGCGCGAGAGGTAATTATCTACCGAGTGGTAGGGAATGCCAGCGAGAGGTGCGCGAACGCCATTGCCAATGGGGCGTGATGTCAGCACGATGTCCAGTTCTCGCGAGATTGTTTCGGCGTCTTCATCGAATGTTTCGTAAAAATCGCCGAGCCTAAAAAACAGTATCGTATCGGGGTATTGCTTTTTTAAATCCAAATACTGCTGACGTACGGGGGTTACTTCATCGTTTGCCATAGTGACCATAATTATATAAGATATAATTTTCCCCGGCATTAATAAAGGTAATTTCTGGTTTTCTCATTTCAATAAAAAACGCGTTTAATCGCGGAACCAATAACAGAACGGAGCAAAGTATGGAAGCAAAATACAAACTGGTTTTAGTGCGGCATGGCCAAAGTTCTTGGAATTTGGAAAATCGTTTTACAGGTTGGACGGACGTGGATTTGACTGACCTGGGCCGAGAAGAAGCCAAAACCGCTGGCGTTTTATTAAAAGACAGTGGTTACGACTTCGACATTGCCTTTACCTCTGTTTTAAAACGCGCCATCAAGACCCTTGGCATTATTCAAGATCAAATGAATTTGGATTGGATCCCGGTTGTTAGGGCTTGGCAATTAAACGAGCGCCATTATGGTTCGCTACAAGGGCTCAATAAATCTGAAATGGCCGAAAAATTTGGAGATGAGCAAGTAAAAGTGTGGCGTCGAAGTTATGATGTACCGCCCCCAGCCCTGGAAAACAATGATGAACGCCATCCACGTTTCGACAAACGTTATGCCGGTGTAGACCCCAAGGACTTGCCAGCTACTGAAAGCCTTAAGATCACCTTGGAAAGGGTTCTGCCTTATTGGCACTCGACCATCGCTCCGGCGATCAAGAGTGGAAAAAAAGTATTGGTTGCTGCTCATGGAAACAGCATCCGTGCTCTCGTCAAGTATCTCGATAACATATCCGAATCTGAGATCACTGAGCTCAACATCCCTACCGGGGTGCCATTGGTTTATGAGCTGGATGCCGATCTTAATCCGGTCAAACATTATTATCTTGGCGATCAAGATGCGATCGCCAAGGCGATGGCATCGGTTGCCCAACAAGGCAGTGCCAAGAAGGTATAACAGATCATTCTACACAACTGGCCTCGGTGATCCGGGGCCTTGTTGTTTATAATCTAAACATGCAACAGACACAGGAATTTTTCGCCGAATTGCGCCGGTCATTTTATGGAGAAATCCGGTTTGACCCGGTGACAAGGGCGCTCTTCAGCACCGATGCTTCCATTTATCAGATCGTCCCTTTGGGAGTTATATGGCCCAAAGACCAGGACGCACTTCAGTGCGCAGTAGAGATTGCCGCGAAGCATCATTTGCCGATCTTGCCTCGTGGCAGTGGAAGCTCGCTTGCAGGTCAAGCCATCGGTGAAGCGGTCATCATCGATACCTCAAAATACCTCAACCGGATCCTATCTATTGACCCTGAGGAGATGTCTGCGGTTGTTGAACCGGGGGTTATTTTGGCTGCGCTCAACAAGCAGGCAGCAAAGCACAATCTGCAATTCGGTCCAGATCCCGCATCCGCGGAACGCGCTACTATTGGCGGGGTTCTGGGTAACAACGCAACCGGTGCCCATTCCATTCGATATGGAATGACCGCCGACCACGTTCAATGGGTAGATGCCATCCACGCGGATGGAAGCCAAGCAAGATGGGGTGAGGTTGACCTTGAAATACAAAAAGAGGGCATCTTTGGAAATTTAAGTACGTTATTTAAACAATTTCAATTGTCTGGCGCTGCCGATGTTAAAAAATCCTGGCCCCGCACATGGCGGAATTCCGCCGGATACCGGCTTAATTATCTTATTCCCTGGTCAAATTCAAAACCACCCCAATGGGATCAAGGCCCATATCCGCGGGAAGCATCTCCCGGGATGACCAATATTGCGCCATTGCTGGCTGGCAGTGAGGGGACCTTGGCAGTAGTGCGGCAAGCCAAATTATCTCTGGTGAAAAAACCGAACCAGACCATTTTGGCGATCTTGGAGTACCAAAGTGTTGTTGCTGCTTGCGAAGATGTGCCAAGATTGTTGCAATTTCAGCCTTCGGCGGTGGAGTTGATCCCACAAAATTTGGTTCAGTTGGCAAAAAGTGTCCCGGCATATGCCAAGAACAACCGTTTTTTTAACCAAACCGCTGGCGCCTTTTTGGCGGTGGAATTCGCCGGCGAAGACGCGGACGAATTGATCAATATGGGCCATCTAAAGGCAAATTTGGTAACGGTCGCGACATCCCAACAAGACCAAGAGGCCATATGGGCGACCCGCAAGGTAGGGTTGGGGTTGTTTGATTCCGGCTCCTCTTCAGCCCGGCCGATCGCATTCATTGAAGACTGTGCTATTCCTGTGGAGGAATTGGGTTTATTTGTCCGTCAATTGGAAAATATATTCGACCAACACCACGTTCAAGCCGCGTATTATGCCCATGCCTCGGCGGGTTGCCTGCATGTTCGTCCCATTATCGACCTGCGGTCTGATGGTGGCAAAGATAAGTTGTATTCCATTTCGCGGCAGGTGAAACAAATCACATTGGAACTGGGTGGTTCGATGTCTTCTGAGCACGGGGATGGTATTGTACGTGGTGAATGGATACGGGAGACCGTTGGCGATGAGGCGTACGCCTGGATGCAAAAGCTAAAAAGGGTTGCCGATCCGCATAATTTGTTGAATCCAAACAAGATCATCGACACACCTTCGATCCTTTCCAATTTCCGCAACCAAGATTCCCAACCTATCCACTTGTGGAGCTCCAAACTTGATTTTTCAGATACCCGTACCATGCTTTCTGCAATTGAAAAATGCAACGGGCAGGGCGTTTGCCGCAAAGATACAGGTGTTATGTGCCCCAGTTTTCAGGCCACCCGTGAAGAGGTTTTTTCAACACGCGGACGGGCAAACCTGTTGCGAGAGTTTGTTTATGCCAAAAATTCACCATTAAAGGTTGAAGACCTCAAACAAACCTTTGACTTGTGTCTTGCTTGCAAGGCGTGTAAATCTGAATGCCCAAGCAAGGTTGATGTCGCCAAACTCAAGATAGCCTTTTACGAGCGCTATTATCGAGAAAACCGGCATTCCGTTCGTGACTATTTATTTGGTTATCTGCCGTCGATCATTGGTATTTTTCACCACATCCCGTGGATATACAACCAGAGTATGAGTGTGTTGGAAAACACACCCATGTTGATGGACCGAATTGGCATACGCGCCAAGGCAGGACTGCCGCGTATTTCGTTGCCCCTAAAGGGCACAGCGGATGTGCTCCGCGATGATACTGCCGCTCTCAAAGTGATCTTGATCGCCGATACCTATACCCGTTATTTTGAACCCAGTGTGGAATTATCCGCGAGGAAGATCCTGGCTTCAATGGGTTGTTTGGTTATTACTCCCGCTGAGGTTGGCACAGGTCGCACTTTACTCTCCAAGGGTTTTTTGCCTGCGGCGCAAAAACACCTCGCCAAATTGGCAGCCCAGATCAGGTCAATCGACCCTGATGGAACCATGCCGATCATTGGTTTGGAGCCCAGCGAAGTATCGGTATTAAAAGATGACATTCTCTCAATACTACCTGGACAGCAAAGCCAAGCGATTGCCAACAGAACCTGGTTGCTTGAAGAATTTATGGTTCGCCAGTGTCATCTCATCACGGCAGAACCAGATGCCAAAGGGCAAGTTACTTTGCATACCCATTGCCATCAAAAAAGCGTTCCTCCATCTACGGATGGTTATCCAGTTGGCAGTGATGCCACCATAGAGCTATTACGTGGTTTGGGATATCGTGTCGATTTTGTTAATAGTGGTTGTTGCGGAATGGCCGGCTCCTTTGGCTATGAAAAGGAGCATGCGGAAATCTCACAGGACATCGCCGAGATGTCCTTATTTCCGGCACTTCGTTCAAAAAATTTACAGCAGGGAGCGTTGATCTGCGCGACAGGCACAAGTTGCAGAACCCAAATTGGCACCGGGTTGGGGTATACCGTACTTCATCCGGCTGAATTGATTTGGAAAGCAATCAACCGCTGACTGGTTTTGAACGTAACTGGTCCAAGGCTATCCCAAACGAGACTTCTACGTTGAGCGAATTCTTAATTCCCGCCATGGGGATGTAAACCACCTTGTCAGAAGATTCGATCACAGCCGGGTCAATACCACATCGTTCGTTGCCAACCACCAATACTACTTTTTGCGGAACTTCGATCAGTGAATTTATCTCAACAGCCCCGTTGGATAATTCCAAGGCCCAGATCTGGTAATTTTGCTGCCGCAATTTTTCCAATGCCAACAGGGTATTGTTGCATGCTTCAATGTGCAACAATTCCTGGGCACCAACTGCGGATTTTTGGACAGCAGAATTGGAGGGATCAGGGGTTATGCCGCACAAATATACCTGACTAACCCCCAGGCATTCCGATGTTCGCAAAATCGCGCCTACATTGTATCCAGATCGAACATTATCCACCACTACAATGATATTGGCGCTTGGTTTTATTGGCCTTGGAGAAAAAGGAGTTACCGGATGGGATAGATCCACCACCATTCCTGCCAAGCATTTGGGGCATCGGCCATTAAATTCGGCATCTTCCAGCGCAGGCATTCGCAGGTTGCATTTTGGGTTAGGGCAAGTATATACAAGGATGTTCATAAATAAAAAGAGGCAGGGGTAGGATACCCCTGCCTCGCGATTGTACCACTACAGCGAGATCGAAGCTTCAATCATCCCGGTTTGGCTATTATTGATCATGGATGAAAAACCAGCCTTGCGGCACAACGTTTGCATGGATGTGTTTTCCGGCGACATTACAGCGATGATGCGCTTGATCTTCTCGTGTTTGGCAGCTTTGATCAAGCGGTTCACCAGCTCCAAACCGATTCCCTGTCCCTGGAACTTGTCGTTCACCAGCAAACTAATTCGGGCTTCGTCGTCTTCGCCCTTGAATTTGCTCATCCGACCTACGCCCACTATGTTACGCATCCCCTCGATCTCCGTCTCTACTACCAAGGCGATTTCGCGCGCGTAATCGCAATGGCATACTCGTGCCAGGCGTTCGTGTGTTACCCGGTCGCTAAGTAACATTGGAGACAAATAACGCAGATAGACCGAGCGATCAGACAGGTGTTTGTGGAAATTGATCATCAATTGTTCGTCTTCCGCGCGGATCGGACGGATAAGTACCTTGCTGCCATTCTTCATTGTCCACTCGCCAACATAGCGAATAGGGTATGGACGAATGGCCAATTTTGGCAGATCCTTCTCCTCGGTATCCAAACCGTGGAGTACCACACGGCCATCCAAGGCCAGTAATCCTTCTGGTGAGGCGATCAAAGGGTTTATATCCAATTCTTTGATCCAGCGTTGTTCGACAACCAGTTGGCTGAAACGTACCAACAGTTTTTCCAGTTCATCCATATCCACTGGTTTTCTTCCGCGAACACCCCTTAGCGCGGTCGCGATCTTGGTTCGGTCGATCATTCTTTTTGCAAGGGTGGTGTTGAGGGGTGGCAAAGCCAAAGCGCGGTCTTTGAACACCTCTACCAGTTGGCCACCAGTACCAAATAGCAGAACCGGTCCAAATTGTGGATCGATCGATGAGCCAACGATCAATTCATAACCATCCAGTTTGACCATCGGTTGAACAGTGACGCCTTGAAAATGTTCGGCGCCTTTAAGGCGAGTGACCGATTCTTTGATCTCTTCAAAAGCCTTGATCACGCCTGCCTTGTCCTGGATATTCAATTTCACACCTCCCACATCGGTCTTGTGGGTGATGGTTTCTGAGTGGAGTTTGAGAACGACCGGGTAACCGCATAAAGCTGCCTTTTCAGCGGCCAGTTCGGCAGTTTCGGCAACGTACATTGCGGTAGCGGGAATTCCATAGGCACGCAAAAGTTCCTTGCTTTCCACTTCCGTTAGCAGTTCTCTGCCAGAGCTTCTGACCGCATCAATGATCCAGGCTGCAGCTTCTCTGTCTGGGGTGTGGGTTGCGTCTTCGGCGTAGCTGGGGGTTTCGTACAGCAGTTTGAGGTTGGCTGTACTTTGCCACATATAGGTAAATGCCTTTGCCGCGTCATCTGGGTATTCAAAGGTCGGAATACCAGCCTTGTTTAAGATCGCTTCACCAGCCGCAACCTCCTTACCACCGGACCAAGAGGCCAGGATCGGCTTGCTATAGGTTTTGGCATAACTCTTCAATGCTTCGGCGGTAGCGGTTGGATCGGTCATTGCCTGCGGAGTGAGAATAACCAGCAGGCCATCGTTGGATGGATCCTGGGCAGCGATCTCAAGCGACTTTGCGTATCGTTGCGGGTCGGCGTCACCGATGATGTCGATTGGATTATTATGTGACCACGAGAAGGGCAGGATCTCGTTCAACTTTTCGATCGTTTGAGGAGAAACCTCTGCCAATTCTCCACCGTGGGTCAGAAGGGTGTCGGTAGCCAAAACTCCCGGTCCGCCGGCATTGGTCAAAATGGTCAATTTTGGTCCATTGGGGCGCGGTTGCCGTCCCAATACTTCCGCCATCGAGAAGATCTCACTGATGCTATCCACACGCAAAACGCCGGCGCGTTTGAAAGCAACATCCAGAACCTCATCCGAACCCGTCAGTGAACCAGTATGGGATGCGGCTGCCTTGGCCGCGCCTTCTGTGCGGCCAGGTTTGATGACAATGATCGGTTTCGTCAGCGCTACTTCGCGGGCAGCGCTGATGAATGAGCGGGCATCGCCGATGGTCTCCATGTAGATGACGATGCTTTCAGTGTGGGGGTCATCTCCCAGATAGTAGATCAGATCTCCCCAATCTACATCCAGCATCGAGCCGACCGAAACGAAAGCGGAGAAACCAACATTTTCTTTAAAGGACCAATCCAGCACGGCAGTGCACAAAGCACCCGACTGGCTGATAAACGCGACATTGCCTTTTCTGGCCATGCCCGCAGCAAAGGTGGCATTTAACCCACTGATCGGGTTCATTACACCCAAACAATTGGGGCCAATAATGCGCATTTTGCCTTTTTTGGCATTTTCAAGCAACTGCCTTTCGAGTTCTACGCCTTCAGGGCCGATCTCTTTAAACCCTGCTGAAATAACGATCGCGCCCTTTACCCCTGCTTCTACGCACTCTTCGATAATTCCGGGAATGCTACCTGAAGGGGTGACGATCACCGCCAGATCCACCTTGTCGGGAACATCCTTGATGGTTGGATAGGCTTTGATGCCCAGCAAACTGGGGCGCTTGGGATTAATTGGAAAAACCGCACCACCAAAAGGGCTACTGATCAAATTCCAAAGAATCGTTCGGCCAACGCTGCCTTCTTTTTCGGTAGCGCCGATTACAGCGATGTTTTGTGGAGCGAAAATGTTCTTTAGTGGGTTTTGGGTATATCTGTAAACATCATGGGAGGGGTCAAATTTGGACCAATTGCTTGCTTGATTTTCTTGCTGTGACATATTAATGTATTCAAATCCTTTCGAAGTGTCAGCAGGCTGACTGTAATTGTGAATTATTGTACTAAGTGACTATTATAAGGCGATTTCTTTTTTGTTCACACCCAAAAAACCATAACCAATTTTATTGATAAAATCAATTACATGAAGAAACCTTCCCTGCTACTTTTACTTGTGGTAGTGCTAACATTTTTTGCGCCAGCCGCCCACGCAAAACCGGCGCAAAAAAACTCGAGTGTGGATACAGATGTTTATTCGCTGATCGCACAAGTTAACGCCTTGCGCGCCGCCAATGGTTTGGCTCCATACGCCATCAACGCCACTTTGATGGGTATTGCCCAATCGCATGCCGGTTTTATGGCCGCAAATGGAGTTTCGCACTACGGGGTTGGTGGCTCGCGCCCATTTGAAAGGGCTTTGGCGGCAGGCTACCCTTTGGCGGGTGACCTGACCCAGGGTGGTTTTTTTTCCGAAAACATCACTGCCGGCATCAACAAATCTGCAGCAGACGCGGTGCTGGAATGGCAAGGCGACGCTCCCCACCTAAATACCATGCTATCCGCGTCCCTCACTGAGATCGGTGCTGGCGTCGTACTTATTGAAGATTATGTGTACTTTGTGATCGACTGTGGAAAGCCTACTTCTACCGGTTCTCCTCAGGTGATCCCCACCGGGATGGCGGAGGTGATCAGCAATGTGCCTGTCAACCCTGTGGTGGTAAAAACCATCATCCCAAACACCCCGGATGCGACGGGATTGACGAACCATATTGTAAAAGCGGGTGAAACGTTATGGCTGATCGCGATTTCCTATGGCATCAAGATCGACGACATCAAAGATGCCAATTATTTCGTCGCCGACGGTGAGATCTATCCCGGTCAAAAACTGGCCATACCGGTAACACCCCGTCCCACTGAAACGCCATTCTTCCCAACGCAAACGGTGCCGCCATCCACTACGCCCGATGTGCAAGCGACCGTGATCGCCGGCATTTTTTCCAGCCTCACACCTTCCCCAACGCCACCGGGTATCATGCCGGATCTGGAAGGTTTGATCTCCTGGAACGAACCCCAGGCGATGTTGTTGTTGGTATTTGCATCCGCAATTATGCTCTTCGCCATTGTTTTTATGGTAGCGTTGTCGCGGATGCAAAGGAAAAACAAACCGGAGGAACAAAATGAAGATTCGTCCCACAAAAGGTCTCACATTCGATGATGTTCTGCTCATTCCACAAAAATCCGCCATTACCTCTCGGCAGCAAGTAGATACCAGTTCCCGCTTAACAGATTCGATTCGTATCAATATACCGATCCTAAGCGCAAATATGGATACCGTAACCGAAGCCGGCATGGCGATCGCCATGGCCAACGCGGGTGGCATCGGCATCATCCACCGTTTTATGTCTGTTGAAAACCACATTCGCCAAGTGCGTTCGGTAAAAAGGGCCCAGGCCGTAATGGTTGAGCATCCGTATGTGATCAACCCTGAAGACTCGATCTCAAAAGCGGTTGGTGAGATGCGCAAAAACAAGGTAGGTGGTTTGGTCGTGGTGGATTCCTCAGATAAGGTACAAGGTATCCTTACAACCCGCGACGTAAACCTTGCGCCAGAAACCGATTTGCTTGTACGAGACGTAATGACGCCATTTGAACGAATGGTTTTTTTAACCCCTGGGTTTGGCATAGACCAGGCCCGCAATTTGCTTTTTCAGCATCGCATTGAAAAGTTGCCGGTGATAAACCCGGATGGCACATTGCACGGGCTGATCACCGCCCAAGATGTATTAAAACCGATCAAGAACCCCAATGCCGCACTTGATGAAAAAGGCCGATTACGGGTGGGTGCCGCAATTGGTGTCTCCCATGGCGAAGTTGAACGGGCAGCTGCCTTAATTGAAGTTGGTGTAGATGTATTGGTATTGGATATTGCCCATGGCCATGCCGACCATTGTGTAGAGATGGTAAAACGGCTACGCAAACAATATCCAACCGCCCAGATCATTGCCGGTAATGTAGCTTCTCGCCAGGGTGCCCGCGATTTGGCATTGGCAGGCGCGAATGCCATAAAGGTTGGAATTGGCCCGGGATCGATATGCACAACCCGCATGGTGACTGGTTTTGGCGTACCCCAATTAACTGCCATCATGGATAGCGCTGATGGGATTCGTGAATCTGGCAGAGACATCCCGTTGATCGCCGATGGTGGTATTCAAAAAGCTGGTGATCTGGTAAAGGCACTTGCCGGTGGGGCAGAAACCGTAATGATCGGCAGCATGTTTGCAGGCACCGAAGAAGCGCCAGGTTCGCCGGTTTTCCGAGATGGCCAAAAAGTAAAAGTCGTAAGGGGGATGGCCTCGCTTGGTGCAACAATGGGCAGAAAACAAGTCGAAAACAGTGTTAGCGATGAGAGCGCTGAAGACTCAGAAGACTGGATGAAGGTTGTACCTGAGGGGGTAGAGGCCGTTGTGCCATACCGTGGCAATGTTGGCGAGGTGCTACACCAATTAGTTGGGGGTCTGCGTTCTGGTTTAAGCTACGGTGGGGCAAACAACATTCGGCAACTGCAAGAGAATGCTGAATTTATCGAGATATCCCCGGCAGGTATCCGTGAAAGTGGCTCGCACGATGTAAGGCGGATATAGCGGAGTTAATATCTATAATATATAAGATAAAATTCATAAATATTGACATCGTTACTCCGTTTTGCTATAATCGCGTCCAATACGATATTAGCAAACGGAGTTTTTATTATATGTCTTCATTAGTGATCAAAGACCTGCACGTAAGCGTTGAAGGAAAAGAAATTCTGAAGGGTTTAAACCTTACCATAAACCAAGGCGAGGTGCATGCCATTATGGGCCCCAATGGCACTGGCAAATCCACTCTCGCGTATACCCTCATGGGGCACCCCAATTATTCGGTGACCAGCGGTGAAGTTTGGTTCAAGGGCCAGAACTTGCTGGAGATGGAACCAGACGAGCGTTCTCGAGAGGGCGTATTCCTTGCTTTCCAGTATCCGGTTGCCATTCCCGGGGTAACTGTGGCCAATTTCCTGCGAACTGCCATCAATGCCAGGCGTCGGGCGGCCAATCCCGAAGACAAAGGGATATCCATTCCTGATTTCCGAACCATGCTGAAAGAAAAAATGGCCATGCTTAAGATGGACCCAGCTTTCGCAGGCCGCTATCTCAATGACGGTTTCTCAGGTGGAGAGAAAAAACGGGCCGAAGTTTTGCAAATGGCAGCCTTAAAACCTGAGATCGCCATATTGGATGAAACCGATTCGGGTTTGGATATTGATGCTCTTCGCATTGTATCTGAAGGCGTGAACGCCCTGAGTGGACCGGATTTGGGGGTTTTGGTCATAACCCACTACCAGCGATTACTAAACTACATCAAACCGCAGTTTGTTCACATTATGATGAACGGTGTCATCGTAGAGAGCGGCGGCCCCGAATTGGCTTTACACCTTGAAGAACACGGTTACGACTGGGTTCGTGAGAAATACGAAGAAACCGCATAATCCGGATACCCATAGAAAAGGAACAGAGTATGAGCACAGATGAGCAGATCCTTGAAAACTTGGGTGAGTACAAATATGGTTTTCATGACCGTGATGACAATTACGTTTTTAAGTCGCAAAAAGGTTTAAGCGAAGAGGTAGTTCGCAATATCTCTCGGATGAAGGGCGAGCCGGAATGGATGCTGGAGTTTCGGTTGAAAGCCCTAAAGCATTACTTGCAACGGCCCATGCCCAATTGGGGGCCGGCATTAAAAGAATTGGATTTGGACGATATTTTCTATTACGTCAAACCCACCGAAAAAAGCGAACGTTCCTGGGATGATGTTCCGGATGACATTAAAAAGACCTTCGACCGATTGGGTGTTCCAGAGGCGGAGAGGAAATTCCTGGCTGGCGTAGGTGCGCAATACGAGTCTGAAATGGTGTACCACTCCGTGCTGGAACATTTGGAAAAGCAAGGAGTCATTTTCCTGTCTATTGAAGATGGCCTTCGACAATACCCAGACTTATTCAGAGAATATTTTGGAACCGTTGTACCCATCGAGGATAACAAATTCGCCGCCTTAAATAGCGCGGTTTGGTCTGGCGGTTCATTTGTTTATGTGCCCAAAGGAGTAAAAGTAGACTTGCCTTTGCAGGCATACTTCCGCCTGAATACCCCCAATGTTGGTCAATTCGAACGTACTTTGATCATTGTTGATGAAGGCGCTCAGGTCCATTATGTTGAAGGTTGTACCGCGCCCACTTATTCGGCAAATTCCTTCCATAGCGGCGTGATCGAGATCATCGTTAAAAAAGGGGCGCGGTCGCGATATTCCACCATCCAAAACTGGTCTACCAATGTATATAACCTGGTAACCCAAAGGGCAATGGTATTTGAGAACGGCACCCACGAGTGGGTTGATGCCAACCTTGGTTCCAAAGTGACGATGAAGTACCCAAGCTGTTACCTGATGGAACCGGGCGCCCACGGTGAAATGCTTTCGATGGCATTTGCCGGCCCGGGACAAGTGCAAGACGCAGGATCCAAAATGGTCCATTTTGCCAAAAATACCTCCAGCAAGGTGGTATCCAAATCCATATCCAAAGGCGGCGGGAGATCTTCTTTCCGTGGATTGCTTAAAGTGTATAACGGCGCCAAACAATCAAAATCCAATGTGGTATGCGACGCGCTTTTGCTCGACCCCAAATCGCGCTCCGATACGTATCCATACATTGAGATCGATGAGACCGATGTAACCATTGGGCACGAAGCTTCGGTATCAAAAGTAGGAGAGGAACAACTCTTTTATCTCATGAGCCGCGGCCTTTCTGAAGAAGAAGCGACAACGATGGTTGTGTCTGGTTTTATTGAACCCTTGGTTAAGGAATTGCCAATGGAGTATGCAGTAGAAATGAATCGCCTGATCCAATTACAGATGGAAGGATCGATCGGATAGTATGTCAAGCGTAAAATTAACAACAACCCTGCGGAAAACTGAACAAAAAGGTTTTGCGCAGATCGATGCCAACAAAATTCCAGCCAGCGCAAACGCGTTTCGTTCCAAGGCTTTACTGGCTTATCAATCGGCCGCGTTGCCTACCACCTCCATGGAGGCATGGCGCCGCACAGACTTGCGCAACTTGCCCGCGGACTTGTTTCGGGTTTTCACTGATGCCGATCCTCGTTCCCCGGCGGTTCCCGTTGAAATCCTTCAACCGGTAGTGGATGACCATTTTGGTGGCCAACTGGTAGTTACACCACACGGCACCGAACGAACCGTTGGGGCAGATCTTGAATCCCAAGGGGTGATCTTCTGTGACCTGCGTACCGCCGAACAGAACTACCCCGAACTGGTGGCAAAGATCTTGGGCACATTGGTAAGCCCTGAAGAAAGTGTTTTTGCCGCCATGTCAGCTTCGTTTGCCCAAAATGGCGCTTTTATTTACATCCCGCAGGGGGTGCACGTGAAGCAACCCTTGCACTCGATCTTTTGGGGTGCGGGCGATGGGTTGGCGTTCATCAACAATATTTTGGTCTACCTTGAAGAGGGCTCTTCGCTCACCTATGTTCATGAGTCCGCTTCCCCCAAGGAATCTGCTGACAGGGTGATGGTAGCCACCAATGTTGAAATTCATGTTGGCGAAAATGCCGACTTGCGCTTTGTTGAATTACAATCTTTAGGTAGCAATGTGTGGAATTTTTCACATGAACGATCCAGGGTTGATAGTAATGGAAAGCTGGATTGGATTTTTGGCGCGGTAGGCTCCAAACTCACCAAAAATTTTTCAGATCTTGATCTTGCTGGTGAGGGTGCTTGGGGCAGAATGTCTGGCTTTTATATGACTGACAAAAACCAACATTTGGATCACGACACGCAACAGAACCATTTTGCAGCCCATACTACCAGCGACTTGCTTTTTAAGGGTGCTTTACTCGATTCATCACGCTCAGTTTGGCAAGGGATGATCTACGTAGCCCCAGACGCGCAGCAGACAGATGGATATCAAGCAAACCGGAATTTGATCCTCAGCGACAAAGCCAGGGCAGATTCCATCCCTGGACTTGAGATCCTGGCTGACGATGTTCGATGTACCCATGGCGCAACAGTGGGGAAATTGGAACAAGAGCCGATCTTTTATCTAAAATCCCGCGGCATTCCGCAAAAAGAGGCTGAGCGAATCGTAGTAGAAGGATTTTTTGATCCCATCATGCAACGAATACCATTTGAAGGTGTTCGGCAACGATTCCAGGATGCCATACTTCAAAAAATGAAAAACTAAATAAATAACAGAGGATACATGAAAACCACCAAACCACTTGCTCACGGTACTTCACCGGTTAAAAAAAGTTCCCGATCGCAAGGAAAAGAGTTTGCTTTTATGCGGTCGCCCGATAATAACCAAATTTATGAAGTAGGCGATGCAGTGGATGCATACTGTGACCACGAACGCAACAAAGAGCGGGTGCGTGGTTGGCTAAAAGGGATCGTCGTTCAAATCGATAACAGCAAAATGGTTGCGGTCCAATTCCGCACTGATGTGTTCTTAACTGATGGCTGGATGGTACCTGACCATATCCTTTGGTTTCCGATGAACTCCGATCAAATCCGGCAATTTGGCACCGGCAAAAGAGTGCCCCCGATCAAAAAAACTTTTGAGGATTTTTAGTCAATATGTTGGATGAACAAAAAATAAGGGCAGATTTTCCAATCCTTTCTCGTGAAATTCACGCCGGAAAAAAGTTGGTATATCTCGATTCCGCGGCATCTTCCCAAAAACCCTCGGTTGTGATCGATGCAATGGACCATTATTATCGCCATAGCAATGCAAATATCCACAGAGGTGTTCATAAACTCGCTGAGGAAGCGACAGATTTGTATGAACAAGCCCGGAAAAAGATCGCTGTTTTTATTAACGCGCCAAAGCAAAAACAAATCATCTACACTCGGAACACTACCGAATCGATCAATTTGGTTGCACAATCGTGGGGACGAAAGTTCCTTAAAGCCGGTGATCTGGTCGTACTTACCCAAATGGAACACCACAGCAATATTGTTCCCTGGCATATGTTGGTTGCGCAGTTGGGGATCCGTTTAGAATTTACGCGGGTGACCCCTGATGGAAAGTTGGATTTGGATCATTTCAAACAACTCTTGGCCCAGGAACCGAAATTGGTGGGTTTTACCCATATGTCCAATGTGTTGGGCACCATCAACCCCGCCAAAGAAATGATCTCCCTTGCGCATGCTGCTGGGGCGATCACTTTGGTAGATGGGGCTCAGTCTGTTCCGCATTTTCCGGTGGATGTTCAGGACTTGGATTGCGATTTTTTGGCTTTTTCGAGCCACAAAATGCTTGGCCCAACTGGCTTGGGAGTACTGTACGGAAAACTGGACCTATTGCGGCAAATGGATCCATTTTTGGGCGGCGGCGATATGATCAAAGAAGTAAAATTTTCCGGGTTCACCCCCAACGAGCTCCCGTACAAATTTGAGGCCGGTACCCCATCCATCGCGGAAGCGATCGGTATTGGCGCTGCGATCGACTATCTTAGCGAACTCGGTATGGATTCCGTCGAAGTGCACGAACAAAACCTGTTAACTTATGGCCTCGAACGCATCTCAGAAGTACCAGGGGTAACTGTTTTCAATGCCGACCCCAGGAATAAAGGCGGCGTCATCGCCTTCACAATCGGCTCGATCCATCCGCATGATGTTGCCCAGGTACTGGACAGAAGTGGTATCGCAGTGCGGGCAGGGCACCATTGCGCGCAACCCTTGCACGAAGTATTTTCAATCCCGGCTACAACCCGGGCAAGTTTTTATTTATACAACACAAAAAATGAGATCGATGCCTTCATCGAGGGTCTGTTCGCTGTGCAAAAATATTTTATGGCAGGATAATATGGACGATTTATACCGTGAGATCATCATTGAACACTACAACCACCCTTCTCATCGTGGCCATTTGAACCCCAATAACATTCAATTTGCTGATAATAACCCGCTGTGTGGTGACCACATCGAGATCACACTGCTAACAGACGAAAATGGCCTGATCTCCGATGCAAAATTTGATGGCCACGGTTGTTCCATCTCTCAAGCCACTGCCGATATTTTATTGGATCATGCGATCGGAAAAAATATTGAACAAGTAAAGTCAATGACGAAGGATGATATTATAGAGTTGATCGGGATTGAGCCAGGCCCGGTGCGATTAAAATGCGCTTTGTTATCCCTAAAGGTGCTTAAAGCGGGCATTTACGGCCTTAGCGCCGCAGATGATGTGGAGCTGGACTAATAAAATGACACAACATTCCATCGATACATCTGTTTACAACGTTTTTGAGATCGACATCGAAGGTGTTGATCTTAAGGAGCGCCAATTTTTATCAATCGAAGATAATGCGATTATCATCGTGGAAGTACAAGGCAAGGTATATGCCATTGGTGATATTTGCTCCCACGACGACGGTCGTTTGGAAGATGGCTTGATCGATGACCATTGCATCGTATGCCCGCGGCATGGTGCCGAATTTGACATTCGTACCGGGGAAGCGAAAAGCATGCCTGCCGTCGTCGGCATCCCTACCTATCCGATCGAAGTGATCGGCTCAACTCTATATATTGGGATCAAAAAATAATTTATGCAAAAAACCCGCCGATTCGGCGGGTTTTTTATGTTAGTTTTTATAATAATCGGCGACAATTCGCAGAATGTCGAATCCTTCGGCGTACTGCTTTTCAGCCAAAGCGCCGTGACGGACCATTGTGGAGCGTAAAAGTTCTTCGTTGAAATAATACTTGTCGTGGTAGGTTTTGTATTCAGCCAAGGCTTCGATCTTTTTTTCCATATCTTCCCGAGTAACTCCAACCAGGAAGTGGGGAAAAAACCCATAGCTGGAACGGACGACATCAAAACCAAGGACAGTCGTGCCACGATACGCCCTCAACGACTCCTCGGTGACCACGTTATGGTCTTGATGGATATCGGAACGGGTATGGACTAAAACAAGGTCCGGCTGATAATCCTTCCGAACTTTCAACAAATACTCGAGAATATCTTGCCGTTGCTCAGGAAATTTCCGTGTCTCAAACTTTTCCAGAATTACCTTCTCATCCGGAACGCCGAGAACCTTGAAACTTGCGTAATGTTCAGCAATGATATTTTTAAGCGTGGGATTTTTTTGGTTGTCTGATAGGGTCAGGCACAGCACTTCATTCCTTGGCAATACATGGTGCAAAAAAGCGCCTGCACCCAGCTCGATGTCATCTGGGTGGGCTCCAACAAACAAGATCCTTTTACCAAAAAAATTCATAATCGTCAGAAGCCTTATTTTTTGTGGGCCAAAATTCCGCCCACCACCTTGGTCATCACCAATTTTCCATCCCGTGCATGCCAGGCTTTCGCAACCTTTTCGATGGATCCGATCAATGATTTATATTCCTCGGCATTGTTGAACAGGTCTGTCCAAAGCTTGCGGTCTTCATTCAGCGAGGCTTGAACGTACTCCATAAAGGGTTCAACCTCAGGGAAGATCAAAGGATTTTCCCAGGATAAAAGTTCGGTTTTATCAAAAATGGAGTCGATCGTATTGAAGATCTCACCCTTAAAGCGACTGGAACCGGGCATCGGTGGAATAGCTTTATTGGTTGCTTCTTTGATAATGTCGTAAAACATTTTTTTATTTTCAGGCAGGGGGCCAGTCACAAACAAACGGCCGCCAGGTTTTAATACCCGATACGCTTCAGAGAAAGTGAATTTAAGATCGCTGGCATAGTAAATGGCGAAAGAGCTGGTTGCAATATCGAATTTGCCATCCTGAAATTCGAACGGTTTATTGAAATCTAAAAATTGGAAGTGGATATTTTTACTTCCCAGGCCTGCCAAACGTTCATTGGCTTTGCCCAAAAGTTCTTCCGAAAAATCACCACCAAAGATCTGTGCTTGGCCTTGGGTGTGTTTGTCAAATAAAAAGCATTGTTTGCCTGCGCCACATCCAACATCGAGGATGGACTGGCCTGGTTGGGGATTGAGCACTTCGACGTTCCATTCATCAATATTGCGGGTGCCATATTTTTCGTGAATCTCGATGCGCTTTTGAAGGTCAGCGGCGGGTTCTCTATAATTGATCTGCATAATGCTCCTGGTTGAAGTTACAATTAATTTAACTGTGTTATTATACCAAAACCAAGCAAAAACTATAAAATCTCAGTCGGCAGGTACAAACAATGGCAGAAAAAAAACTAATTCAAGGCGTAAAGGGCGCACGTGAGTTCTATCCGGCTGAAATGGCCTTGAGGAACTATATCTATGACAAGGCAAGGCAAGCATCCGAATTGTATGGATTTCTTGAATGGGATGGCCCGTTCCTTGAAACGATTGATTTGTATGCCGCAAAATCGGGCGATGAGTTGGTGAAAGAGCAGGCATTTGTTTTCGCCGATCGTGGCGGAGATTTGATCACTTTGAGGCCAGAACTAACACCAACCTTGGCACGCATGGTGGCCCAAAAACAAAATGAATTGAGTTACCCGCTTCGTTGGTGGTCATTTGGACCGTTTTGGCGGTACGAACGCCCCCAACGCGGACGGTCTCGGGAGTTTTTCCAGTGGAATGTGGATATGGTTGGAGTAAATTCTCCCGAGGCAGACGCGGAATTGATTGCTGTAGCAGCCACTTTTTTACGGTTGTCGGGGTTGGGGCCCGATAAAACGAGTATTTTGGTCAATAACCGAAAACTGATGGATCAACAATTTTCGGATTTGGGGATTGAACCAGAGAAAAGATTGGCGATTTCAAACGCGGTGGATCGGCGCACGAAGATGGAACCCGATAAATGGGATGCCTATGTTTTGGAGATCGGCCTGACCGCACAACAACTTAGTGGTCTAAAAGCGGTTTTAGGCAATTATGACCTTTGGAAGTCCTCCGAGGAGATGGTAAGGCTGATGGCTGCTTTAGTCTCCCTTGGGGTGTCTGAATATGTAAAATTTGATCCCAACATTATGCGCGGTCTTTTGTATTATACGGGCACGGTATTTGAAGCCTTCGACACATCGGGCAGTGTAAAAAGAGCAATTTTTGGCGGGGGCCGTTACGACAACTTACTAAAGGAAGTTGGCGGTGATCCGTTGTCTGGCGTTGGATTCGCTATGGGAGATGTTGTAGTTGGGCTGATACTGCGGGAAGCCGGATTGGTGGCTGCAGAGGATCCCGCACCGGCGAAAGTATTGGTCACCATTTTTAACAGCGAGACCTACCCGGCCGCTGCGGCGTCATCGGCGTTGCTTCGAAAAGCAGGAATTAATACCCTTCTAAGCCCTGAAGCGACAAAACTTCAGAAACAATTTAAGTTTGCTGATAAAGCCAAAGTTCGGTTTGTGGTTGTTCAAGGCCCAGATGAGATCGCCGCTAATGTAGCCTCGGTGAAGGACCTTCAAAACGCCACCCAGGTGCAGGTCCCATTGGCTGACCTTGCCAGGCATATTGCCCAAGGGCTCGATCCTATCCTTTGACCAAGTGGCGGATAACATATTCCAATTTTCCTTGAAAAATAATTTCCGTGTGATATAATTTGCCGGCAATTAAAAAATGGAGGCTGTAGCTCAAAGGCAGAGCGCCACACTGTGGATGTGGATGTTGAGGGTTCGAAACCGTCCAGCCTCCCAAAAAGCCCCGTTTCGGGGTTTTTTTATACCACCTGATAACCAAATGAAGGGAAAGCGACCATGGCGCCCATCAAAGTATTATTCCTTGCATCAGAAGCGGAACCATTTATTAAGATCGGTGGGTTGGGGGACGTAGCCGGATCTTTGCCGATAGCATTGCGAGCCCTGGATGCTCAACTGGAAATTCATTTGGTACTTCCGCACCATACCCGTATCGACCTTTCCTCATATTCCACCCAATCAGAACCTCCTGTAAAATTTTCAGCCAACAATGTAAAGTATGTAGCCCAACCACTTTCATTAGTAAGTGGGGACGTAAAAATAACTTTCATTTCCGGCGAGCCGATTTCTGCCTGTGAAAAAGTATATTCTACAGACATTCTTAAAGACGCGGATAAATTTACTTTTTTTGTCTTTGCGGCTATGTACCATTGCCAAAACCAAGGATGGCGGCCTGATGTTCTGTTCGCGAACGATTGGCATACCGCGATCTCGACCCACATTGTCAAACACAACCTGATGGGTTCATTTTGGTCCAAAACCCGGACAATTTTGGCCATCCACAACCTTGCCTATATGGGTGCAGGAAGCGAACCGGTATTGTCAAAATACGGGATTGAACCTGTCGAATCAGATCTTCTCCCTTGGTGGGGGAAACATGTGCCCTTGCCAATGGGAGCGTTGGCTGCCGATAAAATTGTGACAGTTTCACCGACATATGCGAAGGAGATCCAATCGGAAGAATTTGGTTGTGGACTTGATCCCTTTTTCCAAGCACGCAGCAATGATATTGTTGGGATCGTTAATGGAATTGACTTGCAAATGTGGGATCCCTCAACAGACCAACATATTCTGGCCAGGTTTTCGGCCAATGAATTAAAGGCGAAAAGCGATAACAAAGTCGCACTTCAACAATTGGTTGGGTTGCCGGAAGATCCTTCTGTTCCTTTACTTGCAATGGTCACCAGAATGGATCAACAAAAAGGGGTCGACCTGTTGGTACATGCGGCGAACCTGTTGGTAGATGAACAATTTCAGCTGATCATTCTTGGTACCGGCAACCCGGAAATTGAAAAGGAGTGCCTTCAATTACAATCCGCCTTTCCCCAGAAGGTTCGGGCTCTCATTAAATTTGATAGCATACTGTCGCGCAAGGTCTATGCTGGTGCGGATATGATCACAATGCCATCCCGCTATGAGCCTTGCGGAATTGCCCAAATGATCTCCATGCGTTACGGGTCAATTCCGATCGCTCGAAGTACAGGTGGCTTGAAAGACACAATTCATGAAGGGGAAACCGGCTTCCTGTTTGAAAAGGCAGATCCAATACAGCTTGCAGAGTGTATTCGAAAGGCGAAAAGAACCTTCGCCAAACGATCAGCCTGGAACAAGATCCAATTAACCTGTATGGCAGAGGATTTTTCTTGGAATCGATCTGCCGTTCAATATTTATCACTATTTCAGGAACTCTTGAGGGAGGGAAAATGACATTTAGGCGCAGCTCCGGAATATTAATGCACCCAACCAGCTTGCCTGGCCCTTATGGGATTGGTGACCTTGGGCCAGAGGCTTTCACATTTATTGATACCCTTGCTGAAAGTGGTTGCCGGCTGTGGCAGGTTTTGCCACTGGGGCCAACAGGGTACGGTGATTCACCTTATCAATGTTTTTCAGCCTTTGCTGGGAGCCCTTACCTGGTAAGCCCGGAATTATTACTTAATGAAGGTCTGTTGACACCAAACGACCTTGCCGACATGCCAGCTTGGGATCCAAACAGGGTGGATTTCGGAATAATGTATCAATGGAAACCAGCCTTGCTCCAAAGAGCCTATCGCAGGTTGGTAAGCTTGGATGCATTCGAAACATTAAGAAGTGAATTCAAACAATTTTGCGCTGGTAATTCTGGTTGGCTGGATGAGTACGCTATTTTTATGACGATCAAAGATATCCATGGTGGCAAGGCTTGGAATGAGTGGGAGGAAACACTTAGGACCAGGCAAAAACCAGCCCTTGAAGCGTTTTCTCGCGACAATTACCAGGCAATAGAACAGGTCAAATGTTTGCAGTTTTTGTTTTATCGCCAATGGAATGCCTTAAAAACGTATGCCAATCAAAAGAATATCCAGATCATCGGCGATATTCCGATCTTTGTGGCGATGGATTCAGCAGATACCTGGGCCAATCCTGAACTGTTCTACCTGGATGGAAAAGGCAGCCCCACGGTTGTGGCTGGGGTACCACCAGATTATTTTTCAGAAACCGGACAATTGTGGGGGAACCCGCTTTATAAATGGGAAATTCACAAAAACAGCGGCTACGTCTGGTGGATTGACAGGATCAAGGCGGCTCTTGGTTTGTACGATATTGTGCGCATAGACCACTTCCGAGGTTTTGCCGGATATTGGGAGATCCCTTTTGGTGAAAAAACGGCGATCAATGGCAGATGGGTGAAAGGTCCCGGCGCGGATTTGTTCGATGCGATAAAAAAGGCTTTGGGAGATCTACCGATCATCGCTGAAGACCTGGGTGAGATCACACCGGATGTAGTTGAACTGCGGGATCAATTTGACTTGCCTGGCATGAAAATACTCCAATTTGCATTCTCCGGACCAGATAACCCCTTTTTACCCCATTTGTATCCACAAAATTGTGTGGTTTACACCGGAACCCATGATAACGACACCTCTTGGGGATGGTATATGAAAGCCCC